>JBNGDO010000206.1:0-6290 GCA_049975385.1 Anaerolineae bacterium | reverse complement strand
CTCCCTGCCAGTGAATTTCCAAACGCCTTTCTTCACTTACAACACCAATTCATAAGCATTGAAGCTTTTCCCATACAACTGGACTACGCCAAGACACACAAACCCCATGCGTCTGTACAGTCGATTTGCTGCAACACTGTTGACCTCCGCGAGTAAGCGCATAGACTGATACCCCTGCTGTTTCGCATACGCAATCAGACAATGCATCATCTGCCTGCCGATCCCGCGAGCTTGAAATTTAGGCGACACACACAACCTGAGCGGCACACACGATCTCAAAGTCTGCCATCCTAGGGGTTCGTCATCCAGATCGTCCGTTTCGAGCAACACCACTGACGCTACGATTTCAGTGTCAGCTTCGAGGACAAAGACCCGCTGCAATTCCACATCTTCATCCAGGAACGCGCTCGTGGGATATTCTTCCGACCAGTGCGACGTACCATTCTTTTGCCCTTCGGCTATCACTTCACGATAAAGTGAAAATATAGCCTCAGCCTGGTCGCGTTGCGCTTTTCTAAACAAATACTTTCCATCAGACTGCATCGAATACCTACCAAGTTTCCATGACAAGAACAATGACTTCACTGTCCAGAGTTTTGAGACAAAAAAAAACGCCGAGGGCGGTCCCACGCGCCCTCGGCTACTCAGAAGGAGGAGAAAGTCTCTTTCGAAACGCAATTCTACTATACCACGCCAGGCCTACCCTTACTTGACGGGAATCTTACGATATTCTTACAATAGGCGCAGCCGGTGCTGCATTTCGTGCTCCACATCCTCACGGATGAACAACATGGGATGATATTCGCCCGCCGACCACGCGGCAATCTGGTCGTCGTAATGCGGGCTGCCCGGCTGGCCCGACTGCCCCGGCGTCAGCAAACTCACGGAGTTGCGCACATCACCCAAATCGACGATCATCCGGTAGGGCGGGCCGCCAAAAGTGTGCGAGTCGAAGTTCCTTTGATGCGTGGCGCAAACCGCATGCCCGTTACCGGAGACCGGGTAAGGTCCCCGGTTGAAACATGGCGCCAACAGCTTGCTCCCGCCCAATGGGTGGTTGTAGATGATCTGGTGTAGCTTCCCCCAGGCCCAGTCCGCAGGATCCGGTCCAAATTCCTTTTGTAGATAAGCCAACGTTTCAGCCAGTGCCAAACGCATCACCTCGTCGCGCGTTTCTCCGTGGCCGAGATCGAACCAGTGGGAATGCGGTTCGGCCAACACCTTCTCCAGCCAGCCCCAGGTCGTCTCACCAAAGAGATAGTGACCTTCCAGGGGTTTGGCAAGCAGCATCGTGATCAGTTGATGCGCAAAAATCTCGTAGACCAGGGCCGCCGCGCTGTCCGCGTGCATCGCGCCATCCCACCCGCGCACCAACGCCACAACCTCGCGCAGAGCCGGATCTCCCACCTCAAGCTGGCCCAGGTAACGCGCCACCGTCCGCGCCAGCGGTGAGACGACGTCTAGGTGCATCTGGCGGACAAAAGCCAGGTCGATTTTTTCGCGGCTTTCGATCAGCTCAACAATGCGCTGCGCACGGTTGCCGCTCAACGGTCTGACTGCCAGATCATAAGGATAGGCGTCATCCACAACCTGATTGTTGGCAGAGGCAATGTAGCCTTGCGGTGGGTTCTCAAGGTGCGGCAGATGCGCAAAGGGGATGTAGCCTGTCCATTCATCGTCATCGGTCCAGCCCGGTGATGGCGTTTTCCCATCTCCGCGCGCCCGGATGGGAATCTTGCCGGGGAAACTGTACGCGATGTTGCCCTCCGTATCCGCGTAGACGACGTTCTGCACCGGGGAAGTCCACAGGCGCAGCGCCTCACGAAATCCTTGACATGTATGGGCGCGATTCATCCTGAAGAAAGCGACCATCATCCCGGTGTCCGGTTCCAGCGACGTCCAGCGCAGCGCCAGCGTCGGCGCATCCTCCCAATCCGGGAGCAGCGCATTGATGACCGGCCCGTGCCGGGTGACGACCACATCCTCGTAAACGGTCTCCCCACCCTTGACGCGGATGGCCTCGTGCAAGATGGTTGCCTCGTACCAGCCCCCCTCACCTTCGACCTGCACGCGTCCATCTTCCGTGCGGCGCGTGTGTTCGATGTACAGGTCTTCAACATCCGGGAACCCATCGGTGAATCCCCAGGCTACGTGTCCGTTATGGCCGGACACCACGCCCGGGACGCCTGGGAACGTGACCCCGGTCACATTCAACGCCCCGTCCGTTAAATGATTTTCGTACCATATCGCCGGTATCGACATCTGCAGATGCATATCGTTCGCCAGGATAGGCCTGCCTGTGGTGGTGCGGGAGCCACCGATGACCCAGTTGTTGCTGCCCCAGCCCGCGTCAGTAGCCGAAAGCGACGCAGCAGACTGCGGTGACGCAGTCTGCGAGCGCACTGCCTCTGCCGTCACATCGGCCAATACCGAATAAGGCACACCGGACGGCACCACACGCGGCCAATGCGGCAAATACTCCGGCATCAATTCTGCTACGCGTTCCACCCCCAGACGCTCGGTCAAGCGCATGCGGCGCACCTCCGACCGCCAATCCGCACAGAGTGTCCAGGCCATCATCTCGACCCAGGCCAACGAGTCGGCGATCACCCACGGTTCCGGCTTATAGCGTAAAATCGCAAATTCCACGGGCATGTGCCCCTGCGCAATGAAGGCATTGACCCCGGCAGCATAAGCGTCCAACATCTCGCGGATGTCATCAGGTAACAATGCAACCTCGGATTCGGCAACGCGCCGCATCGTCAGTGTCCTCATCTGCCGATCCATCTGTAGCGTCGCCGGGCCGATAACCTCCGACAGGCGTCCGGCGGTCGCACGCCGGTTGACCTCCATCTGCCACAGGCGATCCTGAGCGTGGACAAAACCTTGCGCCATATACATGTCGTGCGAATTTTGCGCATAGATGTGGGGAACGCCCCATCGATCACGCAGTATTTCAACCTGAGCCTGTAAGCCGGGCAACGCCAATTCGCCATCCACCTTGGGCAGCCGCCTGCGGCTCAGCCACGTCAACCCAATGTCGAGAATCGGTGCTAAAACGTTCGCTATATCTACCATCTTCCTCTCCTAGATTATTTTACAACGACCGCTGTGACCGACATTGGACTCAACGTATGTGTCCCGGCATCCACCGGGGCTTCGTCCAGATGACACTGAACGTGCGCTTCCATCTTACCCGTGAGCAGATTTAACAGAAAGAGCAGCGCCTGATCGCCCGCGCGCCACAACGATGTCCACACGTTAGGGTTGGAGCAGATCACTTTCTGGCGCAGGCCGAGCCTCCGCAGCAGGGATGTGAGCAGCGCTTCGTGCTCGTGGCGCGCGTGGATCCAGGAAACGCCCACGAAGATCACCGCCCGCCCACCCTCGGTGGCAAGACGCCAGACTACGGGGCGCCCCGTTGCCTCATCGGCGGCGATGACCTCCGCGGCGGGCGGCATACCGGGTGCGAAAAGCGCGCGCGGCATGATGTGCGTCACGCCATCGACGACGAAGCGTGCCATCGCCTCGTCCGCCGTCGCCGGTGCCGCTGCACCCAGGAAATCCGCGAGGATGGTGCAGGGATTGAGCGCTTCGTCCAGTGTGGGCAGCACCGGTGTGATGAGCGCCCGCCCTCCGTTCTGCAGAAAGCGCACGATGAGCGCCTGTTTCTCCGCTGCCATACTGTCTGCCGTGACAACGACGACTGGCGTGCTGATGTCCTCCGTCCACGCATCGTCGCGCAGGTCGCACAGCAACGGCGAGAGGCTCGCGCAGAAAGCCGTCGTCACCACGCCGCGCCGCAGGAAGTTCCACGCCTGGGGCGGCGTGAAGCGGAAGTCGCCGCCTTTCCAGTACGTGCAGGCACGCACCTGCTCGAAGTCGAGCGCGATGCGACAGTCGCTTTCACGCTGCGCCGTGACCAACCACGGGTATTGCGCGATGAAATCGCCGAGCGCCTTCTGCGATGCGTAGAGCGGGCGGACCTCGCCCGTGGCGCTGATGGATGCGCCATAGTCGTAGCTGTCGCTGCGATCACTGGTGCCCGGGATGTTAGGACCGCCGGTGAAAACGTAGTAGTTGTGCCCGCGCATCCCATAGGCCAGGTTCGTCATGTAGCACGTCAGCGCATCCTCCGGCGTGAAGGGCGGCCAGTTCGACGCGCTGCCGCCGGGCAACTCGAAGACGGTGGGTGGGAACCCCATCACCCTTAGCATCTCCATCGAAACGAAGACCTTGGCCGCGTACTGCGGCGTGGGGTTGTTTTGCGGCCAGGTTTGATCGAGGTTGTAATAGTGGTCCGAGCCAAGCACGAAGTCATCGCCCAGCGCGTCGATCGTCTCCAGGAAGTAGGCGTTCATCTCCGGGTTGGCGGCATTGTGGACCATCGGCGTGTCGATGCCCGCCTCGCGCATCCACGCGACGAGCGTCTGCGCGTATTCGGCGACCGTCCCCAGGTAGAAGTCGAAGTAGTCCTTCATCCGGCGAATATCGGGCGGCTGCGAAAGCGACGACGGCGCGGGCGCGGGAACGGCCTCGAAGGCCGTGTACGCCGTCCCATACGCCCGGTTGAGCGCGGCAACGTCGCCGTACCTGGCGCGCAGGTAGCGCGGATAGCGCCCACCGCTCTGTCCGATGCCCATCGCTTCCGCGTTGTAATCCAGGCTGCCGAACCACTCGTGGATGCCCGTCAGTTCGTTATCGAACTGCGCGAAGGCCACCGGACCACCATTCGCCACAGTGTGGCGCGCGATGATCGGGCAAACGACGGCGAACCAGCGCCGCGCCTTCTCCAGGAAGAGTGGGTGCAGGTACGAGATCGACATCGAGCCGATGTCCTTGCCGTCGTGGGTTTTGGCGCGCAGTCGGGGGTAGTTCGCGTAGAGCCAGCGCGGCAGGCCGCCGTGGACGAGTTCCGAATATTGGTACGGGCCGGGCCGCGCGATGACGTACAATCCCATTTCAAGCGCCGTCTCGAAGAAAGCTTCCAGGTCGTGCTGCGGGCCGGCATCGCCGAAGACGAACGTCCCCTCGGTGGGCTCGTGAATGAGCCAGGGGATGTACGTCGCCAGGCAATTGCCCCCGGCCTCCTTGAAGAGCGCCATCCGTCGTCGCCAATCCGCACGCGGCACGCGAAAGTAGTGGAATTCGCCGGAGTACAGATAAACGGGTTCACCGTTGATACGATAACTCACACGATCAAACGTGATAGGCTGCATAGCAAATCCTCCTTGGGTCAGTAGACGATAGACGTGAAACTTGCGGTAGCAAGCCCTGTCTACTGTCTGCCGTCTACCGTCTACCTGATTGTACGAAGAACGCTACACTTGACAACATGCCGCTCTACATTACAGTTATCGCATTACATTTGGGTGGATATCGATGTCACGACCTTTATGGTTTGTCACACTTCTCAAAAAGGCTTTTCCGACGCGCTATTTCCTGGCGATGCTGACGCGTAAAGTGCCGCTGGTCCGCAGGCTCATCGATCACTTTCTCTTCGAAGGGGATGACATCATCTACATTCCCAAAGACAACGTCATCCAGATCAACCAGCCTATCGCACGTGCCGAGGAGACGGTGCTGCCCTCACAAATCGTCGAACGCTTCATCGAACAAGCAAATTACCGCTGGATTATGAACAAATGCATCTGCCGGGACTCCGAACAGTGCAAAGATTATCCCATCGATCTCGGTTGCATTTCCTGGGCGAGGCGGTCTTGCAGATCAATCCCCAACTGGGACATCTGGCGACCACGGAGGAGGCGCTGGCCCACCTCGAACGCGCGCGCGAAGCCGGATTGGTGCATCTCATCGGGCGGAACCGTATCGATTCGGTTTGGCTGGGTGCAACACCCCTCGATAAGCTGCTTACCATCTGCAATTGCTGTCCGTGCTGCTGTTTGTGGCGCGTATTGCCCGATCTGCCGCCGGAGATCAGTGCAAACGTCACCCGCATGCCGGGCGTCACCGTGACGGTCACCGATCGTTGTGTGGGATGTGGAACCTGCACGCGCGGCGTCTGTTTTGTGGACGCGATCCGGCTCGTGGATGGGCGCGCTGTCATCGACGAAACCTGTCGCGGCTGCGGGCGCTGTGTCGAAGTCTGCCCGCAGCACGCCATCGAGCTTCGCGTTGAGGACACAGCGTTTGTAGAAGAATCCATCGCGCGCATCGCGCCCTTGGTCGATATAGGGACTTTGTGATTATTGATGGGCGATTAGCTCAAGGAGAACGCCATAGCTGGTGTATTCAGCCTAGCATGAAAATGACCGACTGACTATCAGACT
>JBNGDO010000205.1:0-6458 GCA_049975385.1 Anaerolineae bacterium | reverse complement strand
CGAATTACGAATTGCGAATGAGTGAATGGAGAATGAGCGAATCTCTCTATCTCCTCTCTCTATCTCCTCTCTCTGTCTCTATCTCTCTGTCTCTATCTCTTCCGCACGAGATGCAGTAACGCCATCAAGAGCACGCTCGCCACAGCGATGCCCGCGCCGGCGGCTGCCATCTGGCTCAGGATGTTCTCTGTAGTGTTAGGGATTTCCAGCCAGCGCGCGCCCTCCGGCTCTTCGACCACGACCGAAACCGGACGCGCTTTGACGAACCGGAAGAAGCCTCCGGAGCCAGCGTCGCCGCCCTCCATCGTCGTCACCAAAACCGAAGGGAGCAGCCGGCGCTCTCCCACTTCAATGGGCGTTCCCGCGACCACGCGCGTCTTTTGTACCGGCATCTGCATAGACCACCTCCATCGAAACGAGTCGAATCGTCTTTAGTCTGATAGTCGAATAACCATCGATAACATCCAGCGTTATTATAGCCCAGGCTCAAATGCGGGCAAGTTCTGGCGCTGACGGCTCAGGGCTTTATCATGCTCGCTGAACTTCAGCAGAATACGCCCGCTTGCGCGTGCTTGCGGCTGAAGCCGCTGTTAAAAAAAGGGTGTTTTGCGGTTGCGGGCGGCAAAACACCCCCAAAATTAAATGGCTTTAGCCATACGATTCGCGTAAACGAAAGGTGCATTTGCAGAATGATAAGGCCATGGCTGATGGCTGAAGGCTAATCGCTGACCACTCACCTGCTTGTAAGAAAGCCGGGTTGGCGTACAATGCGGGATGATTTTCGACAACAGAGTTGGAGCAGTATCACAATGATAGATAAGATCGCAAGCCCACTGCCGCAGCCGAAAGTCGCTCGCACCGTGCTGTTGCGCGCCGGGACCGGATACGGACTGTTATTTGGGTTGGGGTTCGCCCTGTTTGCATGGGGATACGACGCCCTGGCATTAAGCCAGACTTCGGCCGACATGGCCTGGGGCAAGCTCATAACCGGCCTGCCGTGCCTGCTGGTCATCGGCGGAATCGCAGGGATGGTAGGGGCGTGGTCATCGTCCGCACTGTTCACCACGGGTGTGTGGGCGGTCACACTCGCGGCCACCGGCTGGCTCGCCGGGCACATTCCATTCACCGGGATAAGCTGGCTTGCCGGTGTCATCGATCCGCGCTTCGCCGGCCTGTCGCCGTGGCCCTACACGGATGCCATCGCGGCACGCACGCTGTTGGGGATGATCATTTACACAGTGTATGGATTTGCCGTAGGCTACGTGGAAACAGTAGCTGTCGAATGGGCCTGGGATCGCACCACCCCAACAGGTCAGATGAAACTGGGGGCGTGGAGTGTGCTGCTGGTGGCCTGGCTGGTGGCGTTGCCGCCAGCCTTCATTCTGGATTACCTGGTGATGACGCCGGTCCGCGCGCCGCAAGTGCGCGTGGCAAATCTCGTCGAAGCGTACCTGGAGGGCGGCGAGGACGCCGTGAGCGCCGCAGGGCAAAATGCCATTGAGGCACGGCGTCATGGCGCGCAGTTCACGCCGGACTACACCATCCACTTTTCAGGGTTCGACGCAGCCACCAAGACACTCTATGCCGGTTACAGTGACGTGGTCTTCGATACCGGTTTCGCGCTGCGGTGCCTCGTGATGGGCGACCGGGTCACGTTTTGCGATGATCTTTCCCAAAAGCTGGAGCTGCGGATTGCTCAAATGGTTCAGGCCGCGAAAACAGGTGAGCGCCCGTGGCTAGAAAATCAGATGAAGACGTTTGCCGTCACCGAGGATGTGATGACGTGGCTCCAATCACACCAGGCGCAACTCGGCGACGCCTACAGCCTGATGATCGCAGCGCAGAAAGGCAACTGTATGTTCGTGACGGTGCAGTTCAACACCGGGGCGGCGATGACGTGCCGCTTCGGCGGGAATGCCATCGTCACCGTAGACCAATGCACATTCGACCAATAGAAGGAAACTTTTACCACGAATCTTCACGAATGCACACGAATTTGGCTTTCCGATTCGTGAGGATTCGTGTAGATTCGTGGTTTCTCTTCCGAGGAAACACATGCCTGCTCTACTCAAGTTTTTAATCCGCCGGCTGTTCGCCATCCCGGTCACGCTGTTGATCATCACCGCGACTTTGTACGGTATCCTGATGTTGGCACCGGTCGAAGTCCGGGCGCAATTGTATATGCCCAGAGGAAGTTCCAATAATCCCAATCTGCGACCAGAAGTTCTGCTTCAGCAAATCATCGAGAGCCACGGCCTCGACGATCCTTATCCAGTACAATACCTTCGCTGGTTGGGACGCTTGCTGCAGGGCGATTGGGGCTGGAGCCCTGGATTTCGCGTCGATGTTCTCCCCGCGCTCTTACAGCGCACACCGGCCACCGCCGAGTTGACGCTGTACGCCGTCGTTTTGCTCATCCCTTTGGGCATCATCGGCGGCGGACTGGCCGGAGCGAAGGAACACAGAGCCGTCGATCACGCCTTCCGCGTTGTGGCCTTCGTCGCCACCGCCATCCCGCCCTTCGTGCTGGCCCTGGTGTTGCTCGGCATCTTCTATGCAGGGTTGCGGTGGTTTCCGCCGGGACGCCTCACTTCGGGTGAAGAATTTGTCGTCGTCAACGCCGAATTCACCGCGTACACCGGCCTGCTCACTCTGGACGGGTTGCTGAACCACCGTTCAGATATCAGCTTGAGCGCGCTGCGTCACCTGGTACTACCTTGCATCACCCTGAGCATGGTGCACTGGGCCACTCTGGGCCGGATGACGCGGGCCATGATGATCGAGGAACTGCACAAAGATTACATCACGGTCGCGCGCGGGAAGGGACTGAAGGAACGCCTGGTGGTTTGGCGGCACGCGCTCCACAACGCGATGATCCCCGCACTCAACAGCATCGCGCTCTCCACAGCGTCTCTGATTATGGGCGTCTTTGTCGTCGAAGCGGTATTCGGCTTCCCGGGGGTCTCGGAACTGATCGTCAGTTCGGTGAGTGGAGCGCCGGACACAGCCGCCGCGATGGGATTCGCGGTCTACAGCGTGCTGCTGGTGCTGCCGGTGATGTTGATCCTGGACATTCTCCAGGCAGCGTTCGATCCTCGCTTGCGGGATGAGCTGGCGACGCAATGACGGTCACACGACGTTTCTTCATCAACTGGCAAAGCATCCTGGCATTGTGCATCATCGCCGGTTACGTGGTTGTGGCCGTGAGCGCACCCTGGATCGCCCCGCAAGAGGATCCGCAGAACCCCACTTTCTTGCGCCGGCTGCCGGGCGTGCGCCCGACGGCATTGCGCATTCCGCGCCCGCCACAGCCAGGAGCGATCCTGGGGACCACGCCCCGCGGGTGGGATATCGCCTACGCGTTGATCTGGGGCACGCGACCGGCACTGCGTTTTGGCCTTATCACCGCGTTGTTGACAGCATGTACGGGTGTGTTAATCGGCGCGTTCAGTGGATACCTCGAAGGCGCTATGGGACGGTTGTTGATGCGCGTGACCGACGCCTTCTTGACATTCCCGGCCATCGCGGGCATCTACCTGTTCCGGTACGCACTCTTACCCACGAGCGCGCTCCTGCCCACGAGCACGGACGCATCACTGACCTTCTGGCAAGTCGCCTTGCGGAAGGCGCAGCTCGACCCGACCATGCTGGCGCTGATCGCCTTCTCGTGGATGCCTTACGCGCGCATCATTCACGCGAACTTCACCACCCTCAAGCACACCGAGTACGCGATGGCCGCCCAAGTTACCGGTGCGCCGCCGCTGCGCATCATTTTTCGCCACCTCTTACCCAATGCCATCGCCCCCGCCATCGTATTAGCCACACGCGACATCGGTGGGATGGTGCTACTGGAAGCTGCTTTCACGTTCATCGGCCTGGGGTCCGGATTGCCCTGGGGGATGTTGCTGGTTTCTTCTCGCGATTGGATCATCGGGCCAGGCGGCAATCCCCTGATCTATTGGTGGGTCTTCATTCCTGCCACCCTTACGCTGATTATGTTCAGCATCGGGTGGAATTTGCTTGGGGATGGGTTGAATTCAGCACTCAATCCAAGAGCAAGAGGAAGAACGTAAAAAGTTTAGGGGGTGTTTTCGTTTGCGGGCGCAAAAGAAAACACCCCCGTTATCAAAAATCTTTCTTACCGCGAGCCTTGCAGGCGCGGGTCGAGCACGTCGCGCAGCGCGTCACCCACCAGGTTCCAGGAGAGGACGAACAGCACCAATGTGACACCGGGGAAGGTGATGATGTACCAATAATCACCTAACTGGGTCATCCAGTCACGCGCGAACGATAACAGTTGTCCCCAGTCCGCGTAGCCGACCTCAGCGCCGATGCCCAGGAAACTCAGCCCTGCGAAGGTGATGACGTAGCTCCCAATGCGCATTGAAGCCAGCACCAGCGTGGGGAAGATGGCATTGGGCAACACATGGCGGAACATAATGCGCGTATCTCTCACCCCGATGACGCGCGCCGCCAACACGTATTCGCGCTCGCGTAAAGACAGAATGTCACTGCGCAACAACCGGGCAAACCCTGTCCACCCGAAAACCGCTAGAGCGACCATAGGCGCGAAAAGCCCACGTCCCAAAACGGGCGTTAGCACGGCTGAAAGGGTCATCGCCGCTGGCAGGAAAGGGAAAGCGATAAAGATTTCAGCGATGCGCATAACAACCATATCCACAACCCCGCCATAGTAAGCGGAGAGCGTCCCTAACGTGATACCTACTAACGCAGTAATAGCGGTAATCGTTAAGCCCACGTAGAACGCAGTGCGTGTTCCCCAGATCACACCATAATAAATATCCCATTGCCCGCTGGCTGTGCCCATAAGGTGGATCCATTTATCGGTCCCCACAATAGTCTTCCACCAGAAGGGTAAAGGCGGTTGGCGTGTGCGCCATTCTGTGCCTGGGGGTTTAGGTTCTTGTCCATACCCATCGCGTGGAATGGTATAAGGATCAGCGTTAGGGCGGGGAGGCGCCAGGACAGGGGCGGCGAGCGCAACCACGACAAATAGTCCTAATAATACAAGACCGATAACCGATACCGGATTGGTCAGTAACCCTCTCAATAACCGGTAGGTTTCAGTGCCCAGCTTTCGCTCCCACCAGCCCATCTCTTTTTTATAGACTTCTTGCGCCCCTATTTCTGTTGTCGTCATACAAATTTCCTCCAATTTGCCTTAGAATCTATCCGAAAATTCGCCGTTGACGCACCCAAAATGCTCGCAGACACAATTTTCGGAAGAGTCTTAATCCAGACGCACGCGCGGGTCAATATAAGCATATAGGATATCAATAATCAAGTTCGCCACAATCATAATACATCCATTGAGCAACGTGAAGGCCAACACCGTAATGATGTCAAGCTGCACCGCTGCGGCAGCAAAGGCCGATCCCATGCCGCGGTAATCAAACACGGTCTCAACAATCACCACACCGCTCAACAGGCCTAACACCGTCCCGCCGCCCAACGTCACCACCGGCATCAAAGCATTGGGGAGCGCGTGCTGTCTGATCACAACGCGCTCGGACAGCCCTTTGGAGCGTGCCGTCGTGATGTAATCCTGGCGCAGTGTTTCCAACATCGAAGAACGGGTGACGCGCATCGTCAAGGCCCACCAGAGATAAGACAGGGTGATCACCGGCATAATCATGTGGCGAAATGAATCCCAAAAAATATCCAGGCGCAGGTTGAGCAAAGCATCAAACGAGATCATCTGGGTGTAATTACGGAACTCTGGCGACATGATCACCTGATTGGCCCAATCCGAAATGCGCCCCGGTGGAAACCAGCCTAGCACAGCGTAGAAAAACATCAGCATCAGCAGCCCAAAGACATAATCTGGGAAGGACCAACCGACAATGCCAAAAATACGCGCCAGATGATCAGCCAGTTTATTATGGTTAACGGCAGCAATGACCCCCAATATGATGCCGCCACTTACCACAGGGATGACGGCCCAGATGGTAAGCTCCAACGAGGCCGGAAAACGTCGTTTGATCAGATCGGCGACAGGCTGTGAGGCGGTGCGCGAGTAACCAAATTCACCGCGCAGAATGCCACCCGTAATCTCTCCCGTCACCGAATTCTTGTGTCCCACCAGCCAGCGCCAGTATTGGACATGGATGGGCTGATCCAGACCGTATTGCCGGATAACGCCTTCCAGAGCACGCTCGTTCCTTGGAACGTCACGCACGTAAAGCGCGGAACGCTCAACCGGACTGAGCGCCTGTAACATCAGAAAGATAAGAATGGTGACCCCGAACAACATCACAGGGACCAACAAAAGGCGACGAATAATATAATTTATCATTCTGTTCCCCTCCTCCGAAAATTGACAGATCTACAAATCATGGAACCTCCACGGTTTCACGTTCCTGCATTAAGTCTTCACCCACAAGTACAAATAAGGATAAGGATAATTGCATTTGCCTGTCGGCAGATAATCTTGAGGG
>JBNGDO010000204.1:2926-6632 GCA_049975385.1 Anaerolineae bacterium | reverse complement strand
ATGTTATCGATAGGATCAAGACGGACATTACCGCTCTCGAAGGCATTGTAAAGCAAGGGCTCTACCTGGGAGAGTTATCCTATGCTGGCCACTGAGCGGTTGCTTGAGATCAAGGATGTATTTGGCAAAGGCCACTGAGGCAGAAGTGCTTTATGACACAAATTGAACGAGGAGGCTCGATGTCTACAACCATTGCAATTCAAATTCCCCGTGAAGTGGTCCACGCCACACGTATGAAGCCGGAAGAGCTAAAGCGTGAGTTGGCCCTGGCCTTGTTTCAACAAGGACGGCTCTCGTATGGCAAAGCTCGTGAAATGGCCGGTATGACGGCATGGGATTTTCAACAATTACTGGGAAGCAGGGGAATCTTTGTACATTACGACGTGGCAGATTATGAAGATGACCTGGCAACGTTACGGGAGTTGGGGCGTTTATGACTGTCGTTAGCAACGCATCACCGCTCATCAACTTGGCGCCAATTGGGCAATTGGCGTTGTTACCCGCTTTGTATGACAAGATTTGCATACCCGAAGCGGTATGGCAAGAAGTCGTCGTAGCCGGGCAGGGGTTGCCGGGCGCTGAGGTGATAGCGACAGCAACGTGGATCACGAGATACACTGTGACCAATTCAACGTTGGTAGCGGCGCTGCGGCAAGACCTGGATGCCGGGGAAGCTGAAGCCATTGCCCTGGCGTTGGAGTTGCAGGCCGAACTTTTGTTAGGAGTTCTTCAAACCAGGCACCTCGCAAGACTTTTGTAGTCTTCTGCAAGTCGAATTAAGGAGATACGCGATGGACACAAGCGGTTTACCGGAAACAGTCGTCCAAGCCTGGGGAAAACAAGCCAGCCAGGACTTTATAGACTGGTTGGAAGAACGTGTGCCTGTCATTCAGACCACAGCCCAGGTTCAAATCTCGGCCTTTGTAGCCCGACAGAAGGCCAATGTAGTGATGCTGGAACAAGTGAGCAATCTTTTGCTTGCCGGTGAGCCGGTGCTGGAACATACCCCCGAAGGCGAGTGGCATTGGCGTGTGCCTATCGACCTGACCTTCCCTGCTTATGGGCGTGTCGGGAAAGTGGGAGAAATCCGCGTAGACGCACATTATGGTAATGTGTATTACGACGATGCTTTGTTAGCGCAAATCTCCGCTGCAGCGGAGCAATTGGCAAACCAAACACTTGCACGATGAACGTTAGGATACAAATCCCCCACTTTCAGCAATCTGCCGAAGGCTATTGCTTACCGGCTTGCGTACGGATGGTATTGGCCTATTGGGGCCTAACACGATCTGAAACAGCCATCCGGCGTATACTAGGCACGCGCGCTTTTGGCACTCCGACTTTTGCCGTTGAACACTTGCGCCAGTGGGATGTGCAGGTGGCTTACCACGAGTGGACTATCCCTCAACTGCTAACTGCGCTCGAAACAGGACAGCCTGTTATCTTGTTTTTGCGCACCGGCTTTCTGGATCATTGGCAGCAGGACGTGGCACACGCAGTTGTGGTGGTTGATTACGAAGAAAACCAACGGTTTTGGCTTCACGATCCGGCGCTGTCTACCGGTCCGGTTGCCGTATCGTGGCATGGTGTGTTGGCGGCCTGGGCCGAATTTGGATATCGCGGCGCGGCACTCAGTTATTGCGAGTCGCATTAAGGAGGTTTTCCTCTCACCTCGCCGGCTTATCATCTGTTGCGCGATTGGCACGGATTGCCGGCCGCGCCCTATTTGGGGCGACAACTCGCGTATATTCGGGATGATCCGAATCTGGCATACATCTGAATTTAGAAGGCCCAGGGCTAAACGCAACAAAGCCCTACGGGCTAGAAGTGCAGCCCGTAGGGCTTTGTGTATTGAGCGCGCGGGCTTATGAAGATTAAGAAAATAATCCGGTAATGGTCGGCCGCTGCACGCCCGGCGATCAATCGCCGGGCAACAGGCCCACGCCCCGTAAACGGGGCTTCCGGAAGCCCGCTTCAGCGGGCGCGGCTCCGTAGCGTGGGCGTTGACGCCCGCGCGTGGGCGGTGAACCCGATAGCCGAATTAAAATGTTAACCTTCATCAGCCCGGCGGTGTTAAGGTACAAAACGCGCGCACGAATTATTCGACCCTTGCGAAGGGTTAACACGAGTTTTGGCGTAAAAGACGCACCCTCCGCAAGGGTGGCGCTAACCGGTGATAAAATACCCCACCACGCTGCAACAGGCCAGACATAGCCCCACCCCGGCGACGATGGCAACGGCCATCCAGCGTCGCAGCGCCGTGCCCGGCCCCTCGGCGGGCGTGGCGGCGGTCCAATGCTCGGCGGTGTGCCTCATCCTCACGATGCGCATGGCGGATCCTCCCGGTGATCGACCCTATGATTCACCGCGGAGGGCGCTGAGATCGCAGAGAGAGTAATTAAATTTTCTCTGCGTCCTTTGCGTCCTCTGCGGTGAGCTCTAAAAAGCGTTTTTGATCATCCGGCCGATCTGCGGGCCGATCTTCACCAGCAGGCCGATCACGCCGCCCGCCACGGCGAAGCCCACCAGGATGATGACCAGTGGCATAAAGGCGTTGGCGAAATCGAAGCCATAGCTCACGCCCTCGTTCACACCCTCCATGATCGTCTCCGTATCCAGTTGCGGCGTGGTGCTCGTCTGGTACGTCTGCGCCGACAATTCCGCGCCCAGCGTGCCCAGCACCACCGTCTCGGCAACGGGCGCGTCCACCGGAGCAGGCAACGGTCCCGCCGCCTCCCCTTCCAGGGGCGCCGCCGCAATCCCAACCACCGCCAACAGCTTCTTCAACATGGTAAACCTCCTTTTCGAGTTACGAGTTACGAGTTACGAGTTAAGAGTTAAGAGTTAAGAGTTACGGGTTACGGGTTACGAATCATGAATCATGAATCATGAATCGAGAATCATGATTCATGATTCTTCAGGCTTATAGGCGCCTCCTTTTCTCGTTGCGGGGACCGGCGCCCCAGACCGCGTAGAGCGACAACGAGATAAACAAAAGACACAACAGGATCCATTCGGCGACGTCGGCGTCCAGGCTTAGCGTCCCTGCCATATCTCCACCTGGCGGCCCTCGTCGCCGGTAAAGGCGTCGATGACGTCCGTGACGAAGCGGCGGACGACGTCGGCGACCAGCACCAACAGACAGCCCTGGATCACCTGCAGATGCGCGAGCAACGCAGCGAATTGCGCGTCGCTCATCTCAGGCCACCCGGTCGATGAGCGTCTGCACGCGATCCACAATTTTCAGCGCCACGCCGAGCAAAGCGCCCAGCATCATAAAAACGATGACGATGTCCATAGGTACCTCCGGGTAATCGGTAGACGGTAGACGGTAGACGGTAGACGGTAGACAGTAGACGGGAGACGGGAGACGGGAGACGGGAGATGGGAGATGGGAGATGGGAGACGGTGGTCGGTGGTCGGTAGTCAGGGTCAGCCGTCCCTACGGGACGGGAGAGAGAGGGAGAGAGCCGTGCTCACAGGCCGTGAACGGCCCGTTTACGCTCAGACGCCGCTACGCGGCGAAGCTCCCGCGTCCCATAAGGACGCCTGAAAGTCGGCAGGTGTTTCAACGCCTGCCTGACAGGAGCGCCCCCTGCCCGCGTCCCGTAGGGACGCCTGACAGTCGGCAGGTGCTTCAGCCCGCCCTCCCGTCCCATAAGGACGCCTGAAAGTCGGCAGGTGTTTCAACGCCTGCCTGACAGGA
>JBNGDO010000204.1:0-2826 GCA_049975385.1 Anaerolineae bacterium | reverse complement strand
TTCAACGCCTGCCTGACAGGAGCGCCCCCTGCCCGCGTCCCGTAGGGACGCCTGAAAGTCGGCGGGTGCTTCAACACCTGCCCGGAAAAGCCCCCGAAGCATTGGCGATTACCGGCAAGAAGTGTTAAAATGTAACACCATGCTACACATCAACTGGGAAAACGATCACGGCGCGCGCTACCTCGTCCTGCGCGTGCGGCGCGGCGGATGTCTCGCCCTTGCGGCAGTCCTGTGCGCGGCTTTGCTTGCGCTGGCGATCTTTGCAGTGCACATAGACCGCTTCCTCAATGTGGGCGAACCGCCGGTCCATGCCGATGCCATCGTCGTCCTGGCTTCGAACCCCGATCGCATCCGGCACGCGGTGGACCTCCACGCGCAGGGCTACGCGCCCGTGGTGGTCTTCACCGACGCCACGTACAAAGACGCGGGCCTGGCCTGCTCCTCTGCGCTCCTGGATGTGCCGGCGGCACAAGCGCTGGGGTTGCCCGGCGACGCCGTCGTGATCGCCGCTGCCGAAGTCACCAGCACGTACGAGGAAGCCGTCGCGGTGCGCGCGTTGGTCGCGGAGCACAACTGGGCGTCGATCATCGTCGTCACCGATCCATTCCACACCCGCCGGGCGACGCGCACCTTCCGCGCCCTCATCCCCGGTGTGACGGTCACCGCCAGCGCCACGCCCGACGCGGATTACGATCCCCAGCGGTGGTGGCGCAGCGAAGAAGGCGTGATGGCCGTGATCACCGAGATGGGCAAGCTGGCCTTTTATTGGATGGCGTATGGGATCGCGCCGTGGCCATGACACCGGTAGGGGCGAGGTATTCCCCACCAGGTTCTTCTTGACCAGGGGGCTTTGCATCCCCATTCCTCGAAGCAGTCATAGGCGATTGTGAGAATGCCTCGCCCTTACCATAGGCACCATATCGAGATGGTCATTTATATTCCATAGCACCTGCGTATTCATAAATCCGTGTGGGAATGCCCCGCCCCTACCCGCCCCTACATTGCGCCTTTAGGCGTATGTGTTAAAATGTAGGTTAGAATATTGGAACGCAAAAGAGGGGTATGGAACTACGACATTACGCAGGTATCGTTTTAAAGTGGTGGTGGCTGATCCTGTTGACGACCGCCCTGGGCGCGGCGGGGGCATATTACGCCAATCGCAACGCCCTGCCGATTTACCGGGCCTCAACGACGTTGACCATCGACCGCGGCGGCGACCCTCGCGAGGACGTGTACTACGTCATTCGCACCACCGAGGCCCTCGCCAGCACTTACCTGGTGCAGATCAAAGCCCCTGTGATTCTGGAGGAGGTGCGGTCGCGCCTGGGGCTGGAGATGAGCGCGAACGCCATCAAGGGCATGCTCAACGTCTCGCAGGTCGAGGATACGCAGCTCATCAACATCGCCGCCCAGGGCTACGATCCGGCGCTGGTCAAGGCGCTGGTGGAGACGACGGCGCAGGTCTTTATCGAGCATCAAACCGAAGAACAGGAAGCGCGCTACCAGTCCCGGCTCGCGGATATCGAGGCGCAGGCGGCGGCGCTGGAGCAATCGCTCGAGGAGACGCAGAAGTCCATTACGGGGATGGGCGATCCGGACGCGTTGCCGGATTATGCCCGCCTGGAACTGGCCCAACTGCAAACGCAGCGCGCCAACCAGCAGACGCGGCTGTCCGTTTTGTTGCAAAGCGCGGAGGAACTGCGGCTGTCGATGGCGCGCTACACCACGCGCATTTCGGTGTTCGAGCCGGCGGAACTGCCCGCCGTCCCCATCGGCCCGCAAAAAATGCGCAACATCATGCTGGCGGCGGTCGTCGGCCTGATGATCGGCGTCGGCGCGGCGTTCCTCATCGAATATCTCGACGACACGGTCCGCACGCCGGACGACGTCAAGCGCGTGCTGCCGCTCAGCGTGTTGGGCATCCTGCCCTATATGGGGAGAAATGGCGCGCAAGGCAAGGTGGTGGTGGCCGAACATCCTATGCGTCCCGTGGCGGAGGCGTTTCGCAACCTGCGCACCAGCATCCAGTTCACCAACCTCGACGAACCGCCGCGCACGCTGCTGGTGACCAGCCCGCAGCCCACCGACGGTAAGTCGTTCACGGCGGCCAATCTCGCGGCGGTGATCGCGCAGGGGGGCAAGTCGGTGATCCTGGTCGATGCGGACCTGCGCCACCCCACTCTGCACAAAGTCTTCAACCTGCCGCTCGAACCTGGCCTCACCGAAGCGTTGCTCGCCGTGGACGACCGCCCCCGCGCTGTGCGGCAGACGGAGGTAGAGCGCCTGCGCGTGGTTTCCGTCGGGTCGCGCGCGCCGGATTCGACGGAGCTGCTGGCGTCGCAGACCTTCAAGCGCTTTATCGGCGAGCTGGCCGAACAGGCCGACGTGGTCGTCCTCGACAGCCCGCCGGTGCTGGCCGTCTCCGACGCGGCGGTGCTCTCCACCCTGGTGGATGGCGTCGTGTTGGTGATAGATGCCGGCAAAACCCGCATCCCGGCCGCCGTGCAGGCCGCCGAGCGCATCGCCAGCGTGGGCGGCGTGCTCCTGGGGGTGGTGCTCAACCGCGTGAAGGCGCGGAGCGGCGCGTACTACTATTACTATTATTACCACGACTACACGGATGACGGGCAGCGTGGCCCCTTCGACTGGCTGACGAGGCGCAAGCATAGGCGCCATCGCAGGCAAGCGGATAGCGGTCAGCCGTCAGCAATCAGCGATCAGCCAGAGCTGACGGCTTAGGACTTAGAATCTATCCGAAAATTCGCCGGGCGCCGTATTTTGCGCCTAAAGGCGCGGGTGAAAGGGTGTTTTTGCGCTTGCGGGCGC
>JBNGDO010000203.1:0-6664 GCA_049975385.1 Anaerolineae bacterium | reverse complement strand
ACAGCGCTATCTCGCCAACAGCCCGCGCGGACGGGCGGCGCAGCGCGCGATGCAGCGCGGCGTCGAACCAGGGCGCGCGACGAAGACGGCGCGCCCCAACATCTTCGCCCTCTATGAACAGACTGTTGGTCCACTCACCGCCATTCTCAGCGAAGATCTGATGGATGCTGAGAAGACCTATCCAGCGGAGTGGATCGAAGAAGCGTTCTATGAAGCCGCGAGCCGTAACAAACGCAATTGGAAATACATTCACGCCATCCTAGAACGGTGGCGCACGGAAGGAAAAGATGAAGCAGATAGACGAAATCGTCCGCCAGATCCGCGACGCTACATCGAAGGTGAATACGCGGACATCATCAAGCACTGAGACATCAGATGCAGAACAGGTTTCCGCCGTCGAAAGCGAGCAGATAGTCGAGAACGAGGTCACAGGTATCGCACCATCGCGGGCTATGCTCGGTCGCCCGGACTGCCCGCTGTGCCAGGGAATGGGATACGTGCGGTTGGACGTGCCGATCGACCATCCTGACTTCGGCAAGCTGTTCCCCTGCACCTGCCGGGCGCGGGAGATTCAGGAACAGCGCAGCGAGACGCTCAAACTGTCGAGTAATCTCGCAACGCTGGAGCGCTTCACCTTCAAGACCTTTCGTGCGGAAGGCCATGGCCTTTCCCCCGAACTTCAGACGAACCTGCGTCGCGCTTACGACACGGCACTGGCCTACGCGCAGCATCCCGAAGGTTGGTTGCTGTTACGTGGTGGATACGGCTGTGGAAAGACGCATCTGGCTGCTGCCATCGCCAACGCCACTCTCGATAAGGGGCTGCCGGTTATTTTCGTGACTGTGCCCGACTTGCTGGATTATCTGCGCGCGGCTTATGCTCCCACCTCTCTAACCAGCTACGATCAACGCTTTGAGGAAGTGCGCACCACGCCTTTGCTCATCCTCGATGATCTGGGCACGGAACACGCCACGCCCTGGGCGTTGGAAAAGCTCTTCCAGTTGCTCAACTACCGCTATATGGCGGACCTGCCTACCGTTATCACCACCAACCGCGACCTGGAGGATATGGAGCCACGGTTGCGCTCGCGACTCGGTGACCCGGAACTGGTGCAAATTGCCACCATCCTGGCGCCGGACTTCCGGCGTGGTGTCGATCATGTTGAATCTAACCTCAACACGCTCTCGCTCTATACCGATTTGACGCTTGATGCGTTCGACCTGCGGCGTGGCGAATTGGACGCGGGCGAAGTTGACAGCCTTGAACGCGCGTTGGAACAGGCGCGTGCCTTTGCCAGCAATCCCGTGGGATGGCTCGCGTTTACCGGTACGTATGGCTGCGGCAAGACACACCTTGCGGCGGGTATCGCCAATGCCCGCGCGCGCGAGGGACACCCGGCGTTGTTTGTCGTCGTTCCTGACCTGCTCGATCATCTGCGCGCGGCTTTCAATCCGCAAAGCTCTGTCACGTACGACAAACGTTTCGAAGAGGTGCGCCGCGCGCCGTTTCTGGTGCTCGATGACCTGGGCACTGAGAGCGCGACACCCTGGGCACAGGAGAAGCTCTTCCAATTACTCAACTATCGGTATGTTGCCAAGCTTCCCACCGTGTTAACCACAGCACGTTTGATGGAAGACCTGGATCCAAAAATCCGCACCCGGTTATTGGATGTCAGCCGCTGTACCGTCTTCAGTATCCTCGCACCGGCCTACCGTGGGGGTGGGGCAGCGTCGCGCCGTGCTAAATCTACTCGCTCGCGCACAAAGTCGAGGTAACTGAAGCTGTTGTAAATATAGAACATCTGTGCTATAATCAAGATACAAAATTCATTTTCACATCCGTAATTTGCATCTTTTAAGGAGGGCTGGTATGGCTGACGAAGGACGACAGAAAGTACTGGATCAAGCGGTTGCGCAGATCAAGCGTCGCTTCGGCGATGGTGCGTTGATGCGCCTGGGTGACGCGACCCATCTGAATGTTGAGACGATTCCCACCGGATCATTGTCGTTGGATGTAGCGTTGGGCGTTGGTGGCGTGCCGCGTGGACGCATCACCGAGGTTTATGGACCAGAGGGGTGCGGCAAGACCACCATTTGCCAACACATCGTCGCGGAAGTGCAACGTCGCGATGGTATTGCGGCGTTTATCGATATGGAGCACGCGCTCGACCCAAGCTATGCCGGACGCTGCGGTGTCGATGTTGAGGGTCTCTATATCTCGCAGCCCGACACTGGCGAACAGGCGCTTGAAATCGCCGAGGCACTGGTCCGCAGCGGGGCTGTGGACGTTGTCGTGATCGACTCGGTGGCGGCCCTCGTTCCTCGCGCGGAAATCGAAGGCGAGATGGGCGATTCACATCCCGGCTTGCAAGCGCGTTTGATGAGTCAGGCGCTGCGCAAACTCTCCGGTGCGATCAAGCAGAGCAACACCATCATGATTTTCACCAACCAACTGCGGGAGAAAATCGGCGTGATGTTCGGCTCGCCAGAGACGACCAGCGGTGGGCGCGCGCTCAAGTTTTACGCCTCGGTGCGCCTGGACGTGCGCCGTGTGACGGCGATCAAAGCGCAGGGTGAGGTTATCGGGCATCGTACCCGCGTGCGCGTGACCAAGAACAAGGTCGCTCCGCCCTTCCGCGTGGCTGAATTTGACATTATGTTTGGCGAGGGCATCAGTCGCGAGGGCGATCTGATGGACGTGGGCCTTGACCTGGATGTCATCGACAAGCGTGGTTCGTTCTACTATTACGATGGTGATCGTATCGCGCAAGGTCGTGAGAACGCGAAGACCTATCTCAAGGAGAATCCGGAATTTGCCAACGCCCTTGAGGACATAATCCGCCAAAAGCTGGTGGAGACGAAAGACATCCCACTAGAAGCCGATGATGAAGATTCCGACCTTGAAGACGAGTCATAGTTTTAATCATGGTCGCCTATTTAACACATCTGAACCCAGCGATTCAAGCCTTATTGGCCACCCTTTTCACGTGGTTCTTGACGGCGTTTGGAGCGGCAGCGGTTTTCCTCGCCAAAGAGGTTAGCCGCAAGGTGCTGGATAGTATGCTTGGCTTTGCTGCTGGCGTGATGATCGCAGCGAGCTACTGGTCATTGCTGGCGCCGGCTATCGAAATGGCCGAAGAGGGCCCGCTTCCGGCGTGGATTCCGGCTGCGGTCGGCTTTGCGCTTGGTGGGATTTTCCTGCGCGGCGTGGATCGCGTTCTACCGCACCTCCATCGCAGCGACGAGGCGCATCCCGAGGGTGTCAAGACGGTGTGGCGGCGCATCACGTTGCTGGTTCTGGCAATCACGCTGCACAATTTCCCCGAAGGGTTGGCGGTGGGAGTGGCTTTCGGCGCGGCTGCATCGGGATACCCTTCCGCCACCATCGCCGGGGCGCTGGCATTGGCGTTGGGTATCGGCATCCAAAATTTCCCGGAGGGTATGGCCGTCTCTATGCCACTGCGCCGAGAGGGGTATACACCGCTCAAGAGCTTTTGGTATGGGCAGCTTTCTGGTGTCGTAGAGCCGTTTGCGGGCGTACTTGGTGCAGCGGCGGTCTTGCTCGCGCGTCCCATTTTGCCCTATGCTTTGGCCTTCGCCGCTGGCGCGATGATCTTCGTCGTCGCCGAGGACCTTATCCCTGAAGCACAGAACGGCGGCAATACCCATCTCGCTACCTTCGGCGTGATGTTGGGCTTCACCGTGATGATGATTTTGGATGTTGCTTTAGGGTAGATTGACAGATTTCAGTCACAGGGGCAGCGCACTTGTACCGGCGTTGCCCCTGTTTGTTGTTGAGTGTGTTGACCTATTGGGCGAGTTGCACGTTCAAGTGATCCAGGATGCGTTGAATCGGCGTGAAGATGGTCACACTGGTAGAGCCGGCAAAGAGGAGACCCACAGCGCGACGATCCATATCGAGGATACCGGAGCCAGAATCGCCAGGACTGCTCATACTATTGGTGATGATCTGGTCGGTGAAGCGCGCGGTGCGTCCGGCATAGTCTACACTCACCGTCACGTCGATCTGGGTGATGTAGCCAGTCGTCAGGCCGGTCGTCCGCCCCATTTTCTGTACCTGCATTCCTAAAGCCGGTGTATTCACTCCGGTAGGTACCTCCAGGCCAAGTATTTCCGGGATGACGAGATCGGGTGTGTCCGGCTGTGCCAGCGCTGCATCCATCGTATTGGTGCCTGACGTTTGCTGTATGGATTGCAGTCTGTGGCTGGAGCCGGTTGTCTGGGCGACGAAGTTGAGAAATGCAGCGATGCTATCGGCAATCCCGCACTGTGATGGGTTGTCGCCGAAGTCCAATGGCACAAATTCGGAAAGCGCAGCGATGCGATCGTTCGCGGTTCCCCCATCGGCCGGGCCGGGTTGGTAGATGGGATCGCCAATCTGCCCCGCGTTGGAATCAGCTAAAACGTGGTTGTTGCTCAGGATGAAAGGTGTGTCGTTGCGTTGCACAAGCAGGCCGAAGGTTCCGGCAGTGATATCGCGGTGGCCGATGGAGATACCGGGCTGTGCTGGTCGAAAGCGATTTTTGGGATTCTCTGTGACTTGCGCACGGATGCGTCCGGTTTCCACCACGTCAGTCAACATGCCTTCCAAGGATTTGGGGATCAGATCCTGCGGTGTGAGTTGTTCACGAGGGACTTTCTGGGTCACGGAGACGATGAGGCTGAGTTCGCTGGTGGTTTGTCCTTCGCTGACTTTGTAGCCCAATCCGCAGGCCACGACGTTCTTCCGCTTGAAAAGGTCAGGCAGCGCCTGTTGGTAAATTTCGCGTGCTTGCGCCATAATGTGATTACTCATCACTCCTCCTCTCGAATCGTTATGAGTTTCAGGTTACAGTTTGCCAGTTGAACCGTAGCCGCATTTTGTCCTACATCCCATATTCTCTTTCCTGCTGTTGTGCCTTGACTTCACCGATGGCTTCCACCCACACGCGCACGCCGTCAAGCATATTGGGGATGCGATCTTCGGGGTGCAGCTCTTCGCTGGGAACTTTGTGGGTGACATTGACGATCAACGCGGGGCCACCTACCGGCCTTCCATGTCGCATCCGTAGCCCAACCCCCACGCCGACGACGTTGGCCTTCTTCAGCAGATCGGCTTCGTGGCGTGCTTTGACGGCCTGAATGTGCGCAATCGGGATGTCTTCGTTAGTCTTTCGCTGCATATCACACCTTCTTTCAGATTAGTCAGGTAGTCTGATAGTCTTTAGTCGGACAGTTTGCATGGCGGGTCAAGAGCTTGTATCCACAGGATTAGGGCGACGCAGCTCAGCCCCCCTATGCAGGTCCAGAAACCCCAGCCGGGACCGATTGGTGCGGCGTGGAGCGCGCGCAGTGCGGGGAGCAGCCGTACAAAGGTCGCTGCGGCGGGCAGTGCTGTAACTGCGAGCCATGCCAGCAGTATCCAGGGGCGATAGCGTCCCATACGCGGTGCGAACCATACTGCTGCGCCCGCGGTCAACATCGCACCGATGCCCCACCAAAACGGGATACGCCAGCCTGGCGTGTGCCACGCACTCACGATTTCAGGGTAGGGAGGGAGTGTCGCCAGAGCCAATCCTGCGCCTGCAAGTGCGCCGCCAATGCGCCAGGCAATGGGCGCACCAACCAGCAAAACGGGCAGTAGGACCGCCAGTCCTACCAGTGGCAATCGCAAGGCTTGCAGGTTCACCGATAGCGCACCGGTTTCAATCTCCGGCAGTAGTCTCAGCAAGTCGAAGAGGTCATAGGCGTTCCAGGCGAGCGCCGCTGCCCGCCGTCCCACCCACGGCCCGAAGTAGCCGACGAGGGCTATCCCCCACGCCACCAGCAGTCCCGCCCGCGCATATCGTTTCCAGCCCATTGTCATTCCCGCAATCCCTCAATCTCCAATCCCAAATCCAAAATCTCCCAATCTCTTTACGGTCGCGTGAGCGAAAAGTTGTCGAACGCCGTCACCGATGTCTCGTCGCGCTCGACCGCATCAGCGAAGAGAGCCACAGCGCCGGCCTCGCGCAATGTATCATCGATGTGCGTGATCACCCACTCATCGTTAACCGATAGTGACAGCGTGTCATCCGTACAGCGAACTTCAAGGTCGTTCCGTGCCTTGCCGGTATGGATGATTTCGCTGATTTTGGGACCGGCTAATGGCGTCGCTGTACCGTCTTCGACCAGTAAGATCAGATAGAAGCCATCTGCGCTGATTGCCAGCAGGTAATAGTTATCTTCGTCCTGTTGGCGGCAGATCACACCCATCCAGTTGTTCACCGTACCCTGGACATGCCGCACTTGCACCGTCACTATAGTATCGGTGTAGATTTTTCCCGCGAGTGGGGTGTACACGGCGATACCCTTGCCACGATCCTCCAGGTAAAGTTCGCCATCTTGCGCGTAGACAGCGCTTTCTACTGTATCGAAACGCGCCCAGGCAGGATTGGGTGGATCGAAATCGTCGATGAGCGGTGTTATCGTTGGTACGGTTGTTGGTGTGGTCTCGGGCGATGGCGAGGCGGTGGGGTTACTACAAGCTACGACTAGCAGCAGGAGGGTGAGCAGACAAAGTAAGTTATACCGTTGAACTGTGGTCATGATTATACCTCTGGTTTATGGATAGGCAGCGCGATGGTCAGTGCGGTTCCCTGGCCTTCTCCTTGGCTCTCGGCCCA
>JBNGDO010000202.1:0-6701 GCA_049975385.1 Anaerolineae bacterium | reverse complement strand
GGTATATATGCCACAACCCAACTTCGTTCTCATCATGACCGACACCCAGGCCACCAACGTGATTGGCGCTTACGGTCACCCCGAACTGCGCACGCCCAACATCGACCGCTTGGTCGAGACAGGGATCAAGTTTGCGCGCGCGTATACGACGTGCCCGGTGTGCACGCCCGCGCGGGCGGGGTTGTTCACCGGCATCTACCCGCACACGGCCGGCGCGTGGACCAACAACCTGCCGCTGGGCGACAACATCGTAACGCTCGGCCAGCGGTTCCGCGATGTGGGGTACGCCACAGCCTACGTAGGTAAGTGGCACCTCGATGGGCACGACTATTTCGGCACGGGCATCTGTCCCGATGGCTGGGATCCTGCGTATTGGTACGATGGCGCCAATTATCTGAGCGAGTTGACCGAAGAGGAAATCACGCTGTGGCGAAGCGGCCTCAATTCGTTGGAGGCCCTGCGCGAGCACGACATCCAAGCTGAGTTCACGTGGGCGCACCGGGTGAGTGATCGGGCAATCGACTTTCTCCAGAATCGAGAATCAGCGAATGGGCGAATGAACGAATCGGCGAATAACAAATCACGCATCACGGATCACGCATCACGTGTCACGGAACCATTCGTCCTGGTTGTATCGTACGACGAACCGCATCACCCGTTTACCTGTCCGCCGGAGTATGTCGAACCCTTCGTTGAGCACGACTACCCGCTTGGCCCGGCGGCGCTCGACACGTTGGAGGGCAAACCGGCGCACCAGCGGGAATGGGCAGCCGCCTCGAACGTGCCCGCGCGGGTGCGCGAAACCGGCATGGCGCGCCATCCACTCTACTTCGGCTGCAACAGTTTCGTCGATGCCGAAATCGGGCGGGTGATCGATGCTGTGCACGCCTACGCGCCCGACAACACGTGGATCATCTTCACCTCCGACCATGGCGAGTTTATGGGCGCGCACCAGCTCACGGGCAAAGGCCCTGCGATGTACGAGGAGATCACGCATATTCCGTTGGTTGTCGAACCGCCGGGCGGTATCGAGGGTGATGCGGTCAACAACACCCTGGTCAGTCACATCGACGTGCTGCCCACAGTGCTCGAACTGGCGGGGATGGACGTCCCGCCGATTCTGGAAGGCGATAGCCTGCTGGCGCAGTTGCGCGGTGAGGAGGATCCGGACAAGGCCGTGTTCGTGGAATTCAACCGCTACGAGATCGAGCACGACTCCTGGGGCGGCTTCCAGCCGGTGCGCTGTGTGATCGGTGGGCAGCACAAGCTGGTGCTCAATCTGCATCACACGGATGAGTTATACGATATGCAGGCCGATCCCGCTGAAGTCCACAACCGGATCGACGACCCGGCTTACGCGGCGATCCGGGATGCGCTGCACGACCGGCTGCTGGAGTGGATGTACGCCAAGCGCGACCCCTTCCGCGGCGCGGTGTGGGAGCGACGTCCCTGGCGTAGCACGCGGCGCTTGCAGTGGCGGGGTGAGTTCCGCCCGCGACCGGCGGATGGCTATGCCCCGCAGGTCCGCGATTACGACACCGGACTGCCGACACGTGGTGTCAGCGTCGAATTTGGGGGCAAACGGTGAGACAGCGCCCAGGTAAATGAATTTTAAGAAAATAATCTGGTAACGTATCCGGGCCAGGTTCAGCCGTCCCTACGGGGCGGGGAGGAATAGCACACTTGCCCCCGGCGCTCAAGCGCCGGGCAAAATTCAGATGTCCCTACGGGACAAGTCCGGCGTCCCGTAGGGACGCCGGACTGTTGGCAGGTGCTTTAGCGCCTGCTTAGCGGGGGGCGTTCTTGTGCGTCCCGTAGGGACGCCTGAAGCATTGGTGATTACCTGATTTAATTTTTAATCTTTATACACCTGGGCGTTGTCTATTCTTCTGCTACGGGTAGGGTAAAGCTGAAGATCGTTCCAGTTGGGCCTGTGTTCTGCACGCTGATGCTCTCTCCGTGGGCTTCGATAGCGAGTTTACAGAAAGCTAAGCCTAGCCCGTGACCGCTTTCTTTGTTTCGACCGGTGACGAATTTCCCGAATAAACGGGGGAGGAGTTCCGGAGCAATGCCAGGGCCGGTGTCACTGACGTCCACGCGGAGTTTAACAGGATTGTTGGTTTCACGTTGTGCCCCAACGCGAATGACGCCATTTTCCGGCGTATATTTGATGGCGTTGCCGATGAGGTTCTGCAGCACGCGGGCAATGATGGTCTCATCGGCATAAACAGGAGGCAGGTCGGCCTCAGCATCGTTCAGCAGCCTTTGTGCTTTCTTTTCCGCCAAAGGCGCGAGCGATGTGAGTAACTCGGCGATTTGGTCTTGGATCCGGTAAGCTTTGGGGTGCAGGATGACTTGGCCGCTCTCCAGTTGATTGACTTCCAGGATGGCGCTGATGAACGTGAGCATCCTATCTGTACTGTTGAGCGCGATCTTGATGACGGCTTGTTGCTCGTTGTCCAGTTTCGTCGCTTCCATTTCCAGGACTTGCAGGCCGGTGCGGATGGTGCTGAGTGGATTGCGTAGATCGTGAACCAACGTGTGAATCATCGTGTCGCGGAGTTGTTCGGCCTCGCGTTGCCGAGTGGCGTCGATGACGAACGCTATGGACAGCACGCCTTGTTGTGTTTCGATGAATCCCAGGCTGATTTCTGCCGGGAAGACACTGCCATCTCTGCGCCGGGCGCTGAGATTCAGGCCGCTTCCCATTGGGCGGATGTGCGGGGCGCGTGTGTATTCCGCGCACTGCCGCAGGTGGATTTCGCGCGATTCTTCAGGGATCAGCAGCGTCAAGGGTTGGCCGACGAGTTCCTCCTCGGTATAGCCGAAGAGCTGTTGCGCGCTGCGATTGACCAGAACGATGCATCCGGTAGTATCGACAGCGATAATGCCGATAGGCGCAGCCTCCAACACCATGGATGTGACATCTCCGAAAAATAAAGCGGTGTTGCAATTATCAGCAGCGGTTTCTGAAGCGTGTTCTGGTTCCATTTCGATTACCTCAGTACGTTGCGAGTTTACGAAAATAACGGTTGGGCAGCACGTGCCGCGTTTTCGGCTTCGTAGACCTCGTCAGGTGGCAGGTTCTTTTGTGCAGCGGCTTGTTTGGCGAGAGCGTCGCAGCGCTCGTTGTCCGGATTACCCACGTGACCGCGCACCCAAACAAAGGTAACGTCGTGTTTTTCGAGCAGCGGCTGCAGTTGCTGCCACAGATCGACGTTGAGCGCGCGCTCCTTTTTGGTGCGCATCCAGCCATTGGCCTGCCAGCGCTTCAACCAGCCTTTGTTGATGGCGTCGACCAGGTATTGTGAATCGCTGTGTAGCGTGACTTTACATGGTTCGTTAAGCGCCCGCAGTGCCTCGATTGCGGCCAGAATCTCCATGCGATTGTTCGTCGTCAGCCGAAAGCCCCCGGCAAGCTCGCGTGCGTGTTCTCCGTAGCGGAGGACGGCACCATAGCCGCCCGGTCCGGGATTGCCGAGCGCGCTGCCGTCGGTGTAGATGGTGACGTGTTTTTGTGTCATACGGTTATTATACTGTCGAAAGTTTAAAGTCCAAAGTCGTCAGGACTCAGTAGACTCAGCAGATCACAAACTGTCATTCCGAACGAGCCGCTGCGAAGCAGCGGGCGTGAGGAGTCTCGTTTTCTGACAACGAGATTCTTCGCTACGCTCAGAATGACATTTGGTGCTTATTCAATAAAGTGGATTGTGAGACTTTTGTATCCTGTGCTTGACGTCCGTCGCAGATTGGCTATAGTGCCTGCTGGAGGTTGTCGAAGATGCAATCGAACCGGAAATGGGTTTGTTGGCTGCTGTGTATACTCCTGCTGTTGAGTGCGTGCGCGCCGGTCACGGTGGAGCTTGCACCGGCGGCGGCGGCACCGTCAGCCGTGCCGCAGATGACGGTGGCGACCTTTACGCCTGTGCCCCTCGCCGGCAACGAGGTGGAACCGGCGCCAGCAGCGCTGCCCGATGGGGCTGAGGTGACGGAAGCATCCATGCCGTCTGAAGCACCTGAATCGTTAAATGCGACCGTGGATGTGCTGCCCTCCATCTACCACACCATCGAGTCGGGTGATACCATCTTGGGCCTGGCGTTGGAATATGATGTCCCAATCGCCGTCATTCAGTTACAGAACGATCTGGGCAATTCGATTGTCCTGCGGGCGGGCCAAGTGCTGGAAATCCCTCCGGCAGTGGGGTGGGAGGGCGCATCTCCGTTCTGGGCGGTGTACGAGGTGCAGAGCGGGGATGTGCTGAGCACCATCGCCGCCAACTACGGCTTCGACGTGGAGACGCTGCAAAGCGTTAACGGGCTGGCGGATGCGGATCTGTTGAGTGTCGGGCAGGCGCTGATTCTGCCGCTGACCGCGCCGGCAGACGTTGTCCTGGCATTTAACCGCGCTCCGGCGACCGAGGTCCCGTTGCCCACCGCGACGCCTATCCCGCAAGCTGTGGCTGCTGCTGTACCGGTCATCCAGGCAGACGCGACTGTGACGCCTACTGCTGTACCGGTCACCGCCACGGTCGCAGCTCCGGTCCTGCCCTCCGACGTCGCCGGATTCCCCGCTGAAATCTTCCGCCTCATCAACGAGCAGCGCGCTGCCTACGGCCTCGCTCCACTCGCGTGGAATGCGACGCTGGCGCGCGCCGCGCAGTTGCACGCCGACGATTGTTACGCGCGCGGCTGGTGCGGTCACACCGGCTCGGACGGTTCGACGATGAAGGAGCGCATCATCCGCCAGGGATACGATCCAGTGCGCTGGTCCGAATGTTGGGCGTGGTACGGCACGCCGGAGCTGGCCGTGGCGATGTGGATGGATGAGGTCGCGCCGAACGATCCCCACCGCCGCACGATCCTCAGCACCTGGCTTGCCGAGGTGGGGGTGGGGGTGGTTCCCGCCGCCGAGGGACGTGGCTACTACTTTATCGCAGACTTCGGCACCCCGCGCTAAACTACAAACCTGACAGGTCTTCCGAGACCTGTCAGGTTTGTTTCCGTTAATTCCCGTTGAGGATGCCGTATTTTCGCTTAAGGAACTCGTCCGCGGGCTGCTTGAGCATCAGGTGCAACAGCAAATCACGCCGGGTCTTGATGAACGGCAAGTCGTATTCATCTTCCAGCACGGGCATAAGATACGACGCCGGTCGATAGCGCAGTGGGCTTTCACCCGGCCCGAGTACCTGTTGTACGACCTCCGGGTTGGCTGGTGTGGGTAGATGCCCGAATTCCCCGCGCAGCAGCATCTTGAACTCGTTGGACACCATCTGGTAGCGGCTTGGAAGCGCAGACGACCCCATCATCACGTTGAACGTGGCCTGCGCCCCGACAATCTGACTCGTGGGTGTGACCAGCGGCACGTAGCCCACATCGGCGCGCACGCGCGGGATTTCCTCTGTGATGGCGTCCAGTAGATCGAGTTTCTGCATCTGCTTCAGTTGATTCTGGAGATTGGAAAGCATCCCCCCGGGAATTTGCGCCTTGAAGATCGTATCATCGTAGGCGGGATAGTGGAGGTCGCGCATTAGCTCGCGCATCAACGTGAGCGCCGCTTCGATGTCCTCTTTTCTGCCGCGCTGAACGTGTGTGAGGATTTGCTGAACGACGCTACGGTCGATGTCGTCGTAGCTGACGGGGTGGTAATACTTCCCGTAGAGGTGGATCGTGTCGTGCAATTCCTCAAAAATGTCGAAGAGCGTCTGCTGGATGCGCAGAATGAGAGCTTTGTCCAGCCCATGCTCGATGCCCATCTCCTCGGCAAAGACGATGAGCACTTCGACCGGCGGGTGCGACGGGCCGCCGGCAAAGGGCGTGATGGCGGTGTCCAGCGCATCGATGCCCGCGTACATCGCGATGACGGCGTTGAGAGTGGCGACGCCGGTCGTGGTGTGGCTGTGGAAGGTGACGGGTACGCGCAGGTGGCGTTTGAGTTCGTCGAAGAAGTCGAAGGCCTCGGTGGGGTAGAGCAGCCCGGCCATGTCCTTGACGGCGATCCGGTCCGCCCCTTCATACTCAAGCTTGTGCGCCAGCTTCACGAAGTAGTCCGTCGTATGGACGGGGCTGGTGGTGTACGAGAGTGCGGCTTCGACTTTGCCGCCGTAAGCCTTCGTTGCCAGGAGCGCCAGTTGCAGGTTGCGCCAGTCGTTGAGGGCGTCGAAGATGCGCGCGATGCCCACGCCGGAGCGGACGGCCTCCTGGACCACGGCAATGACGAGGTCATCGGGAAAGGGTTGGTAAGCGAAAAGATTCTGCCCGCGCAGCAGGATGCGCGTTTTTTGCGCGGTCCCGAGCGCGGCGTAGAAACGATCCAGGCGTTCCCACGGATCTTCATCGAGGAAGCGAACGCAGCTATCGAGCGTGGCGCCGCCCCACAGCTCGAAAGCGGCGTAGCCCGCCTCATTGAGCATTGGTAGCACGCGCAACGCCTGATCGGTGGTCATCCGCGTCGCGGCGAGGCTCTGTTGCCCGTCGCGCAGGGTCAGGTCGACGAAATCTACATGGTGGGTCACAATGTTTAGCTCCTTTGGATAGTCACGTCGCCGTTGGTCGAGTAGTCTTGGATAAGGGTAGTGTACTCAAATCTGGGTATAGTGACAATGGCATTATTCATCTTTGTGCTACGCCATTCAACACTCTTAACAAAAGACTACAAAAGTCTCAGCCCAAGTTTACTGGTGCAAGTCTCGTGTTTGGCGCAG
>JBNGDO010000201.1:1792-6857 GCA_049975385.1 Anaerolineae bacterium | reverse complement strand
GCGGCGAGCAACGCGCCCCACGTTCCGGCAGCGCCGCGTCTCCCGGCGAGCGCGTGGCCCCACGCGCCGGTCAGCGCCACCAGCAGCACACCGAGCAGCCCGGAGAAAAGCCGCAATGTGAAGAGTGGATCGGCGGTGGGCGCAGCTATCACGAACAAGCGTGCCACGTAAACCGGCAGATGTCCGTAGGGGAAATCCGGTGAGGTCGCGTTGGGATCGCCCCACAACGGCGTCGCCTGGGCTACACCTAGCAGGAACCGTTCATCCGGGTGTGCAGCGATGGCAAGTCGCACGTCTGGCGCGGCGGCGTCCCAATCCGGTGCGGGCAAACGCAGCGCCGTCGCCACCAACAGCACCGCGATCCATAGCCAGCGCGTGTGTTTAGCGCATATTGTTTTGTCCAGTTGAGACTTCAAGCTACAATACCCAGAATAGCAAAGGAGGTTGCTCGTTTTGACGCAACTATGCAGCAATGCCAGGCAGACCGCGTTGAGAATCAATTGAAATATGAGTATGCAGGAAAGTCATTGAACGCAACTCTATGCCTGCTCACGCAATGCGCGTGCTAAAGCTGAACTATCGGGTACGTCGTCACGCTCATGACACATGCCAAAGAACTCAGTCTCCAAAATGTCTCCAAGTGTACCGGGCGGATTACTATCATTGGCAGCCTTCGGGGCCGGGTTCATCTTCATCATCAAATACTCTGTGACGTCGTCTCTGTATAGACCCGGTATCGCGCCGACTTGCCGGTAACCCAAACGTTCGTACAGGCGCCGGGCGTCGGGGTTGAAGTCCGCTACAACGAGGAACACTTTCGAGTGCTGCGCGAATGCGGCCTCCTCGAAGAAGCGAATGAGTTGTTGGCCAATGCCCCTCCCGCGATGCGCTGCTTTGACGGCGATGATATGCAAGTAGGGGAAGCTGTGAAACGCGCCCTCCTCGATGAACCAGACAAAGCCCAAACACGCGCCATCTTCGTCTAGGGCAACGAAGACCTCCCCTTTGGTGATGCCTTCCGTGAGTGTGGCGACGGCGTTTTCCTCCACGGTGAAGTAGACCTGTCCAAGTTTGGAGTCGAGCAGGGCCTCTTTACAATCTTCTAAATGCCGTATGTGCGCTTGTATGATGGTGATCTTCACTATTTCCAGCCTGGGGTGCGTTATGGTACAAAACGATTATAAGCTGACTCAAAAAAGGTGCAATGCAATTCATGCCTGACAATACGGGATTGTGATTCGGCGTAAGCGTGTTATAAGTAGTACATTTTCCGCTTCATTCATTGATCCTTGTTTTTGACTATTCGACTATCTGACCAACGACTATTCGACTATTATCGCAGGAGGGACTTATGAAACACGCAGTCAGCGTCAGTTTGGGGAGTTCGAGCCGCAACAAGCACGTCATCGTCGATCTCAAAGGGCAGACGATCAGCCTGGAGCGCATCGGCTTTGATGGCGACGTGGAGGCGGCACGGCGCAAGTTCGCCGAGTTGGATGGCAAGGTGGATGTGCTGGGCGTCGGCGGGGTGGACCTGAATCTGTACCTGGATGAGCGCACATACCCGCTCCACGCGGCCCAGAAGCTTGTGCAGGACGTCCACAACACGCCGGTGGTGGACGGCAGTGGTCTCAAGCACACACTCGAACGGCGCGTTTTCGAACTGGCAGCGCCGGCGTTGGGCGGCATCCCCCATTTCCACAAAGGCTTCGTGACGATGGCCGTCGACCGGCCCGGGCTGGCACGCGCCATGGCCGACGTCACCGACGAAGTCGTTTTCGGCGATTTTATGTTCGGCCTCGATCTGCCCCTCCCCCTCAAAGGGCTCCGGCAACTTCGCATGGCACTGCGGATCATGTTGCCGTTCGTCAGCCACTTCCCGATGTCGATGCTCTTCTACGGCAGCTCGGGCAAGGAATACACGCCGAAGTTCACACGCTACTGGCAGGCCGCCGACCTGATCGCCGGGGATTTCCTCTTTATGAAGAAGTACATGCCCCAAGACCTCAGCGGTAAAACCGTCGTCACCAACACCACCACCGCCGAGAACGTCGAAGCGCTGCGCGCGCGCGGCGTGATGCGCTTGATCACGACCACACCGCGCTACGAGGGCCGTTCGTTCGGCACCAATATGATGGAAGCCGCGCTCACCGCCTACGCGGGCCTGAGGCGTGTCTTGACTCGCGACGAACTGAATGCCCTCATCGATGAATTAGACCTACGCTCTACCGTCGAAGTGCTCAATCCCTGACGCTCGTCCATCGCGCAACCGGGTGCGTGTCAGAATGGAGGCGAGTACTCAATCGAGGGACCGTCGTCAGAAGACAAGGCTGCAAACGGCCCATTCTGAAACGCACCTGTGCAGTTTTGGCCTTTGAGCGCCGGGCTTGTTGAGCCTAAATCAGGCCAAAACTGCCACAAAACCGCAATTATAAGACGCCGATCTGACTATTTCCCCCAAAGTAAAAAGTACCCACGCAACCTCATCTGTACCTCTGCGTATACTGTATACACGTTTGAACGGCGAAACATTTTAACACAGGACTTACGCAAACGAACGAAGATTTACCGCAGAGTACGCAGAGACCGCAGAGCGTTTATAGATACTCAGCGTTCTCAGCGACCTCTGCGGTGAAAAAAGCGCCATCCGTGCGTAAGTCCTCAACGTTCGAACGTTCCAACGTAATGGAGGTAACGATGAACGAAGATAGAATTCCCGAAAGCGCAAAACCGATCCTGCCGCAGCCGTTTCCCGACGGCGAGCGCGAGCGTGCGCCGCGGTACCGGCACGAGCGGCGCTCGTTGTTTTGGCCGATCGTACTGATCGGCATCGGCGTGCTCATGCTGCTTTCCAATCTCGGCCTCTTCCCGGAGTCGGGGTGGGACGTGCTGTGGCGCTTCTGGCCGGTCGCGCTGGTGGCCCTGGGCCTCGACGTGCTCATCGGGCGGCGCTCGCTCGGCGGCGCGATTGCCAGCGGCGTCCTTATCCTCATCCTCGTGGGCGTCGTCATCGGCGTGGCTTTCTTTGCGGAACAGATCCCGGCATTGGTCGAACTGACCCAACCGAGCAAGTTGCAGTTGCAGCAGGTGTCCCATCCGATGGGAACCGTGGAAACGGCTAAAGTCACCATCGACTGGACCAGCGCGCCGGGATACCTCGGCGCGCTCGGCGATTCCGGCAACCTGATCGAAGCGGACGTGGCCTATCGCGGCGAACTGGTCTTCCGCGTGACCCAGGAAAACGGCAATGCGGACGTCGTCCTGGACAGCTATCTCCAAAACATCCCCTACAGCCGGCTGGACTTCGACGACAGCGACACTGAGTGGAACGTAAAACTCCATCCCGGCGTGACCTACGATCTGTGGATGGACACCAGTTCCGGCAGTTGCAATTTCGACCTGAGCCAGTTGCGCGTCGGCTATCTCAACCTCGACAGCGGCTCCGGCAGTATCGAAATGAAATTGCCCACCGCGAGCAGTTTCAGTGGCGACCTGAACACCGGATCGGGCTCAGTGGTCCTCGTTCTGCCAGACGGCGTGGGGATGCGGGTGACGTTGATCAGCGGCAGCGGCAGCTTCCAGTCCGGCAAACGGTTTGACCTCGTTTCCGGCGAGCGGGGTGACGATGGTGTGTGGGAAACCGAGAACTACGCCAGGGCCGACTACAAGATCGACCTGACCATTGACCAGGGTTCCGGCAGTATTCGGATACGCTAAACGCGCATCCGTGTAAAAGGCCCCGGTTGTCGCGACTCCAAGTCGTCACGACAACCGGGGCTTTCGCTTTCCATGCCGACTGCGTTTGACTTTTGCACAGGGGTGTCTAGACTCAGACTGTCGTACCGTGATCAAGCTACGCCCCCAAAAAGACGCGATGTGATAAAAATCAGCACCTAGAAAGAGGAGACATGATGGCAGAGCAAAAACTACTTACGTTCAAGCGTGTGATCATCGACCACGATCCACCGGGCACGGAAAACGACGTGTGCCTGGTGGGCGATATCAACGGGAACGGGCGCGTCGATATCGTCGTCGGCGGTAAGTACGGGTCGAATAATTTCGTGTGGTATGAGAACCCCACCTGGGCACGGCACATTATCGGCAAGGTCCACGCCGAGGCCGGCGGCGTGCTGGTCGATATCACCGGCAACGGTCGGCTGGATATCGTCGTCGGAAATCCGTGGGATACGCCGCCAGATAGGTTGCCGGGATACACCAACAACGAACTGTACTGGTTCGAGTGTCCCGACGATCCATGCGAGCAGTGGCGCCCGCACGTAATCACTGGACGCTTCTTGAAGTACCACGACCAGGCGGTGGGCGACGTTGACGGTGACGGCAAGCCCGAGATTGTATTCGCCTCGCAAGGTTCTGGTGTGGTTGGCTACTTCGATATCCCCACCGACCCGCGAGTATCGCCGTGGCCGGACGCCAACCTGCACCTCATCGCTGAGGATCTTGGGGTCGAAGGACTGGCTGTGGCGGACCTGGATGGAGATGGGGAGAACGAGATCGTCGCCGGCCCTAACGTATTCAAGCGCGGTCCGGTTGGCACCTGGGCGCGCACCGCGCTGCCGGTTGATGTGCATCCTGCCACCTGCGTGGCAGTGGGCGATCTCACTGGCAACGGCCTGCCTGATATTGTTCTATCCGAGGGTGAACTCCAGAGCGCGCGCGTCATCTGGCTGCGAGCACCCGACTGGGAGCCTACGCTACTCGGCGAGGGCTTCTTCCACGCGCACAGCCTGGAGTTGGCCGATTTCGACGGCAACGGCCGGCTCGACGTGTTCGTCGGCGAGATGGGCATGCACGGCTATGCCACGCCCCGCGAGGTGATCTTCCGCAACCAGGGGGATGGCCGCTTTAAGATGGAGATAGTAGGACACTTCCCCACGCACTGCGGCCGGGTGGCTGATCTCACCGGCAACGGCCTGCCCGATATCGCCGTCAAGCCCTACGCTTCTGGCGTCGATGTGGTGGAGTTGTTGATCAACCAGGATTAAACAAGTTCCGGCCTGAGCATACTCGGGCGTCACTTGTGAGGCGTCACCTTGTGAGGCGTCAC
>JBNGDO010000201.1:0-1692 GCA_049975385.1 Anaerolineae bacterium | reverse complement strand
CTTGTGAGGCGTCACCTTGTGAGGCGTCACACGATCCATACGCATGATCATGGCGCTCTGATTGCGGAGGAAAATGGATAAATGATATTGGGAAGGAGAAACGATGAGATCGTTCAGTGAACGACAGATCAAAGCGGCGTCGGTATTTGCCGCAATTACCACCGAAGCACTGAAAACCGAGCGCGGTGTCCACGCCGAAACGGCTATCGCCGGAACCGCCCGTATGGCGGGGATATTTCTGTTCCGTTCATTTAACTTTCCATTGAAAAACGCTAAAGCCGGCCGGGTCGTCCTATCCGAGCAAGCCAACGAAGAAGGGCCGCGGCTGATCCAGATATTGGGCGGCGTCCTGGAACAGATGGGGGTCAAACTGGATGAGGAAAAATTGGGAAAGACCCCGGACGTGGAGAACAAACCACTGTTGAACTTCCTGGAAACGCAAAAGCGATTGGAACCCAAATATTCGGCAATCCAGGCGGGTTTGGGCCTCTCGCTCCAGGAAGCAGCGGACGCTGCAGCCATCGCCACGGCCCTGCTCATAAAACAAACCGCCCAGATTCTCGATCCACACGTTGCGTTCGGCATTGCCGTTTATGGCTTTGTTGAAGGAACAAAAACCGTGCCTGAGTCAACTACGCAATAACCTGCACCCAACTCACCTCCACAAACAGGAACAAGATATGAAAACAAAACGGCATACGCGGATCTGTTTGCTGATGATGCTTGCGATTACAGCCTTCGGCTTGCCCGCTCGGATAATTCAGGATCGATTGCCGACGTGGTACGTGCAATACTTTGGCGACTACTTGTGGGCGATGTTGCTGTTCTTTGTATTTGCGTTGATTTTGCAAAGTATGAGCACCTTCAAAGTAGCGGTTGTGACGCTGCTATTCACGTACAGTATTGAAGTCTCCCAGTTGTTTCATCCGCCGTGGCTTGAGACGCTCAGAAGCATCAAAGTCTTCGCGCTCATTCTTGGGTATGGCTTCTTGTGGTCAGATATTGTGGCCTACACACTTGGCATTTCCACCGGAGCTCTTGTAGAGCACTTTCTCTTACGAAATACCTTACGCCGTCGGACTTAACGCTTTATCAATCTCTCGCGGGACGTCTCTCTTTCACTGAACGCGCATCCGTGCAAAAAGCCCCGATTGTCTTGGCAACAATCGGGGCTTTCGCTTTCCATCCTGATTTCATTTGACTTTTGCACAAGGGTGTCCTACACTCAGTCTGTAGCATTGAAGGCGGCTTTGTCTCGACATCCTTCACCGGATGCATACTGTCAGTTTTCCACATAATACACTGTGATGGGTGGCTTATACGGAAAGCTTCTGCATAACTACATGCTAGACAATTCAATCATCACTCAGAGTTCAACGATTATTGTCAGTTCTGTTTCATAAGGTGGAACATCTATGCGGATTTCATATGTTCGGATCGAAAACTTCCGGAATTTTAAGTTGTTTGAGACAGAAATTGGGCAAAATGCGATATTGGTAGGCGAGAACAAAGCAGGCAAGAGTAACTTTATCGAGGCGCTTCGATTGGTTCTCGATCCAACCCTGTCTGAGGCTGACCGACAACTTACAGCAAAGGATTTTTGGGATGGGGATGATGAAGAGCCTTTCAATGGAAGGGAGATTAAGGTCACGGTTCAGTTTACAGACTTTGCTGAAGAGGGATCACCTGAAT
>JBNGDO010000200.1:0-6936 GCA_049975385.1 Anaerolineae bacterium | reverse complement strand
GTGCCCGCCCCCCAACCCCCACCCCCCAGTTGGCGCGATATGGAAATGGAAATCGCGGCTACTCGCGCGGTTTAGGCTTTGGCCCTGCCGTGAGCGCAAGATAGCACACGAACATCAGCGCCGCAAACATCAACGTTACGCCGTAGGTGCTCAGATGGCCGAAGGGGTAGCGTAGACGCACTGCAATATCGTAGAGAATGGCTCTGGGTTGCAGGATGAGGTCCCAACTGTTCCAGCGCAGGAAGCGGCCCAGGTAGACGCCCATACCACTCAATCCCAAAACGACCAGCACAACCCCCCAACTTAGCCAACGCCCCACCCAGGTTCTGACGATCTCCTGCAATAGCTTGAGCGCGTAGATACCCAGAATGATACCGGTCCAGGCAAAGGCCGCCAGCATGCCGATGTCGAACCAGAGCGGGATGGTGGGACGCCCTCCCAGGTGCAGAAAATCGGTGACAATGTACGGCGCGTTTGGAAAGAAGGCCAACGTAATAGCAAAGGGAATCAGCAATGTCCACCAGCGACGCGGGTGTTTCTCGTGTAGATGCATGGCCCAGACGCTACTCAGATAGGGAATCCACGCCAGGAACAGGTTCCACAGCATCGAGTAGAAGTCCCACGTGCGCCCGATGACAACGCGCGTGACGTAGAGTCCAGCGCAGAGCGCCGAGGAGACGGCCACAGGATAGAATCCCTGCCGGGATAGGAAAGCGTGCGACCGCTGCAAACGCTCCTGTAAAAGCACGTCGACTTTGTGTTCCATACGCGGCTACTTCAGATCGCGCAGACTTTCGTTGATGTAGTCCAGATCGAAGGCGTCTGGGTCAATCTCATCGTCTCCATACCACTCGACATACATCGCATGTTCGGGATGGTTGGGGTCTTTCATCGCCTCGAGAAACGCATAATAGCCCCACATCCCGCCGATATCCTCAAGCGGCGCTGCCAGCCGGCCCTTGAGGCACACGGGATAGGTTTGCGCCGGATCGGGTAACAGCACCTTTTCCACATCGACGATGTGCTCCCAACTGTCGCCGAAGTCGTATTCGTAGACGAATTTGTAGCCTTCGCCAGGTGCGATGTCTTTGAGCGTAACCTCGCGTTCGTCCTGCATGTCGAAGTCGCCATAGTCCGGGTGCGGTTCGCCGTAATACAGGTCATCGCCGACAATAAACTGGTGCAAGTGGGAATTGGTCCACTCGAAAGCCGTCTGGAAGATATAGTGGAGCCCGTTCAAGGAAACATCGCTTGACACGAGCAGCCGCCGCCAGATCGGCGGTTTGCTGTATTTGAGCGTGACCTTGAGCTGATAAATTTCGGTCGGCTGTGCTTTACGCGCCATTGTCTACCTCCTCAAAGATGATCATAAATTACGAGTTGCGAATTACGAAATAGGCAAGACAAACCAGAACGTACACCCCTGCCCGGTTTCACTATCGACGCCCACCTCGCCGCCGAGCTTTTCGACGATATCCCGCGCGATGGAGAGGCCTAGCCCGTGACCTGGTTCGGTATCGCGCAGGCGGGTAAATTGACTAAACAACCGCGCTCTCTGCTCTTCGACAAGACCAGGGCCGTTATCACGCACCCAAAATTTGATGCTGGAGGCTGGGTTGTATTTCGAGTCTCGAGCATCGAGCAAGGAGAAGCCTATCTCCACAAGGGGGGGAGTTCCACCATATTTGATGGCATTGCTGACGTAATTGGCCCAAACCTCCTCGATCCACGGGCCGTAGCTGTGAATCGTAGGCCAGGTCTCCGGCGTGAGGAGGACAGCCTGACGTTCAGCGATTAAAATAGCCAGGCGTTTTTGTACGTTGGTCATAATCGCAGGCATATCGAGAGGCTCTGTATTGATCGTTTCAAGTTGGCGCACGCTTGCCAGCAGCAGTAGCGCATCCACGATACTCGCCAACCGCAGTGTATTTTGGGTGATCGCATCCATGTACTCCCTGACCGTCTCTGGCTTTAAATCCTCAAAGTACTCCGTAACCAGCGAACTAAGCGAAACCACGCCAGTCAGCGGGTCTTTGATATCGTGAGCGACGGTATGCGCAAAGGCATCCAGCTGCTCATTCAGGGCTTCCAGTTCGATGGTGCGTTCGCGCAGTGCGATCTCGGTAGCTTTACGGCCCGTGATATCCCGCACAACGATGATGCGCCCGGTGATGTATCCCCGGCGATCGCGGAGAGGGAAAATGCGCAAGTCGTAATGCCGCTCTTGTTGATTGTACTCTGCCACAATGTCAGTTTGAACTTCGACTGCGTTTTTGAATTGCTCAACCATACTATGCCAGGAAGCAAACGCCTGCTCAGCAGGTTGTCCGAGAAGAGCATCGGCCTCCACCCCCATAATGGCTAGCGCCGCCGGATTCACGTCTACGATACGACTCTGGTTGTCCAGTGTGAACATTGCGTCACTCATACTATCGATGACCGCGTCACGCGCAATGGGCTGCAAATCGAGCAATTGATGACGCGTCATGCCGATGACGATAGCAATACCCGCCATCGCAAACATAACCGACGTATAGTCATGTTCCAGACCAGGAACAAGCCTAAAAACGTAAATTACGTTGCCGATAAGTGGCATCAACGCACCAACCACCAACCATACCGATTGCTGTCGATACAGGCTAAAAGACTTAAAAGATTGGTGAACGATCAAAGCGGCGCCCAGAAACACCAGTAAGTATCCATAAGCGACATTGACCCAAAACCATAATCCATAGCGCAAAATCCGAATAGCGAGTACAGTTTGTACGGGAGTAAAGACATAGGTCTTCCAGATTAAGTGGTGCAGTTCGTTGGTTGAAACAAGGATAACGGTGATCGCAGGAATAACGCAAAGCCACGCAAAACGCGAGGCCCTCAGCCATTTATTCTGACCAGTGTAGTGCAAGGCAAACCTTAACCATGTGAGCGTAGTAGCGTTAACAAATACATAACCCGCTTTAGCCCAAAACAATGTCCCTGATTCGATAGGGGCAACCAATTCGAGAATGTTGCACGTCAACCACCCTAGGATGGCGAACATCATCCATGCCAGAACCGGCATATCTCGCGAGGTACGATAACGCCATGCATACAACAACACGCCGGCAGAAATAATGGCGGCGATAGGTGCTAACACGAAATAGGCAGTGTATTGCAGCACGTTCTACCCCTCTACCTGTGTTTTGGCAGGCATCCCTTCTTCCTCCGAGAGGCTAAAAGCCGGGAGCCAAACAGAGAACGTCGTCCCCATACCCTCAACGCTCTCCACAGAGACTTGCCCACCGTGAAGTTGCGCAACCGCCTTAACAATTGCCAACCCCAGGCCGGTCCCACTGGCCTGGAAAGTTGATGATTTTTCCCCGCGAAAGAACCGCTCGAAGATGAATGGCTTTTCTGCTTCCGAGACACCAACGCCCGTGTCGGTCACCGTCACCGCAACGCCAGCGTGTTGCGCGACAGGTTGGTGGCGCGCTCTCACAGTGATTGCACCACCTTTCGGTGTGTAAGCCAGCGCATTCTCCAATAAGCGACTGAACAATTGTCCAACGTGATTGGGGTCAACATTGAGCAGGATGTCGGATTCCAGAGGCTCAAAGTCCAGCGAGATATCCTGCTGGCGGGCACGTGAACGGTAGTGACCAAAGCTGCTTTCCACCAGTTCGTTCAGCAGTGCTGGACGGCGTTGCAAGTCGATGCGACCAGCATCCAGGCGAGAAAGAATGACGATATCCTGCGCCAACTGCGCTTGTTGATCGGAGGCAGCAATGAGCAAAGGTAAATACTTATCGAGTTGGCCTGGATGCTGCTCGATCAAATGCGCGCACAGTTTTATGGTGGTGATGGGGGTGCGCAGCTCGTGCGAGACGTTCGCCACGAAACTCGTCTTCATCCGCTCCATCACCTTGAGGTGGCTGATGTCATGGATGCTGACGACGGCCGTAGTGCAGCCGTCCGAATCATCGCCCTCTACCGGTGCGGCGTTCAGTTCCAGATCAAGACCCGGCAATTCGAGGATCACGGGCGCTACACGATTCTTCTCGGCAATTGCCTGCTGTGCCAAATCCGAGATCGTTTTTTCCAGCTTTTGCGCGTCTTGTGGGTAAAGCGTTTCGGTCAGCCAGGCCTCAGCGACACGGTTAGCTCTAACGATACATCCTGCGTCGTCGGTCACAACGATGCCGTCAATGGTGCTGCTCAAGATAGCGTCTAGTTGCCGGTATTGCGCGCGCAGCTCACCGGCACGCTGGACAACCATCGTTTCCAGATATTCGGAGTACATTTTCAGCATCTGCTGCGTATGGAGGCGTTCGGTGATGTCGCAATCCAGCCCAACCACCAGAGTCCGGCCATCCACAACGACCCTTCCCGCCGTGTACTCGATCACATTCTCTTTGCCGTCGGGACGTATCCACGAGAAAAGCCCCCGGTAAGCTTCGTGGTCGTGTCCCGCCGGGAGATGGACTCTCGAATCAACGCCCGGTTCAACTTCTTTCTGCACCTGCATAGTATTGCCGATGGAGAATAATTCCTCTTTGGAGCGTCCGGCCATCTCGGCATAACAATCATTGCAATCGATCAGACGGCGCTCCATCATACCGGGAAACTCTTCGTGAAGGCTAACACCATCATAGGCATAGTCGAAAATTAGCCGCAACTGCGCATCACGTTCGGTCAATGCCTGTTGAGCTTCAACCTGTGCGGTCATATCGATGATGGCCATAATGGCTTTGCGCCAGGTAGTGGCATAGCCCGAAGCCGTAAAAAACTTCGGCATAATGTGTTTTTTCACGCCCATAATCTCATAGGGGACGATGAGATCAATCGCGTGCGCGGCGGGTTGCGTGACAAAGGCCACCTGGTGTTCCAGCATCTTCCGAATCGTGGGATCAACTTTCTCATTCCAGGTGGCGAGAAACTCGGCTTTGTCTCGAGCGCTGTGCATATCCAGGACAGCCTGGTTGACATTCAGAATCTTGATCTGGTTCACGCACTCCTGGAGGACGTCGGGATGCGCGTCGAAGTAAACGGGGAAATCTGTTACACCACGTTCACGCAACGCGTCAAGGATGAGTTTGACCCCGGATAAGTCTTCTTCCCAGAGGCAAAGGGGTATATCTTCAAAAAGGCTCGCGTACTGCATGTCATCTTCCGCACGCGCAGCAAGCTGCTGCCGCAAAAGTCTCAATTCCTCAACGAGTTTTGAGGTTGTCTTATTGTCATCTTCCATAGAGAGATATTTTCGATTGAGATTACCCGATTATCGCGCGCAGCAGACAACAACATCCAATAAGAGTTAGCGGGGATATCCACGACGCGCAACGAGCAAGATACGACTTCCGGTATATCAAGGGTCCGTAATCAGTATCGCTGCGTCGTAGAGAGCTTGTGCGCTCACGAGATTTTTAAAGAGCGGCACAAGCTTGGTCCTGGTGACGAATACTCGCGCTTGGTGGATTGCGGTTTAGCGACACGAATGGGAAGCTCTCCATCCGGCAGGGAGCCCCTGAAATACAACATCACTACGTTTACCAGCAACTCCCCGAATGGCATAGCAAGCCCAAATTATCCCACAGTATTGCTGATACAGTCAAGAACGGGAGGCGTACGCATCCATGACGGTGTTGACCAGATCATCCAAGTTAAACGGCTTGGTGATGTACCACTCCACTCCCAGAGCTTTGGCGCGTGCAGTATGTTGTGAAGTAGCCCAGGCCGAAAGAACCACCACAGGCGTATCGGCGATTTCAGGAATCTCGCGAAACCTCTCGATAGTTTCAAATCCGTTCAGGCCAGGCATACGGATATCCATCAGCACCACGTCCGGTATCCATTCCTTAGCCTTTTCAACACCCTCAAGGCCGTTTTCCGCTAACTGAATTTCGATGCCTGCTAACTGAAGTAGTTGATTGACCAACTCCCGCTGCAATGGCTCATCTTCAACATAGAGAACTTTAACCATGCCTTAAGCCTCCCCGCATATTAGTCCACAGGCTTCTGCGCTACGATGGCGCATAACCAATTTGTGGATTCATCCACTTCTCCTTTCAGAGAAGGATAGAATCGCACGTCATGATAACCACAAGTTGTTAATAATGCCCGATATTGTTCATCTGTATACGCCTGCATACTTGAGGCGTAACGCGTCACATCACCGGTCAACGCATCAATGATGAAGTGACGTTCCGTAGCAACCGCACCTTCCGCGTCCCAGGAATTCTCGGTCAGGCAGAAGTGCGCGCGCTCCGAGAACAGTCCACTACCTGTAGTATACCAGGAATTGGCAACTTTTCCCAACGACTCAACAGCCGCAAACGTGTGCGGCTCCAGGAGCAGCCAACCGCCTGGTTTGAGCGTCTGATACGCCTTTTGTAGGATACCACGCGCGTCCGTTGGACGGAACACGTTGAACTCACCGTAGATAAACATCACCAGATCATAACCCGAGCCATAATCGATAGTACGAACATCGCCTTCAATGTACGTGAGCGGCAGCCCGGTGCCCTCTGCTTGTGCTTTGGCATAGGCAATAGAAGCCGGCGAAAAATCCACGCCAATGCAGGTGTGGCCCATCCGCGCCAACCGCTGTGCATAAAAGCCCGGACCGCAGCCCAGATCGAGCACGCGCGCCGGCTCGCCGCACAGGATATGCCGGCGTATCCAGGCCACGTGTGCGTCGATTGTCGCAAAGCGGCGACTTGCCAGATCGTGATCCTGCGAGAGATGCTCGTGGAGCATCCGCATGCTAAAAGCTGGCTCATTCCAGGGGATCTTCTCCCCCTCAGCCCACGGTTCAGGAATAGGTGTACGATTGACAATATCGATCAAGTTCATGTTTACATTATACGTCAGTTAGAGAAGACTTCAACAACATTAGACATTAGACATTATATCGATTTAAATTTAGCGGTGTTTAAAGTCGGACGCGGCGGCTAAAGC
>JBNGDO010000199.1:0-6938 GCA_049975385.1 Anaerolineae bacterium | reverse complement strand
CATCCTAATTCCCCGTTAAATGCAATCGCCCTAATCAGCTATCAGCAGTTAGCGACGAGCCATCGCGCGGGCCTGTATAGAGAAGTATTTTGATGGCGGGACAAGGCCCCGCCATCAAAATGTCTCCCAAAAAGCCGCTTGAGTGCAAGAAACGCACAAGCGCCTATCGCTAGCGAGTGCGCATAACCAATAAGGTTAGAAGGCGCTCTGTGAACGAGAATCGCCCCGAATACACCTCAATAACTTGACATCTCAACAAAATGTGACTATTATTAATATGCACAGCGTTAGATTTCAGCGGATATTAGGTTAGAAGCTGCGTGTGTGTCATAGCCCCCAAGTAGTTGTATGTTATAAAGTATGTGCTACAATAAGACCGTGTGCGAGCACACTAACCTTGCGAAGTTTTCGCGCGGATTTTGGGCAGAAGGGGCTTTTGGTTGCCGAAGTCGGCGCGCTTATAATGTGACTTTTACCCTTCGCAAGGGGCGCTGAGCAAACTCAGTAGACTTTTCGGCCGATTCGGAGGAGGAGTATCGATGAAAATAGTGCGTTTGGGAATTTGGGGCATCATTGTCATTTTATTTGCGCTCTTGGCTTCTATCCCTGTCGTTTGGGCCAGGCCCGAACAGAGCCAGCTTAACCAAACCATTCCACCCGCGACTGCAGTGACCGCGGTTGTTGGTACGCCGACGGCCACGCCCATTCCTCTCCTGCCGCCGTCCGGTGGCAGCGCGCAAGGGAACGGTTTTTTCATTCTGACCGGCATTCTCCTCACCGGCGGCGCCCTGGTGCTCCTCCTGAGTGCGCAGTGGAAGGGGAAACAGATCGACCGCTGATCCACCGTTTCACCAGCCTGCCAAGTTCATAAACTCCGGGGGGGAGAAAACCTTGTCGCACACAACAGACCGGCAGAAGCCATCCAAGCCGTTACCCTTAGGGCTGCGCACGTTGCAAGTGCGCAACCGCTACCTGCTGCTGGTCGATATGCTCACCATACCCCTGGCCGCGTACTTGGCCTTTGTGCTGCGGCTGGACCTGCGCAGCTTCGACATCGGCGGGTACAGCCGCACGGCGGTCATATTTGCCGCCGTGGCGCTCTGCGTCAAAATTGCCGTCCTGCTCAAGCTGGACGGGTACAGCCGCTACTGGCCCTTCGCCAGCATGCCGGAACTCGATCTGATGGTGAAAGCCATCGTCACCGGCGAGGTCATCACCACGGTGGCCGCGCTGATCGTCTTGCGCGCCCTGTCGCTGCCGCAGTTCCCTCTCTCGCTCCCGCTCCTGGACCTTTTGCTTTCGGGCTATGCCGTGATCGCGCCGCGCCTCCTCCTGCGCTGGCTCTACTACCACGCGCTGAAAAGGGAACGCAAAGCCGGCACGCGCACCCGGAAACGGGTGCTGATCGTGGGCGCGGGCAAGGCCGGTTATTCTACCCTCCTGGAAATCAACCGCAATCCGGAGCTGGGTCTGCTGCCGGTGGGCTTTGCGGACGATGACCCCGCCAAGAGGGGCCTGACCCTCGGCGGGGAAGTGCGCGTGTTGGGGACTGCGGAGGACATCCCCGCCCTGGTCAAGAAGCTGCACGTGCAGCAAATCCTGATCGCCATCCCCACCGCCACCGCCGAAGAGATGCGGCGCATCGTGAGATTCTGCCGCGAGACGCCGGCCGACGTGCTGACGCTGCCCGGCGTCTACGAGCTGATCTCGGAACAGGTGCAGGTGCAGCGTTTCCGCCCGGTGAACGTGACCGACCTGCTGGCCCGTCCCCCGGTGCAAAGCGACGGCGCCCAGGTCGCCGCACTTTTGAGCGGGCGCTGTGTGCTGGTGACCGGCGCGGGCGGCTCCATCGGCTCGGAGCTATGCCGGCAGATCGCACGCTGCAGGCCCTCTGCTCTGGTGCTGCTCGGTCACGGTGAAAACTCCATCTACCGCATCCACAACGAACTGCGCGAGCACTTCCCCGACCTGGCGCTGCACCCCGTCATCGCCGACGTGCGCGACGCGGGGCGCGTAGATCAAGTCTTCGCCCAATACCGGCCGGCGGTCATCTTCCACGCGGCGGCGCACAAACACGTGCCGCTGATGGAGGCGAATCCGTTGGAAGCCGTGACCAACAACGTAGGCGGAACTCAGACGTTGCTCCACGCCGCCGAGCGTTGGGGCGTGGAACACTTCGTCCTCATCTCCACCGACAAGGCCGTCGAACCCCGCAGCATTATGGGCGCGACCAAGCACGTGGCCGAGTCGCTGGTGCGGGTCGCAGCACAACGCAGCGGGCGGGCCTTCGTGGCCGTGCGCTTCGGCAACGTCCTGGGCAGCCGGGGCAGCGTGATCCCGCTGTTCCAACGACAAATCGCAGCTGGCGGCCCGCTCACCATCACCCACCCCGACGTCGAGCGCTACTTTATGACCATCCCGGAAGCCGCGCAACTGGTCTTGCAGGCCGCTACGCTGGGAGAGGGCGGCGAGGTCTTCGTGCTCGATATGGGCCAACCGGTCAAGATTGTCGACCTGGCGCGCGACGTCATCCGCCTCTCCGGCCTGGAAGAGGGCAGGGACATCCACCTCGTCTTCACCGACCTGCGTCCCGGCGAGAAGCTCCACGAAAAACTGTTCGCCGCCGACGAGCACCACACCCGCAGCCGCCACCAGAAAATCTTCTTCGCGCAGAACGGGCACGTTGCGGTGGAGCAGATTGAGAAAGACGTGGAGCGGCTGCTGGAAGCAGCAAACGCGGGAGACTGCGAAGCACTTATGGGACAATTGGGCGCGCTGGCGCCGGGATATGTGGGAAAATACGAGAGGATGGATTTATAGGGACTGTGACAGACAACAAACAACACTACCTCATCACCGGTGGCGCAGGGTTCATCGGTTCGCATCTCGCTGAAGCTTTGTTGGCCCGTGGAGATGAGGTCACGATTATCGACAATCTCTCCACCGGGCGTTTCGACAACGTCAAACACCTGGCAAATCGCCCCGGCTTCCACTTCGTCATCGATACGATCACCCACGAGATGGTGATGGATCGTTTGGTGAGTGAATGTGACGCGATCTTCCATCTGGCCGCGGCGGTCGGCGTGCAGTTGATCATCGAAAATCCGGTCCACGTGATCGAGACCAATGTGCTGGGCACCCACGCGGTGCTCCAGGCCGCCGCCCGCTACCGCAAGCCGGTCCTCCTGGCCTCCACCTCCGAAATCTACGGCAAGAGCACCCAAGTGCCCTTCCGCGAGGACGATGACCGCGTCTTAGGCCCGACGACCAAGGCGCGGTGGAGTTATTCCGACTCCAAAGCCGTGGACGAGTTCCTGGCCCTGGCCTATCACCAGCAACTGGACCTGCCGGTCATCATCTGCCGCTTCTTCAACACGGTCGGCCCGCGCCAGACCGGGCAATACGGGATGGTGGTGCCGCGCTTCGTGCAGCAGGCGCTGCGCGGCGATCCCATCACGGTCTACGGCGACGGCGAGCAGAGCCGCTGCTTTTGCAACGTCGCCGACGTCGTGCGCGCCCTGCTGCTGCTGACCGGCTGTGAACCGGCGATTGGGCAGGTTTTCAACGTGGGCAATACGCAGGAAACGACGATTCTGGAGCTGGCCCGCCGGGTCGTCGCGCAGGTCCGGGGCATCCCGCTCGCGCAGGCCGACGACGACATCACGTTCATCCCCTACGCCGATGCTTACGCCCCCGGCTTCGAGGATATGCAGCGCCGGGTGCCGGACGCCGGCAAACTCAAACACTTGACAGGTTGGGAACCCCAGATCCCGCTGGACGAGACGCTCCGGCAGGTGATTGCTTACTACCGCACGAATTCCTCAATCGCAGCAGACGCAGCTAAGGCGTAACGATGTCTCACGCTGGTGACCGGCGGCACCGGCTTGATAGCGCACCAGAAGTTGAAGGCGCTACAGCGTCGGGGGCATCTGTGATGCAGCTCCTCCATCTGATCCTGCGCGGGCGTTGGGCCCCTGAAGCACTGGAGGAAGCGCGCGCGCCGGCGGCGCGGGATGCGATCGCGTGGGACGATTTTCTCCAGGCGGCCCGCTCGGGCGGCGTCGCCCCGCTGGTTTACGAGGCCGCGCGCGGACAGGGCCTGCTGCCCGCCCCGGTCGAGGAGAGCCTGCGCCTGGATTACTACGGCGTAGCCAGGACCAATCTCCTTCGCTTTCACCGCCTAGAAGAAGTGCTGCGCCGCCTGGCGGACGCGGGCATCGACGTGCTCCTGCTCAAGGGCGCGGCGCTGGCAGCCGCGGTGTACAGTAACCTGGCCCTGCGGCCGATGGGCGATTTCGACCTGCTGGTGCACGAAGAGGACGTGGAGGGCGCGTTGCGCGTGCTCGCCGCGTTGGGCTACGCGCGCCCCTACGGCGAGTTCCGCCCCGGCTTTATCCGCGCGTTTCGCAACCAGATTATGATGACCAAGGCCGGCGACGAGGCAACGCGCCCGATCGAGATCCACTGGCGGCTGCTCAGCCCACTCCATTACCAGAGGAGCATTCCGTCCGATTGGCTGTGGGAGACGGCGCGCGCCGCGCGCCTGGGAGATGTGCCGGTGCGCATCTTAAGCCCCGAGGCGCAGGTTCTGCACCTGTGCGGCCATCTCTTGCAGCACGGCGGGTGCGAGAAAGCCAACACCCGGCAGCTCTACGACCTGGCGGAGGTCATCGTCCTGTACCGGGAAAATATCGATTGGGAGCAGGTGCTGGAACGGGCGCAGGCCTACGACCTGGTGCTGCCCCTGAGAGAGGCGCTGGCGCGCGTCCACGCGATGTGGGCCCTGCCCATCTCGCCTGAGGTGTGGGAGCGTCTGCGACGCTTGCGCCCTTCACAGGACGAAGCGCAAGCCTACGCTCTACTCGCCGGTAGAGGACGCGTAGCGGCGCGGCTATGGGGCGGTCTGGCGAGCATCCCGGGATGGGGGCTGCGGCTGCGCTACGTGTGGGGCAACCTCTTCCCATCGGCGGACTATATGCTGGATCAGTATCGCATTCCCAGCCGCCTGCTGCTGCCGTTGTATTATCCCTACCGCTGGCTGCGCGGGCTGCGCCGTACAAGGTGACAAACCATTATGGTGAAAAAACCTTTGCGGATATGATTTGGGCGCGGTCAGCCGTCAGCGTTCAGCGACAAACTGATAGCTGTGGCAAGCCTGCGAATGGGGATGGGATGTTCAACTGGAAGCTAGAAACCTGGAACTGGCCTCATTGTAGCAAAGTATGGTATCATTAAGATACGGACAGGTGTTGAAATCCTTGTATGGAAAATATCCGTCACTGAATAAGGTAAGGAATGAAATGACAACAGCAACTGTAGAGATTGGTACGCTGATTGTCCGCACCCTGAACATACGGGGAGGACGGCCGCGCATTGCCGGAACGGGCGTCACGGTGCAACGTGTCATTAGTTGGTACAAACTCGGCCTCAGCCCGGAAGAGATCGCAGAGGAATTGGGGCATTTGACCCTGGCACAGGTCCACGCCGCACTGGCCTACTATCACGCAAACCGGGAAGAGATTGAATCTGCCATTGCCTCCGACGAAGCTGAGGCCGATAGGATCGCGCAGCAACACTTTGAAACCGTCGGAGCCGAAATGTGACGCTCCGTCTTTACCTTGACGAAGATTCGATGCGCCGCAGCTTGGTACGGGCTTTGCGTGCCAGAGGTGTCGATGTGGTCGCAGCGTTGGACGAGGGGATGATTGAGCAAGAGGACAAAGAGCACCTGGATTACACTACGAAACAAGGGCGTGTTCTATGCACATTCAACGTTGGGGATTTCTATCGTCTATACAGTGAGTATCTAGCGCAGGGCAGGCGACATGCCGGGATCATCCTTATGCAGCAGCAACGTCTCTCGACTAGCGAGCAAATGCGTCACCTTCTCCGATTGATCGCCAGTAAGTCCGTTGACGAGATGGAGAGTTGGGTTGAGTTTTTGAGTGCGTGGGGCTAAAATTATCCAATGACCTCCATCACCATCCATTCCCAAACCCCATCCCAGCGCCCGCCGTGGACGCCGTACCAAGCCATGCCAACACAGACTACTGGACTACCAGACTAACGACGACCCGACGAAAGACCAAAGGACTCCCCCGTGCCTGACATCGTCATCCAAGCCGAGAGCCTGGGCAAGCACGACACCACCGGCCACCGGGCGGAGAACGGCCGCGACGTGGCACTGCGCGATGGACTGGTCAACAACGCGCGCAAACTTTGCGTGGCGACTTCGACGCTATGGCAAGTCGCGTTAATGAGGACGAAAACCGGTTAACGGATTTAGTGAAGGAGGATGTTTACGATGAATACGCCGATAACAACGCCCTTCCAGCAGGCGCTTGAATTTATTGAGCAATTATCTGTGGTGGATCAAGAAGCGCTCCTTGAGGTTGTGCAACGTAGACTTCTCGAGCAGCGCCGGCGTGAAATCGCAGCAAACGCGCAGACAACCCTACAAGCTCTCCGTGAAGGCCGCGCGAGTTACGGCACATTAGATGATTTGCGTCGAGACCTAACCGGCGAAGCATGAGAAAGCTTGTCTGGGACAGCAGTTTCCGTCGCGCCTTCAAGAAAAGGACGCGCAATAATCCGCTCCTGGAAACAAGCATCCTGGATACAATCGCGTTACTGATCGAAGAACCGTTCCATCCAAGTCTCAAAACACACAAACTTCGGGGCACGCTTGAAGGATTATGGGCCTGTTGGGTAGAATATGACTGTAGGGTCGTCTTCTTTTTTGATCCAGACCCTGATGAAGGCGAGGACGCTATCGTATTGGTCGACATCGGTACACATAATCAAGTTTATTAGCCCTAATCCAAGACGCAAAACCTTTAATCATGTCAATCCTGTCCAATTCTCCAAGAAGCTTCCCCCGTGCCTGACATCGTCATCCAAGCCGAAAATCTGGGCAAGAAATACACCACCGGCCACCA
>JBNGDO010000198.1:1731-7046 GCA_049975385.1 Anaerolineae bacterium | reverse complement strand
CGTTGCCTGGACGTGATGCGCCAGGGCGCGATGGACGAGGCCGAGCGGCTGTTGGCGGCGATGGACGCGGCCTACGAGGTCTTGATGTCGTTCAGCTACCCCGACGCGATTACCGGTGGTCTGCGCCGTCGCGTCGATCAACTGCGCGGTGTTTTGGAGCGCACGCGTGGCGATCTGACCAACAGTTTGCAAATGCAGCGTCTCCTCCGTGCTTTGGAAGACGCTGAAATGCATGCTGTGTAGGGGTGTGGGAGTGGGCGGAGGTGCACTATATCCTCTGCTCTGGCGGCTCCTGTTCTGAAGCTTTTGCAATATAGTTGACAGGCATTGAAAATCGTTTATAAGGGCAGTGGCGTGATGCGTTCGTCATTCGCTATTTACTATTCAAATCATAATTCGTGAGGAGCTTTCGTGACTGAGAAAAAACAAACCCAGGACCTTTTAAATCCTCCCTACGGAGGTAAACTCGTCGATTTGGTCGTTACTAGCGCAGAGCGCGAAGCGCTGATGGCCGAGGCGAACCATTACCCTTCTTTACAAATTTCTGACCGCAATCTGTGCGACCTCGAACTGCTGGCGGTGGGTGGCTTTTCACCCCTGGATCGCTTCATGTCGAAGGCCGACTACCAGCGTGTGCTGACCGAAATGCGATTGGCGGACGGAACTTTATTCCCCATCCCCATCACACTGACGATCAGCAAGGAAGACCTGCCCACGCGCGAGGAGTGGATTACGCTGCGCGACGTGCGCAACTACATCATCGCCGTGATGCGCATCGAGGAGGTCTTCCGTTGGGACCCCACGCGCGAGGCCCGGCTGGTGTGCGGCACGACCGATCACCGCCATCCGTTAATTTCTGAGATGCAGCAATGGCGCGACTTGTGCATTTCCGGCGAGTTGAAAGTGCTCAATCTGCCGGTCTATTACGATTTCGTCGAAATCCGCCGCACGCCCGCGCAGGTGCGCGCGCTGTTGGCGGAGATGGGCAACCGCAACGTGGTCGCTTTCCAGACGCGCAACCCGCTGCACCGCATCCACGAGGAATTGACCAAACGGGCGGCGGCGCAGGTCGGCGGCAGCCTGCTCATCCATCCCGTGGTAGGGATGACCAAGCCCGGCGACGTGGACCATTACACGCGCGTGCGCGTGTACAAGGCGCTGGTCGAGAACTACTACGATGAGAACACGGCGTTGAGCCTGTTGCCCTTGGCGATGCGCATGGCCGGGCCGCGCGAGGCGCTGTGGCACGCGCTGATCCGCCGCAACTATGGCGCGACACACTTCGTCGTCGGGCGCGATCACGCCGGGCCGGGCAAAGACAGCACCGGTAAGCCGTTCTACGGCCCGTATGAGGCGCAGGAGATGATGGCGCAGTATGAGGATGAATTGGGCGTCAAGGCGGTGCAGTTCCAGGAGATCGTCTACCTGGTGGACGAGGATCGCTACGAAGAGGCCTCCAAAGCCCCACCCAACGCGAAGACAGCGAGTATCTCCGGCACGCAGGTGCGCGACGAGTACCTGGCAAAGGGTAAAATACTACCGGCATGGTTCACCCGACCGGAAACAGCACAGATTTTGATGGAGACGAACCCGCCGCGTTACAAGCAAGGCCTGTGCATCTGGTTTACGGGACTCAGCGGCGCGGGGAAGTCCACCATTTCTGAGGCGTTGGTGCCGATGCTGTTGGAGCGCGGGCGGCAGGCGACGGTGTTGGATGGTGATGTGGTGCGCACGCACCTTTCCAAGGGACTGGGCTTCAGCAAGGAAGACCGCGACACCAACATCCTGCGCATCGGTTTTGTGGCCGGGGAGATCGCGCGCCATAACGGCACAGTAGTCTGCGCCGCCATCAGCCCGTATCGCGGTACTCGCAACGAAGCGCGCAAGATGGTGGGCGAGGATCACTTCGTGGAGGTCTTCGTCAACACGCCCCTCGAGGTCTGCGAGGAGCGCGATGTGAAAGGGATGTACGCTCGCGCGCGGCGCGGTGAGATCAAGGGCTTCACCGGCATCGACGACCCTTACGAAGAGCCGCTCAACCCGGAACTGACGCTGGATACGGTGGAGACTACACCCGAAGCAAACGCGCGCAAGATCGTAGCCTATTTGGAAGCACGTGGGTTTTTGAATGCGCGCTGAGTAGCACGGGTGACGATGCAGATCGAACAATTACGCCAGCGTCTCAAGCAGCGCACCGGCTGCACGGATGCGGATATTCGCGTGGTCTACGCGCCGTTGCGGATTTCGCCGCTCGGCGCGCACGTGGATCACCAGGATGGCCTGGTGACGGGGATGACGTTGGACCGGGTGATCCTGCTGGCCTTCGTACCGCGCCGCGACCGGCGGGTGTGCGTCGAAAGCCTGAACTTCCCCGGCCGCGTCGAATTCGCGCTCGACGACGTGCCGCCCAAGTCACCCAGGGATTGGGGAAACTATGTGCGCGGCGCGGTGCTGGCCTTGCAGCAGGAGCGCAAGTTGCGGGTGGGCATCGATGCGGTGGTGGGCGGCAGCATGCCCATCGGCGGCCTGAGTTCCTCGGCGGCGGTCGGCGTGGCCTATCTGCTGGCGTTGGAGACGGCGAACGACCTGACCGTCTCCGCCGAGGAGAACATCCAGCTCGACCGCTACATCGAGAACATGTACCTGGGGTTGAAGAACGGCATTATGGATCAGTCGATGATCCTCAAGAGCGAGCGTGACACGCTGACCTACCTGGATTGCCAATCGGTGGCATTCGAGCAGATTCCGATCCCGCACGAGAGGAACGGCTTCGACATCCTGGTCGTCTACTCTGGGGTGGAAAAATCACTGGGCGGCACGGATTACAACAACCGGGTGGCCGAATGTCAGGAAGCGGCGCGACTGCTGCTGTCCTGGTCCGGGCAGACGCCGCCGGAGCGCCCACGCTTGCGGATGGTGCCGGAAGAGGTGTACGTCGAGTTGGGGGGGCGCTTGCCCGCTCCCTTGAACCGCCGGGCGCGTCATTTCTTTACCGAGGTGACGCGCGTGCGCGCAGGCGCGGAAGCCTGGCGCGCCGGGGACGTGGTCACCATCGGGCGGCTGATGCGCGACTCGGGGGCCAGCTCAGTCTATAATTACGAGTCGGGCTGCCCGCAGTTGGTGACGCTGTACAATATTCTCTGCGATGCGCCCGGCGTGTACGGCGCGCGCTTCAGCGGGGCGGGCTTCCGGGGCAGTTGCATCGGCCTGAGCGATCCGGCCTGCCGTGAGGAGATTCAGGCCTTTATCGACGCGCGGTATCCGGCAGCGCATCCCAACGCGGCAGCGTACTACAGCGTGCATTTCTGCAAGTCCGACGGCCCGGCGCGGGTGTTGAATGGAGGCGTTTAGCTGTCAGCTTTCAGCGATCAGCCATTGGCAGTGGGCATATAGCCTCGTAATGGAGAATATAACATGCGCGAATACTACAGAACGGCGACAGAGGAAGAGTTGCAATTCTATCGTCAGGTCGTTTATCCGTTGCAAGACCGGGTTTTTGCGCTGACGCCGCCTTATGGCGAGCAACTGTATCTGACCGGCGGCACGGCTCTGTCGCGCTTTTACTTTGACCATCGTCTATCCGAGGATTTGGACTTTTTCGTCTTAACCGAGGATCTGAAGGCGTTGGCAAACGACTTGGCTGCGCGTTTGCACATTGCTGGCATCGCGGTCGAAATCGAGCGGCTCGACGCTTACTTTGTTCGTTTCTATGCCCTTACCGACCAGGTCAGGCTCAAAATCGAATTTGCCAGAGAGTTCAATCTACTCGGTCCGTTGCTCCCTACTGCGTTCGGTGTCCTGGTGAACAATCTCGAAGATCTGGGCGCCAACAAGATTACTGCCTTTGAAGACCGGGCCGAGATCAAAGACATTGTGGACCTGTACTATATCACGCAGCAGATTCCGTTGGCGCGACTCTTTGCCCTGGCCGATGCAAAACGTGTGCCTGTAGCTTACGAACAACTGTTGACGATCAACGTCAGAGGGATTGCCGGTAATACTTTGCTCACGACCGATCTGGACGAAGAATCGCTGACCGGGTTTGTGGCCGAGTTGAAAGCGCAGACCGAGGCCGAGGTTAAAAAAAAAGAACAGATCGCCCTTGACAACATTGATCCCATCGTGAGTAAACTGTTATGGGATTTCCCGGCTGAACGGCGTACGGTGAATCCGTATTCCAGAGCGGTCTTGCAACAACGGCTCCGTTCATTGCAATTGCCGGAGCGCCGGGTAATGGAGCGGCGTTTGGCGTATGAGGGTTAATCCGGCGTATTTGTGAGATGCTTGACTTTCAATCTTAGGACTTACGCAGACGCGGTTATTTTTTATCGCAGAGGCCGCTGAGAAATAATAAAATCTCTGCGCCCTCTGCGTTCTCAGCGGTAAAATTCAGGGAACTTGCGTAAGTCCTAAATCTGCAACTTTGGAGGAAATTAAACGATGAAAAAAGCTTTGGTGTGCGGCGCTGGTGGATTCATCGGCGGGCATCTGGTGAAGAAATTGAAGCGTGAGGGGTATTGGGTGCGCGGCGTGGATATCAAAGCGCACGAATTTGCGCCGACCCAGGCCGACGAGTTCCTGCTCCTCGACCTGCGCGAAGCCCACAACTGCTGGCAGGCGCTCTCCGTCGATGGCGGGACCTTCGACGAAGTGTACCAACTGGCTGCCGACATGGGCGGTATGGGCTTCATTCACACCGCCGAGTGTGAGATTATGCATAACAGCGCGCTGATCAACGTCAACATGATCGACACGGCAGCCAGAATCGGCGTGCCACGTTACTTCTTCTCCTCGTCGGTCTGTGTCTATCGCGATATGGAACCCGGCGAACCGGCGCTGACGGAGGCCGACGCCGTCCCCGCGCACCCGGACAACGAATACGGCTGGGAGAAGCTCTACGCGGAACGGATGGCGCAGACCTATGCCCGGCATTACCCTATCCAGGTGCGCATCGCGCGCTTCGAGAACTGCTACGGTCCGGAAGGGACCTGGCGCGGCGGGCGGGAGAAAGCACCGGCTGCAATGTGTCGCAAGGTCGCCGAGGCGGCGGATGGCGGCACGGTCGACGTGTGGGGCGATGGCACCGCCATTCGCAACTTTACCTACGTCGATGACATGGTCGAGGCCATCTACCGGCTGACCCAATCCGATCTCGAAGGGGCGGTGAACCTGGGCGGCGAGGAGTACGTGACGGTGGCCGAGCTTGTGCAAACCGTCATCGACGTCTCCGGCAAGCAGGTCGGCATCCGGTACGTGGAAGGCCCGGTGGGCGTGCAGTCGCGCAATTTCAGCAAGGCGCGCAGCAGGCTGCTGGG
>JBNGDO010000198.1:0-1631 GCA_049975385.1 Anaerolineae bacterium | reverse complement strand
AGCAGGCTGCTGGGCTGGGAAGCGCAGACGACGCTGCGGGAGGGGATTGCGAAGACGTATGCGTGGGTGGAGGCGCAGGTGCGGCAATACGGGGGATAGTGTGGCATAGCGGTGGTATAATGTAGTTGTAGTCGAATGGAACGTTAGGGAGGTATCGGATATGACAGACACCTTGTCAAAGTTAGAAGTCCTCGCAATTCGAATCTGGCAAACTTGGCGATGCGATGGATTACTTTGAGTGGATGGATTTGTACACATTGCACCAAGATCTTGTGCAGAAGATACAACAATTGGAGTCCGTTGCGTGAAAGGCGCGGCTAACTATCTGAACGCCGTCAAAAACACACGCACGATGGAGCGGCTCCCTGTTGCAGATAGAGATTAGGAGGAAATATGGACCGGCAAGGCGCAAGCGAAACACAAGTTGCAAATACACTGATGATTCCAATAGAATTGGACTTGTCTGAAGCAAAATTGCTGGAAGCCTTTCGTCGATTGTCGGCTAAACGGCGGGCAGACTTGCTCGATAAACTGCAAACACTTCGTGAACCGATGCTGCAAACGGTATCGGCTAACACCTTGTATCACTTGACGGCCTTGGTGTCATTAGGGGGTGATGCTGTGGCCGATGCAGAGGCGTTGTACGATGGTAACAATGGCAATTGATACGAATGTGTTGGTCGGATTGCTAGACGGCAACGACAAGTGGCACAATGTCACGGTGGCTTTACGGGATGCATTATATGAAGCTGAAGTGGGGCTGATCTACTTTGATTGCGTGATCAATGAAACTGTTAGTGTGTTGGTGCGACGCATTTATGAGCAAAAACGCCTAGAGCAATTGTGTCCATTGTTGGATCAACTGCACGAGTGCGTGCCGGTGAGCGACATCACGTGGATTGGCGGAGAAAGTAAACGCCTCTATGCGGAGATTATGCGTTTGGTGCGTAGTTCATCTGGGAAGCTGAACTATCATGATGCGCTGCTCGCGTTGATTTGTCGTGAACAAGGTGTAGACGCTTTAGTGAGTTTTGATCGAGACTTTGATGAATTGGATTGGCTGACGCGCATTGAGCAGGCTTCTCAGATAGCAACATTGCTAACCTAGATCCGTCCGCAGTGGATTTGTGCGCAGGAGATTTTCGAATGGTTGAACCAGCAATTACCAGAGTAGTGCAAGATTACTTGCGCACTGTGCGTCAGGCCGGGGTATTGGCGCGGTATGCAGTCTTGTTTGGTTCACACGTGCGCGGCGATCCGCGCCCGGATAGCGACATCGACTTGTTGGTTGTTGCGCCGGAATTCGATGAACCATATGATCGCCATCAGGTCGATCTCCTTTGGGCCTTGCGCGCTGTTACCGACAGCCGCATCGAACCTATCGGCGTGGGGGAACGGCGTTGGCGCGACGATGATGCGGGAACGAGTTCCCGTAGAAACTCGTTCCCGTCCCCATCCTGGAGATCGCGCGGCGGGAGGGACTGGAAATCGCACCGGCGACGTTATGGGGCTGTGCGCGCTGACGAGACGCCAGGCAGCGATTAGAACCTGGAAATGGCTGTACTGTTTAGATGTGCGTCATAATAACCATAATGGAGGTGGCATATGGAATTGCAAGTAGCTCATGCGCT
>JBNGDO010000197.1:0-7093 GCA_049975385.1 Anaerolineae bacterium | reverse complement strand
CAACCGGCGCATCCCACGCATCCCCAATGGCGACCTTTTGGTGATGAGCCGCATTTGCGAGATTGAGGGGCAGCAAGGCGAAATACAAACTGGGGCCAGTCTGAGGAGCGAATACGACGTCCCCGCCGATGCGTGGTTTTACGATGAGTCAAATTATCCCACATTGCCTTACGCGATCTTAATGGAGATTGCGCTACAGCCGTGCGGTTTCCTTTCAGCCTACCTCGGGTCGATCCTCCCCTATCCCGAAACAGACTTCTACTTCCGCAATCTGGACGGTGCCGGGACACTACACAAAGCCATCAACGCGCGTGGCAAGACACTGACCAATCGCGTCCAACTGACAACTTCGACGGCGATCCGCGGCATCATTATGCAAAAATACACCTTCGCGGTGGCATGTGAAGGGGAAGTGTTTTATGAAGGTTCGGCATCCTTCGGCTATTTCACGCCACAAGCGTTAGAAAATCAGGTGGGGCTGAATGGCGGTCAATCGGCGCTCCAACGGCCAGCGGTCGGGGAAACGATCAACCTCCGCGCGCAAGCCGGGCAGTTGCGTTTGCTGGAGAATGCCATTCTCGTCACCGACGGAGGAGACTACGGTCGAGGATATGTGTACGCAGAAGCACCCATCGATCCACGGAACTGGTTCTTCGCCAACCACTTCTACGAGGACCCGGTGATGCCCGGCTCATTGGGCGTCGAGGCGATGCTTCAGGCGCTCCAGGTCTTCGCTCAACAGCAACACATCGGCGAAGTGACCGGCGCCTTGCCGCACGACACAACAACGTGGACATATCGCGGGCAGGTGCCGCCGGAGCGGGGTAACGTGCGGCTCGAAGTCCACATTTCCGACATCGGTGCAGGGACGCGCATCACCGGGGACGCAAGCCTGTGGTGGAAAGACCGGCGCATCTACGAGGTCAAGGGGCTTGGATTAACGTTAGCGTTCAGCCATCAGCCGTCAGCGATCAGCCGGGTCACGGCTGAGGTCAGTGGATTGAACAGATTTTAGTATCAGGACGTTTGCGTGGGGTTGTGATCCCACACGAACTGTTGCAGAAAGGACATAATGATGACATCGAATGCGATCTTTCCAGGGAAAGCCGCCGTCTGGCAGGGGCCAGAGGACAGCATTGCCTATGGCGCGGCGGGAATTGAGGCGCGGCTACGCGCACTCGATCAACCGTGCACCATCGTCCGCAACCACCAGGGAATCGGAGCGACGAATATGGGTAGCATTTCCCCTATAGAAAATAGCGCGACGGATGCCATTCTCGCATTGGGCACCGTGCCGTCCGTCGATCCAAAGACGTTCGGCGACCCGGCTTTTCGAGAGAGACACGGCCTGGACTACGCCTATATGGCCGGGTCTATGGCGAACGCTATCTCCGGCGAAGCGTTGGTCATCGCGCTGGGGAAAGCGAAGATGCTCGGTGCCTTCGGGGCCGGCGGCTTATCCCCGCAACGGCTCGAAGCGGCGATTCACGCCATCCAGGAGGCGCTGCCGGAAGGGCCGTACGCCTTCAACTTGATCCACACGCCGAACGAACCGGCGCTCGAAGAACAGGTCGTGGATCTCTACCTCAAGCACCGCGTAACCACGATCGAGGCATCCGCCTATCTGCGCCTGACGCCTGCCTTCGTCCGCTATCGCGTCACCGGGTTGCGTCCCGGCAACAATGGGCATGGCGTCCACATCAGCAACAAAGTGATCGCCAAACTCTCGCGCCGCGAGGTAGCGACGCAGTTCATGCATCCCGCGCCTGCAAGGATACTCCAGCGGCTGGTCGAGCGAGGACAGATCACCGCACAGCAGGCAGCGTTGGCGGAACACGTTCCCATGGCCGACGATGTCACCGTCGAAGCGGATTCTGGTGGACATACGGACAACCGCCCGCTCGTCTGCCTAATGCCGTCGATCCTCGCGCTGCGAGATGAGATCCAGGCGCAGCAACACTACGCAACGCCGGTACGCGTAGGGGCTGCCGGCGGCATCGGAACGCCGGTTGCGGCGCTAGGCGCGTTTATGATGGGCGCGGCCTACATCGTCACCGGTTCGATCAACCATGCCTGCGTCGAAGCGGGGACGTCGGCGCACGTCAAGGGGGTGCTCGCTGAAGCGGATATGGCGGACGTGATGATGGCCCCGGCGGCGGACATGTTCGAGATGGGCGTGAATCTCCAGGTGCTCAAACGCGGAACGCTATTCCCGATGCGCGCGCGGAAGCTGTACCAACTCTACCAGACGTACGCTTCGCTGGATGAGATCCCGGCGGCGGAAAGGGAAAGCCTGGAAAAGCAGGTGTTCCAGCGGAAACTGGATGAGATATGGGACGACTGCGTGACCTTCTTCAGCCAACGCGATCCCTCCCAACTTGAGCGGGCAGCAGGTAACCCTAAGCGCAAGATGGCCCTCGTCTTCCGTTGGTATCTGGGGTTGGCGACACGGTGGGCCATCAGCGGCGAACCGGGGCGTGAGATGGATTACCAAATCTGGTGCGGCCCGGCGATGGGCGCGTTCAATGCGTGGACGCACGGCACGGATCTGGAAAAGCCGGAGCAGCGTCACGCCGCGGACGTGGCCCTGCGAATTATGCGCGAGGCGGCGTACCAGTACCGGCGACAGGCTTTACGGATACAGGGCGTTTCGGGATTGTGAGTTTATACGCCTGGAGAAGCCGGGGGCAACCCCAGCTTCTCCAGCAGTTCGGCTGTACAGTCGGCGACTGCTCTGCCGCTCGTGTCGATGAAGATTCGTTCTCTATCCCACGCCTGGTAATCACGGCTTTGCACTTCTTCCCACGTCGGTAAGGCAAATCCGTCGATGTCATTTTCGCGGTGTTCAACCCGCGCCTGGTGTTCACGTTCATCCGAGCAGGTAATCTCAATGTTGACGAAATCACAGCCGTTCTCGATGGCAACGTTTTCCCACTCGTCGCGGGTCAAGGCCCAGGGATTGCAGCAGTCAACGACAACGTCATTTCCGATTTGCAGATTGTCGGCGACAATTCGGTACGTCAAACGATAGCCTTCGCCCTGCACATTGATTGAACAAAGTTCTCTCAAGCCATGCTCGATGGTGTCGAGTCTGAAATACGCCGCCCGGATGTGTTGAGCGACTTCTTTGGCGATGGTCGTTTTCCCTGTTCCAGGAAGTCCAGAGAAAATATACAATGTCGGCTTCATTTTTATGCCAATCCCAGGTAAATCCTAACAACCTCAAATAGCTCGTCGATGCTCTGCTTCCCATCCACCACAAGGGTCCGATAATGATTGGCCTTTGCCTGCCGCAGAACTTCTTGTCCAAAGAGATGATCTCGCATCATCCAGTTCTCGAACGCCTGCTCGGGGTCCTCACATTCAGTCAAGATATGGCGTATCCACGGCCTTTGCCGGTAGTGATGGATCTGAAACGCGTGCGTCGGCACCATATAAAGGACCCTCTGAGGATTCATGTTGTATGGCTTGATCAGATCTGGGAAATAGGCAGCACCCTCGAGGATGAGCGGCTTTTCCGCGTCACACGCCTCCAAATCCTGAAGGATCATCTCGAAGCGTTCCCGGTAATAGTCGAATTCTTCCCGCACTTGAAACTCAACCGGGCGCGACCATATCGCATTCCAGCTCATTTTCGCATACGCGGCCATCACGGGATGACGGACAGGGTCACAACGCCTGCTGTGTTCTTTTTCGTGATCATCCACCTTGTAATATTGAAGCCCGTATTGCGGAGCCAATCTCTCGGCGATGGTACTTTTTCCACTGCACGGTGAACCGCCGAGAATGTAGGCTTGGGAAAACAGCGTTCGTATTTTGGTGGTCATAGATGTCCGATTATCGGTAGGCATACAAAAACCCCAAATGGCTATGTACCGGATTGGGTGCAGTTTCCACTTGAAATCCTTTTTGCTGCAAATAATCGACCAAATCTTGGTGGGAAAACGCCGTAACACCATCATGATACTCAAGACAAATGTTCCTGATCTTCCCCAATGTCGTCTCACTAGCATTGAAGAGGATATCGAATTCGCCACCTTCGCAGTCCATTTTCAGAAAATCACAGGTCACAAGGGCGTTCTCCTCAAACACATCGTCCAGGGAAAGCCCTTGAACTGAGATCGTCTCTGCCAGCCCCGAAGCCTCCGTCGTCGTGTGCTGAACCGCTGCTCCCGTAGCAAAAAGCGTCATCTGGCCCGACTGCGCTCCAATGGCGATGGGTGCGGCAATCACATTGCCGGCTGCGTTTAATGCGACGTTCTCTTCTAACAATCGATAAGATTCTGGAAACGGTTCATACGCATAGACCTCACAAGTCGGATGTTCATACGCAACCGAAACAGCAAAATCTCCAAGTCCAGCGCCTATGTCAATGATCGTCCAGCCATCCTGAATCGCGGTGCCGTGAGATTCATAATCGCGATCGAGGCAGGTTTCCTTGACGACCCAGACATCCATCAGACTCCGCACCTTGAACTGGCAGCCGTTTCTCAATCTGATGATCACCGGCTTCTTGTTGAACAGAAGGCCAAAACAGACATACCAGTTGCGAATCTGTCTCAAAATGGTAGGTACTGAGGAAAGATAGTATCCAATGCGGTGTATCACATCCCTCACCTTCCCCATTACTCTAGCTCGAGCTCCTCTCCCAACAGATAATGGCTGAACCAGGCCAGGTTCTGGTGCATCACGGCGTGATTCTCGCGCGGTTTGGTGATCGGATGCCCCATGCCGGGGAAGACAAAGAGCTCTACTGGCACATCCATCTCCTGCAGACCCCGGTAGAGTTCCATCGCGTTGGAGAGCGGGACCCGACGGTCGTCGGAGCCATGTTGGATGAGCATTGGGGTCTTCGCGTTGGCCAGATTGCTGATGGGCGCCGTTTTGATGTACAGGCCGCGGTCGCGGAACGGCGAGCCGGAGAGATAATCCACGGTAAACATAGGGATGTCGTTACTGACGTGATAGGTGTACCAGTCCGAGATGCCCGCGCCGACCGAGACCGCCTCGAACCGCTCCGAGTGCAGACCGGCAAAGGCTGATATGTAGCCACCCTGCGACCAGCCCATGCAGCCGACATGCGCCGTGTCTACCCAGCCCAACTGATCCAGGTAGTCAATGGCGCTTTCGATGTCCCACAGATCGCCGACACCCAGATTATCCACGTTCAACTCGAGAAAAGATTGCCCGCGGCCAATGGAGCCACGATAGTTCGGCTTGAGCACGAGCACATCCTTTTGCATGAACTGAATACTGGGATAATAGCTGAGATCCTCGCCGCCCAGCAAATATTCCCCCGAAAACCACGAGGGGCCGCCATGTACGACAAACACGAGAGGATACTTCTTCGTTGGATCAAAGCCAGCCGGCTTGCGCAGCACACCTTCGATCTCGGTGCCGTCCTTGCTCGTCCAGCGGATAGTTTCCACAGTGCCCAGCTCCCAGTCCTCCACGGCTTGGCCGAAATCGGTCAGCTTACGCACTTGCCCTTTGTCCTCATCGTCCGCAAGGTCGGCCAGATAGGCCTCGGGGAAGGTACACGCGCTTGCCCCGATCAGAGCGATGCGCCCAGCCACAGAAACATTGAACTCCAGCCCGGCCAGGTAAATATCCCCCAGATCCAGGAGCACGACCTGCCCGTCTTCGCCAAAACGCGCCATCCGGATGTGCGTATTCTCCACGTACGACCCGATGATGCCCGCTGTTGTCCAGTACAAGTCCATGATCTCCTGATCCAAAGACGCCGATATATTGCTCATCCCCGCCAGGAAGGCATCCGTATCCGGGGCTTGCCAGGCTGCTGCTGCATCCATCGTCCACAGATCGGACTGCGTGTACATTTTATTGTCTCGCTCTTTATAGGACAAGAGCAGCTTTTCCCCATCCGGCGAGACGGCGGTCACAACGGCGTCCCGGGGCAAGTTTAAGCGGACGATCTCACCTATGTAGGAGACGTCCTCTTTTTCCTCCTCGTCCTTTTGCTCCGGAGCCGGTTTAGCGGCCTTTTTCTCCTTTTCCCGCCGTACGTACTCAGCCAGCGCCGCGGGAGCATCGAGCCGGATCGCGTAAGTACGGGTCTGGTGGTAATAAACCAAATCGTCACGCGGCCAGCAGTTGAGATAGATAACGGCGCCGGTTGGCGAGTCGCCGGACAGTGAGGGAACGACCCAGCGAATGGAAAGCGGTTCGGGTAACAGGTGGCTCAACTCAACCACGGGCAACACGAAATCTTTCGCCTCGTCCTCAGTGGCGGCTTTGCAACGAGCCTGGTATTCGCGCAGCTCGGTCAAGCCGACGTAGTAGAGCGCGCGGGCGCTTTCTTCGCGCTCCCAATGGGTAAATTTGCCAAAGCGGTCGGCGCGCGACTTGCGCTCATCCCGTTTGGGATCGGCCGCCAGGAAGAGCAGCCCCCCGGCAAAGGGATAGAACCAGTCCACACCGGTTTTGTGATCGGTGACCTGCCAGCCCTCACCGATCAAGCCCTCGTAGAGCCAAATTTGGGGCTTGTCGTCCTTGCCGGATCCTCCCTTGAGTACAGCCAGGGTTTGGTCGTCCACCCATTCCATCTGGCTTACATTGCCCGTCCGATTGAGTGGATAAGTCACGCCAGCCGCCAGATCGTGAATGTAGCAGACACGCTCGTAGCGATCCTCTTTCCAGTTGGTCGTGCGCACGCGGATGGCGACGTAATCGCCAGCGGGGGACACTTTGGCTTCGAGAGGAAGCTCCAACATAACCATATCCCGCAAAGCGGGTTGGTAGGGAGTTTGGGGTTCTTTGGGATTGGTGATACTGAGCGTCATAGCATATTCTCCTGTTCGATGTGACTTTTGATGATCAAAATCAGTGGGGTGATACTTTCTGCCAGTTCTTGGCGACTGCTGTTAGCTTGCCTGGATCGGCGATATAATTCTCAAAATAACCGCAGGTGGTACAAATATACGCGATCGCCGGGGAAGGCATGGTCATACGACTTGTATGTACGAACACGACGCCTTTCGCTACCGCATATTTCAGACCCTCAGCCTTTGAAAAAACTGTTAGCGCGCACAAGCGTTGGGTCAAGTCGCCCTCCTCATAACTGGCAAACTGT
>JBNGDO010000196.1:0-7178 GCA_049975385.1 Anaerolineae bacterium | reverse complement strand
CCCGGCTCGCTGAATTTGTAAAGGAGTTTTTTGGCACTGGTGAACCATGCCAAAATGGGGAAATCGGGTTGGTGCGCTGGCGGGTGATGCCGGGGCGTGCATCGCCTTACCGACGCGAGGTATTGCGCGCGCCGCGCAAGCTGAAGTATTTCACTTAACGTGCGTGAAATCCAGATCTACACCGGAACTTCCACAATCACCATCCCCGCCGACCAATCCGGTGTGGCGAAGACGCAGCGACAGTCCGGCGCGAAGACGTAGCCGCCACCGGGGAAATCCTCGTCCATAGTGCGCCCGGCCTGTGTCGCCACCGCGATCCATATCCCGTAAGTCGCCGCATAGCGTGACAGTAGCGTCTGGCAATCGTCCTCCCACCAACGGAAACTGCTCTCCCAATCGCGCGTGGCCTGATCGCCATACAACCCCGGGGCGGCGACCTCGAAGACGATGCGCGCGCCCTGTCGTGCACATTCGGCGAAGACATGTTCGTTGTCACTGTCGGCGCAGATGGCGATGCCAAACGTCAGCGCGTCGTGCTGAAAGACGGGCACCGACTCTCCTACCGCGTGCCAATCTTCCAACCCGCCGTCTTCCGCTTCGCCTTGCGTCATTTTACGATAAACGCCCACCAACCGGCCATCCCGCACGACGAGCTGGGAGATGAAGGGCTTGCCATTGGGATTTTCCTCCAAATCGCCGACGAGGGCCGTCGGCGATTTCCCTTTGGTCAGCGCGCCTGCCTGGGCTACCTCCGGTCCATCGAGGCGCAAGACCATATGGGGGTGCTGTTCGGGATTCACGTAGCCGGTGAGGTTGGTTTCGGGAAAGGCGATGATGTCCACATAGGTTGGAGCCTATCGTCGTTGTACTTTGGCCTCCCGGCGCTCTTGATGATCATTGACTTTTATGTGTTGGCGCCTTAACATTTGTTTTTTGTCTGTACGTACTTGTATTGCTAGTATAGCCATATTGCGTTATACTGACTACATAACAAAGTGCCTTACGGTATACAATGACTTACTGATCCGTGCATATGAAACTAAACTGTTTCGGTTTCCCTGAAAGCGTATAGACGCTTAGAAAGTTATGTTTGGTTCAGTCGGGCATTGATCAGCGGCATTGGTGCTGCTGTGGTGGAATCCCGGCCTCCGCGCGTCAATACGCATGCATGATTGCTCACCGCACGGATGTCGGTTACGTCTCACAAGGACGTTTTATGCTGAGTGACTATATCTACTACCTCGTTGCCGTCATCATCGCCTGGGGTGGTCTTATCGGCATAGCTTTCTATGCCTGGCGACAGCGCCATGCTCCAGGGGCGCATGGCTTCGCCGTGATGATGATCGTCACGTCCATCTACACGCTGGCCATTGCTGCTGCTTTTCTATGCAATCGCCCGGGGTGTGCCTACAGTTGGTTCAAAGTGCGCAAAATCGCTTCGTTCTTCGTCCCCCTCGGCTGGGTCGCCTTTGCGCTAGAGTTCGGCCAGTTTCGCGCGCGGCGCAATCCCTGGCTTTGGGGCGCCGCGGCATTGCCGCCGGTTATCCTACTACTTCTTACCGTCACCAATGAAAGCCATCACCTGTTGTGGATTGCACCGCCGTTCTCGCAATTATCCTGGCCCTATCTCTTCACTGAGAATGTAGCTGGCCCGCTAAGTTTCATCAATACGCTCTATCACGTCCTAACCTACACGCTGACACTCAGCGCGTTGGGATTCAAAGCTCTGCGCATGCCGGGCATCTATCGCCAGCAAGTTTTCCTTATTACCGTCGCCGCATTAATGCCTGGACTGTTTAACATGCTTCGTGTCACAATCTGGGGGTCCGAGGGTATGCGCGTGCCGCGCGACCCGTTCACTTTCCTCATCATGGGCGTGATCCTGACCTGGGGATTGTTCCGCTTCCGCCTCTTCGACCTAAAACCGGTGGCCCATGCCAACGTGATCCAGACCATGAGCGATGGCGTCCTGGTGCTCGATGACCAAGAACGCATTGTCGACCTCAACCCGGCCATGCAATATATTCTCCAACGCCCGGATTTCAGCACGCTCATCGGTCAATCCGTCCGGACTATCCTACCTGCCTGGGAAAGTGCAGGAATGTCTTTGTCCACTCATACTGCAACAGAAGCCGACATCACCTTCCCGCACGCGGAGCAACCACATACCTACAATCTGCGCCTTTCTCCCCTGGCTGACCGACGCGGGCGGGTCAGCGGTTGTCTCATCGTCTTCCGCGATATCACCGCGCTCAAACAAGCTGAAGCCGTCTTGCGTGACTATGCCGATGACCTGGAAGCCAGCAACGCTGAACTGGATGCCTTTGCCAACACCGTTGCGCACGATCTGAAAAGCCCACTCACAGTCATCGTGGGTTTTGCTGCTTTTCTGAGTGAACGCCTCGAACGTCTTTCCACGGACCTCATCCACGATAATCTCCAACGCATCGTGCAGACCGGGAAAAAGATGGCCAATATCATCGACGAACTGTTGCTGCTGGCCGGTCTCCGCAAAATCGAAGACCTTGCTACCGGGCCGGTGGCGATGGGAGAAATCCTCACCGAAGTGCGCTCCCGGCTCGACCTGGAACTCATCACCGGGAGCGAGATCCTGATACCGAAGGCTTGGCCTGCAGCCATCGGTTACGGGCCGTGGGTAGAGGAAGTGTGGGTCAACTACATCAGCAATGCCCTCAAGTACGGCGGGCGACCGGAAGAGAGTATCCCTCCGCGCGTGGAATTGGGCTGGGATTGGAGAAAAGACGCCGTCGATGGGCAACAGGCTGAACCTGCCCGTGATTTAGCCTTCGTTCGCTTCTGGGCCCGCGATAACGGCCCCGGCCTCAGTGACGAACAATGCAAATGGCTCTTCACACAATTTACCAGGTTGCACAAAGTGCGTGCGCAAGACCACGGTCTGGGCCTGTCCATCGTGCAGCGCATCGTCACCAAACTCGGCGGCGAGGTCGGTGTCGATAGTGTACCCGGTGTGGGCAGCACCTTCTGGTTTACGCTGCCTGCCCCACAGGAAGGATGAAGCATCAATGGGAAAAGATAGGCGCTACAACATCGCGCACGCTGTACCTACAAGTCAAACGGCTTGTCCATTGTCCTATCAGGCAGTGACAAGCCGTTCTTCCGTTTCTGTGAGGATTGAAGGAGATGTGATAGGTCCGGTTAAGTTGCGCTGTATGCGGATATGCATATACTGGAACTGCGACAGACACCTGACCGCGGTGCGCGTAGGAAGGTTGCGCGTTCACTGTTCGTCTGGAGTGGAGGATTGGAATGTTTGAAAGGAGAAAAGTATGACCCCAAAAATATTTCCCGGTCGCGGCAAAGTCGCCATCGTACGCACAACGCCGGAAACCGTTTTGGATGATTACGCGCGCTTGATGGATCTGGCGGATTACCGCGAAGTCCTGCCTGCCGACCACAAAACACTGCTTAAAATCAACATTTCCTGGCAGACGTGGTATCCTGCCTGTTCCACCGCACCCTGGCAACTGGAGGGTGTTATCCGCAAGCTCCAGGCCGATGGGTACACTGACCTACTCGGCGTTCACAACGACACTGTGGTGGTGGACACCGCCGACGGCGAGGCCAACAACAAGCAGCGCTACGTCACCGACAAGTATGGCGTCCCCTGTGCCTACATCTACAAGCCGGAGGTTCCCTGGGTGCGCTATGAACCCAAACAGCCCTTCCTCGTTCTGGACGACATTTACCCGGAGGGCGTTTACATTCCCGAAATCCTCATCGGCAACAATATTGTCCAATTGCCCACAGTGAAGACGCACGTCTTCACGACGATCACCGGCGCGATGAAGAATGCATTCGGCGGTCTGCTCGGGCGCAAGCGTCACTGGACGCACAGCGTCATCCACGAGACGCTGGTCGACCTGCTCACGATCCAGCAGGACATTCACCCAGGCCTCTTCGCAGTGATGGACGGCACGTTCGCCGGGGACGGGCCCGGCCCGCGTGCGATGCACTGGCACGAGAAAAACGTGTTGCTTGCCTCGGCGGATCAGGTCGCAATCGACGCGGCGTCGGCGCTGCTCCAGGGCTTCGATCCCCTGACGCTCCCCTTTATTCGCATCGCGCACGAATTGGGGCTTGGTGTGGGCGATCCTGCCGATATCGAATTCGTCGGTGACGAGGATGCCTGCACAGAACGCTGGTGTTTTGAGACCGATGACACGTTCGCCAGCCGGGGACAGAAGGCGATCTACCACGGCGTGCTCAAACCGTTTGAGTCGCTGTTGCTGCGAGGCCCGATTGTGCCGTGGTCGTATTTTGCCAGCAACTTCTACCACAACGTCTATTGGTACCCCGTGGTGGGGCGCAAACGGGTAGAGGCTGCGCTCGAAACGCCGTGGGGCCAGCTCTTCAGCCAGTATGGAGCCGATGCCGGCCTGGAAGGGGCGGTGCTGCCGAGTGTGGAGACGAAAACTGTGATGCAAGGCGCTGCAGTGCTCGCTGGTGGTCTCGTCGCACTGGGTGGCCTTGCCGCGCTGTTAGGCGGTTTGCGGAGTCGAAGGTAGCTTGTCGTGGCGTTGCAGAGAACAGCCACAGCACAAGAATTTCTCAACGGATATTCAACTTTTGACTTGTGACGTGGGACTTTTAACTATCTTTTTGGGAGGGAGACGATGCTCGACGTGTTGTTGATATTCGTTTTGAGCCTGGTGCCGATGATTCTCTACGCAATGGTGCTATGGTGGTTCGATCGCTACGAGAAAGAGCCGCTGCCTTTGCTCATCGCGGCTTTCCTTTGGGGTGCGGTTCCGTCTATCATACTCGCGTTAATTTTTGAAATTATCCTGGATATCCCGATTGTCGCCATCAGCCCTAACCAGCTTACCTATGACCTACTCGGCGCGTCGGTCGTCGCGCCGCTAGCGGAAGAGGGTGTCAAGGCCCTAGCATTGTTGATATTGTTGCTTTTGTTGCGGCGCGAAATCGATAGCCCGATGGACGGTCTGATTTACGGCGGCATCGTTGGCTTTGGCTTCGCCGCCGTAGAGAACTTCTTCTACCTCTTTGGCGCTTACGTCGAAGAAGGTGTTGGCGGCGTGCTGTTCCTGGCCTTTATGCGGGCGGGGCTGTTTGGCCTCAACCACGCAATGTATACTGGCTTTACTGGGTTGGGGATTGCCCTCTCGCTGGAAGTGCGCAACAAAGTGTTGAAGGCCGCTCTTATCCTGGTAGGATTGATTATGGCGATGCTGGCTCACGCCGTTCACAACACCTTTGCGACGTTCACCGGCTACAGTGGTGGCCTCATCCCTCTTGTGGTTGCGGCAATCGCCGATTGGGGGGGGATTATCTTCTTGATTGTCATTGCGATTTGGTCCTTTTTCCTGGAACGCAAGCGCATCATCGCCTATAGCCAGGAACTTGCCAAACTCCAGATCATTCCTCAAGCAGAAATTGACGTCTTGAAATCGACGTTTCGGCGACGCATTGCTCGCCTCAAGATCTTGTTCGGCGGCAATGTAAAAGGCTGGTGGAAGACGCAACGCTATCAACTCAAGTTAACCGAGGCTGCTTTTGCCTGGCATCGTATGAACCTCGGTGATCCCAAGGCGCAAAAGAACCTCATCCGTCTGGAACAACAATTTCAAGCATTGCATAAGGATCTGGTTCCCGGCAACCAGGTCCCCCCCCAATAGACGGCGTATGCTGGCGAAAATTGGTAGTGCCGCCGTACTGGGCCTCGAAGCCCTGCCCGTGGAAGTGGAAGTGGATGTGCGCCGCAGTGGGCAGGCCGGCATTATGACCCTCGTCGGTTTGCCGGACGCTGCTGTCCGCGAAAGTAGCGAGCGCACGCGTGCCGCCATCCGCAACAGCGGCCTCACGTTCCCCGGCGACAAGCGCATCACCGTCAACCTGGCCCCCGCTGATCTGCGCAAGGAAGGTCCGGCTTACGATCTCCCCATCGCCATCGGTATATTGATGGCGAGCGGGCAACTGCCACCCGACGCGCTGGACGGCGCTATTCTTATGGGCGAACTCTCGCTCGACGGGACATTGCGCCACGTGCGCGGCGTGCTGCCGGTCGCCGATATGGCCCGGCACAGCGAGGCCACCACGCTATACGTCCCCAGCCACGATGCAGCAGAGGCGGCGCTGATTCCCGGCTTGCAAGTTTACCCGGTTGCCTCGCTGGCGAGCCTGGTCGCGCACCTGCAAGGCCTCACGCGCATCAAGCTCCATACACCGGCAGATCACGATATTGAACACTCCCCGCCGCCCGCTGTAGATTTCGCCGAAATTCAGGGGCAAGAACACGCCAAACGCGCGCTCGAAGTCGCTGCTGCTGGAGGGCATAATCTTCTTATGGTGGGGCCTCCCGGCGCGGGCAAGACACTGATGGCTCGAGCGCTTCCTGGTATTCTACCTCGGCTTTCGCTGGAGGAAGCCCTCGAAGTAACGCGTGTCTACAGCATTGCGGATCAGCTCCCCGCCGACACGCCACTCATCCAGATACGACCTTTCCGGGCGCCGCATCATACAATCAGCAATGCCGGTCTCGTCGGCGGTGGTCACTGGCCCAGCCCCGGCGAGATTAGTCTGGCACATCGTGGTGTGCTCTTCCTCGACGAGTTGCCGGAGTTCAACAGCCGCGTGCTCGAGGTGCTGCGCCAGCCGATGGAAGACAAGACCGTCACCATCAGCCGTGCGCACGGCAGCTTGACCTTCCCCGCCAGCTTTATGATGATCGCCGCGATGAACCCTTGCCCTTGTGGCTACTACGGAGATCCAGAACGCCCATGTACCTGTTCTATGGGCGTGATACAGCGCTACCGCAAGCGCATCTCCGGCCCGCTGCTGGACCGCATCGATATCCACATGGAAGTCCCCCGCGTGGCCTACGACAAGCTAGCGCACGCCACCCGCGGCGAACCTTCGGACGCGATCCGCGCCCGCATCAACGCAGCACGAGAGCGTCAGCTGGCGCGCTTCGCTGGCACCGAGCGCGTCTGCAACGCGGATATGGGGCCGGCGCAGATTCGCAAGTTCTGCACGTTACGCGAGGATGCCCAGGCCTTGATGCGCTCGGCGATGCGCCAGATGCACTTGAGTGCGCGAGCGTACCACCGCATTCTCAAGGTCTCGCGCACGATTGCAGATTTGGAGGGCACGGAAGGGATTCAGACGCATCATCTGGC
>JBNGDO010000195.1:0-7182 GCA_049975385.1 Anaerolineae bacterium | reverse complement strand
TGCTGACCCCGCCCATCACCGACGAACCCTACACCATCGCCGCGCGCAAAGAAGACGCCAAACTCATCGAAGCCATCAGCGCCACCCTCGATGAAATGGAGGCCAACGGCGAACTCGATGCACTGATCCAGCGTTGGATGCAGTAAAAGACGTTGACAATCACCCTTGCCCGTGTACAATGCCATCTGGTTTGGTAAGGAACGCCCAACGGTGGCGCGGTCACAGACCGGCCACAGCGTGAAACAGCTTCACGCATCACGGTTCACATCCATTTGATCCATTAACTTTGAAGGAGAAACATGGCCAAGGTATACGTTTCCGATCACCCACTAGTTAAACACAAATTGACGTATCTTCGCGACAAAGACACCGACCCCAAGAAGTTCCGCGAGTTGATCCGCGAAATCACGCTGTTATTGGCTTACGAGGCCACCAAGGATTTGGGAATCGCCCCCGCCGAGGTAGAGACACCGCTGACCACAACGGTGGGCTACAAACTCAAAGAACCCATCGGCTTGATCCCCATTCTGCGCTCCGGCCTGGGGATGGTGGAAGGCATCTGGGAGATGATTCCGTCGGCGGAAGTCTGGCACATCGGCCTCTTCCGCGATGAGCAAACGCTGCGACCTGTGGCCTACTACAACCGGCTACCGATTCACCCGACGGTGTCCGTGTGCTTGATTCTGGACCCGATGCTGGCAACCGGCGGCTCAGCGGTGAAAACGGTAGAGATTTTGAAGGCCTGGGGGGCAAACCGCATCAAGTTCATGGGGCTGATTGCTGCGCCAGAAGGCATTGAGGCGCTTTCCTCCCGGCATCCCGACGTGGATATTTACGTCGCGGCGGTGGACGAGCGCCTGAATGAGCATGCCTACATCGTGCCAGGCTTAGGGGATGCCGGAGACCGGCAGTTTGGCACCGGTTAAGGAACAACCGTGAACTTTGCGGGTCAGTATGCACTGATCGTGCTGGTAGGCTTTGGGCTTGCGTTGCTTGTCACCCCATTGGGCGGATGGTTAGGTCGACGTTGGCACATCGTTGCATTGCCGGATCGAAGGCGACGGCATGGCGGCGCGGTCTCCAAACTCGGTGGCCTGGGGCTTGCAACGGGATTCTTTGGTGCGCTGCTCTTCTCACGAATCAATGCCATCCCCACCGCCGATCCTAACGAAACCCGCCGCCTTTGGGGACTCATCATCGGCGCGGTGGTTATGTTCATCGTGGGCGTGATCGACGACCGCTACGATCTGCCACCCTGGGCGCAGTACAGCGGCTATTTGCTGGCTGCCGGGATCGCCATCGGCACACTCATCATCCTGGAACGCTTCAACAATCCATTGACCAACGAGCTGGTCGTTCTGCCCGTCCTGCTATACGTTCCCCTCACGCTGTTTTGGATGACTGGCATGATCGTCACCGTGAACTGGCTGGATGGACTGGACGGGCTGGTAGCAGGCGTCGCAGCGATTCTGGCAGCAGTGTTGAGCCTCCACATGTTCCGCTCCGAACAGTACAGTGTGATCCCGCAGGCACTGGCGCTGCTTGGCGCGTCTTTGGGATTTCTGGTCTATAACATCGCTCCGGCGCGCGTCTTTATGGGCAGCAATGGGGCATTTATGGTCGGGTACCTGCTCGGCGCGCTCGGCCTGATCGCCGGGGGGCGCGTCGCTACCGTGCTGCTGGTCATGGGCATCCCTATCGTCGATGTGGCATGGACGATTTTGGATCGTTGGCGACATGGGGCGAGTCCCTTTCGTGGAGACCGCCGCCACCTCCATTTCCGCTTGCAGGATGCCGGATATTCGACCCGCACCATCGTTTTTGGCTACTGGATATTTTGTGCAATTGCCGGGGCGCTGGGGCTAACGCTGGCCTCGCGTCTCTATAAACTAGTTGCTCTGGCGCTGCTGGGAGGGTTAACGCTGGCCTTATTGTTGTATCTCAGCCGAAAGGATGCCGCATGATCCGCCCACGCTGGATCCTGCTCGCCAGTTTGGTCGCTATGATCTTGGCGGCCTGCGTTACATCAACGCCAATGCCATCCCCATCCCCTACCCCAGCCACACCCACACCGACGTCAACGCCAACAGCAACGGCCGTCCCTACGTGGACGCCGGAACCCACGCCGCATCCACAGCAGCTCGTGGTATGTGCGACTGAGCCAACCTACGCCAGCCCGTTTGCGCCCTCGCAGTCAGCCTACGATCTGCTGGCACTATTCTACGAGGAACCGCTAGAGCGCGTGGGCCATCGCTGGGAAGCGCGCTTGGTGGAGCGCGTGCCTTCCGTGGAGACCGGCGACGTGGTCACGCGTGCGGTTTCCGTTCCACCCGGCACGCGCTACGTCGACACCACGGGCGCGATCCAGACGAACGAGAGCGAGGAGACCCTACAACTGCCACAACTCGTCGTCACCTTTACCCTAAGAACCGACGCAAAGTGGTCAGATGGCACGGCCTTGACAACGGATGACGTCATCCTGGGGTATTACCTGGCGCAGTCGCCAGGAACCTACGGACGCTGGCGTGATTTGGTCGAGCGCACGGCTAGCTTTGCCGCCGTGAATCGCCACATCGTGCGCTGGGAAGGCATTCCCGGCTACCTCAGCACCGACTACCCCGGCTTCCTCTTTCCGCCCCAGCCAGCGCACCGTTGGGAAAATAAGGGATTGGCGCAAGTCCTTGAGGATCGCACGCCACCCGCAACCGGCCCATTCCACATCGTCGCATGGGAGACCGGGCGCGAGGTGCGACTCGAACCCAATCCATACTTCCTGGGCACGCCGCCCACGCTAGAGAGCATCATCTTCCGCTTTCCCCAACTGGATCCCAGTTCGTGGGGCGAACTGCTGCTCGCCGGGCAATGCGACGTACTCCTGCCCGACCCGGTAATGGAAACAGACTGGCAAACGTGGATGTACTTGCTTGGGCAGGGCCAGGCGATGATCTGGGCCGACGTCGCCCCCGTAGTGATACGGCTCGATTTCAACCTGCAACCGGAAGAAGAAATGCTCTCCCCATTGCACGATCAGCAGGTCCGCCACGCGCTGGTGCAGTGCATCGACCGTACCGCGTTGAGTGAGGCGCTTTCTGGGGAAGCGTTCGTACCCGCCAGCGGCTTCATCCCTCCGGGACATCCAGCCTACGACCCGAACGTCGCTGCGCTGATGGCTTACGACCCCATCGCAGCACAGGCGTCGTTGGAGGAGATCGGCTGGCGCGATGAAGACGGCGACGGCATCCGCGAAGCGCACGATGTACCAGAATTTACCGATGACACACCGTTAAGCCTGACACTGCATCTGGCGCCGCCGTATTTCGTCACGGCGGCGCACATCGCGGCAGATTTGGAGATGTGCGGCATCGGTGTGCGGTCCAAACCGACCGAACCGCAGCTTTTCTACGCCAATGACGCTGTCAGCCCGCTTTTCGGGCGCACTTACGAAATGGCGCTATTCGGCTGGCGCGCCGAACTACCGCAAGTGTGTGGAGGCTGGCTCTCGACCCGGATTCCCACCGAGGACACAAACTGGGTTGGCGAAAACTTCAGTGGCTACGTCTCAGAGGTGTACGACGCGGCCTGTCAACGCGCGCTGATGTCCATCGACGTCGCTGAACAAGACGCGGCGCTGCAAGAAGCCGACGCTTTACTGATGGAGGACCTCCCCACCGTCTTTCTGACCTGGCGACCTTTCTGGTTTGTCGCGCGGCCTCAGGTGCGCGGACTGCGCCCCGACGGCACGGCATACAGCACGCTCTGGAACAGCGAGGAGCTGTACATCGCGGTCGAGGAATGAGAGACGGTCAGGCTTTCTTGATCAGCCGCAATAGATACAACACAACTATTTTACGGGATTCACTCTCCGGCGCTCACCCATGCCTCGCGCATCCAGGCACGGACGTCTTCATCGAGATCAGCCGTGGAATACAATTCCAGATGATGTGTGAAACGTCCCGGCACCGGCTCCACGATTTCCTTCCAGCGCGGTGACCCATCCCGACGTCGAAAGCCCAGCGTGAGAATAAGCGGAGCAGGATCACCGCTGAGGTATCGAGCCGGAATCCATACATGCGCTACAACCTTTCGCCGCCAGAAAGCGATCTGGCTTTTGGACACACGGAGTTCCGTAGGCCCGATGGCGTCCATCACATCGCGCAGGGCCTCAAAGAGAGGGCGGGACGCCTCGTACCCCACGAAAAATTCGTCCAGCGAGCACATCAACACGGTCTTTGATGCCTCAACTGGCTATCAACATCAGGACCCCAAGAATAGATAACAGGAAATTGCCAATCAGATGCGCTACCAGCGGCGGCCAGATGCTTTTGCTTCGATAGCAAATAAACGCAAACAGGAGACTTGCAACGAGCAATACCGGCAGCAGCCATAGCTGGAAAGTATGGTACAACGCAAATAACACCCCATTCAATACCCAACTCCAGGCCCCATAGCGAGACAGTTTGGGTAACAGCCACGCCCTGAAATAGAGTTCTTCAGTCAGGATATTCAGCAATAACGCGATTCCGATTAAGGGCAGAAGGCCATACTTGCCCTGGAGCGGAAGGCCGGGCGAAACAACAGCCATAGGCGCCGTGGTGGCATCGATGCGGGGATTCAAGAAAAAGGGCATGTAATCGGGAATGGTGTAGCCTATTGCATCGAGAATGCCTGGAATGACGCCTTGGATACCGGAAATCATAAGCAGCCCAACAATCGCGATGCCAAGATAGAGTCCCCATTCCTTCAGAGAAAGCTTTTTCAAGCACATCCGCGTCCAAAGCGAAATCCCCAAGGTTCTTGCTTCATTGCGCAAGAGAAGGACAGCCGCGATCACCAGTCCCAGAAGCATCACGCTGGCGACAGAAGGCCAGGCAAGCAGAACCGGTAATCCGTTTGCGACCAACGCGGGCAAGACAACGTGGAATCCCATAAAGGCAATACCGCTCGGAATAAAGACCACCAGCAACACTTTGATAATTGATAATTGCCGCGTCTTCCCCCAGTCAAATGTATTTGTGTGCATTCATTTGTCCTTCCTTTCAGGAATTGGATTGCTCAGCGGGATGAATAGACCGGATTATATACTGACAAATCCTTGCGTCAATTGCACATCCATGAGGCGCTTTACATCGTGGTAGAGGCGTGTGCCGGTAAAACCTCGACCATCCCTTGACTGCCGTCGACGCGCACGCGATCACCGGTGCGCAAGACCATCGTCGCGTTCCCGCAGCCGACGACGGCGGGGATACCCATCTCGCGGGCGACGATGGCGGCATGAGAGAGCGGCGCGCCCACGTCGGTAACGACGGCGGCGGCGCGCGGGAAGAGCGGCGTCCACCCGACGTTAGTCTTCACGGTGACGAGGATTTCCCCCGCCTGAAACTGGTCGCCCTCCTCGGGCGTTTCCAGCTTGCGCACGATGCCCTCAACGACACCAGCCGCGCCGGCAAAACCCTGGATGGTCTTGACGCGCGCCGCTTGCGCCGGAGCGTGCGCGTTGTAGATGTCGCTGCGCCGGTTCGGGTCGGCCGCCCACGCGAACGGATCGAAGGGTCCCACGATGAGGGCGGGATACGGCGGCAGCGCCGCGTATCGCGCGTAAGTTTCGCGCCGGGTGGGAATCAACGCAACCGCACTTTCGTCGCCGGAGAGAACGTCCTGGATTTCATCGAGTGATAGAAAGAAGATGTCGTCGTTCGAGCCGGTGAGCGCGCCAGCCCGCAGCGCGAAGGCGCGCACCACGCCGATGACGCGTGTGGCTTCGGAACGGACCGCCTCGCGGCGTTGGGCGGCTTTTGCGATCTGTGCGAGGCGTCGCCGTACGGATTTCGCCTTGCGCGGATAACGGGCCGCGAAGCGCGCCCAGGCTGCGTCGAAGGCGGCGCGCTGGCTGGCGAGCAGGGCATCCACATCCACCGATGCTTGGGCAAAGTCTGCCAACTGCCGGTCGAGCCACGCCGGATTTTCTGTCGGGCGTGGGATGGAAAGCTCCATCTCGTGTGGCCCACGATGCCCGTATTGTTGCAGGTAGGCTTCGCGCGTCATCTCACCGCGTGCCACCTTCGCCAGCCCCCTCGCCGGGCCGAGGCTTGCCAGGTCGCCTGCGCCGCGCATATTGGAGAGCAGCGCGTTGGTATCGGCCTCGCCCACCAGGTCGAGGAGCTGGCGGCGCAGCGTCCCGGCTGGCCCGGAGAACTGTCCTGTCACGGCGCGCAGCACCCAGCAGGTACGCTGGAAGTAGGGCAGCAGCTCACTGCGCCACAAGGTGACCAAGGAGGTCTTGTCCTGCGTCGTCTCGATGCGCCGGTGCATGTCTGTGCACCAACCGGGAGCCGTATCCAGGAACGTTGGGGCCTGGCGGGCGTAAGCCCTCATCTGCTTGCGCGCGGTGAAGAAACCGGGCAGAAAGGTTTTGAACACTGTTCTCAAAGTAATGGGAACGGTGGGAATTTCGATGTCATCGGGGATGCGCCCGAACATGCTTTCCGCCCGTCGCAACGTGGCCCTGGGCTTAGCACCGAAGACACGGCCAAAGGAAGCCATCATACTCAGGTTGAGATACGGTCGCCCGCCGATGTTACCCGCCATGGGAAAATTCTCGGGAAGCCGGACAGGCATGACCTGGCCGAGATAGATTTGCCACATCGACCAGGTGCAGGGCGTCATCACGTCGGAGATGGCCTCGGCAAAGTTGGCGTTGGTCCAGAGGAAGTCGCCGATCAGACTGTCGTTCCACGCATCCGTGGGTAGGGCAGCATCCCCGGTCACAGTTCGTTTCGATGTCATTTTGTCACCTAAAAGAATACAAAATACCGGGGCACGCGCTGCATATAGGCCCGGTAGGAATCTCCATATTGCTTCAGGCAGATTTCTTCCTCCGCCACAATCCCGAAGTGACTGAAAATCCTGGCAGCGATGAGTGCGATGAGCGCGGTCCACGAGCCAATCGCGATGCACGCCCCCAAGAGCACCGTAGAAGCCATCACGATTTGAGGATGGCGGGAGATGCGGTAAAGTCCCTGGGACACCGGTTGGCCGAAGGGTGTGTTCTTGAAGTTGAGCAAAGCGACAAGCAATCCCAGTAGCCCCAGACCGGCCACAATCGCGCCGATAATGAAAACGGGCGTGCCCAGTTTCAGCGGCGTGAAGATGAGCAGGATCAGGCACACCAGCGCGCACAGCTTG
>JBNGDO010000194.1:5219-7484 GCA_049975385.1 Anaerolineae bacterium | reverse complement strand
CGCTATGGTTTCGTGGTCGGCGCGATGGCCAGTGTGACTTTGACTTTTAAGCATAAACAAGGAAATAGGATGAACACACAAATCTACTACTTTTCCGGAACAGGAAATTCCCTGCACGTTGCCCGTGAGCTAGAAAAGCGACTCCCCGACACTGGCCTTGTGCCCATCATCAGCGTTTTGAAGGACGAGCACATCGCCAGCACAGCAGAGACGGTGGGGCTGGTCTTCCCCATTCACAATCTGTCTGCGCCCATTGCAGTAATGCAATTTCTGCAACGGGTCGATATGGAATCGGCGAAGTACATTTTCGCGGTTGCCACGCGCTTCTGTTCGGACAAGGTTTTTCAAAACATTGACAAGCGCTTGGAAAAGCAAGGAAAATCGCTGGACGCCTATTTCTCCGTCGAAATGCCATGTACGTACATACCGATATTCACGCTTCCTTCTGACGACACAGTCGCAGAAATGGAAGCCACGTTACAGCAAAAGCTGGACGAAATCCAGACGACTGTGACGAACAAACAGATCGACCGCGAGAAAGACAGCCCGCTCGTGTTCTTAATGGGGCACATCCTGTACCCGTTGATCACTGCCTTTATGTTCAAAGTGCGTTTTCCCAACATGGCCCGGTCCTTTTACGCCGATGAGCGATGCACCGGCTGTGGGCTGTGCGAGAAAGTATGTCTGGCCGATCGGATCAGGATGAAGGACGGCAGGCCTGAATGGCTGGAAAGCATCGACTGCCTCTACTGTTTTGCCTGCTTGCACTATTGCCCGGTCGAAGCCATTCAGATCAAAGGGCGAAAGACCATCACAAAAGGGCGCTACCACCATGCGGATGTCAAAGCGGCAGACATTGCCAGGCAAAAGTAGTGCAGTTTTGTGGCAGTTTTGGCCCGATTCAGGCCCAACAAGCCAGATATTCAAAAGCCAAAACTGCCCAGGTGCGGTTCAGAATGGGCGGTTTGCAGCCTTGTCTTCTAGCGACGGCCCATCGATTGAGTACTTGCCCCCATTCTGAACCGCACCCATTTGCCCTCATTTTCGATTTGTGCTATGATGGAGGTGTACGGCTCTGTTATCCTTATCCCCGATAGGTCAGGAGGTGCAACGCCAACGTGCGATCAAATAGAGCTTGTGAGACCCCGTGTTCGATGATGCATGTAAACATATACCTTTAAGGAGGAAACCCATGTACGAAACACCGGAAATTGTGTACGAAGGCGACCTGGAAATCCAGGCGGGCAGCCCGCTCGGCGTGCCGGGCGAGTTGGATTTTGAGGATTTTGAGTGGTAGGAGGGTGAAGATGAAAGGGCTATTTCACAAGTTGTTGCTTGCGGTTTTGTTGGCGAGTTTGTTTGTGCTCTCGGTATCCAATGCCCTTGCAGCAGAGGCGGGGAAAGTTTTCTTTTCAGCCTACGTCGAGGGATCCTCATACAATAAGGCTGTAGCTATTTTCAATGGATATGGTGTTGACCTCGACTTATCAAATTACCAAGTCTTGATCTACTTCAATGGTAATACAAGTGTTGGTAATACAATTACTCTTAATGGCACCCTCGGTTCGGGTGAAGTATTTGTTTTAGCGCATTCTAGTGCCGAAGCAACCCTCTTGAGCATGGCAGATATGACTAGTGGTAGTCTTACTTTCAATGGAGATGATGCCGTTGTCTTGTCGCAAATTCAAGATCAGAGTGGTACTACCATCAATCAGCCGATGGATATCATTGGGCAGATTGGCTTTGATCCAGGCTCAGAATGGGGCACTGGGGATACCAGCACTGCTAATAACACTCTATATCGTAATGCAACAGTTTCCGTAGGGGATATGGATGGCTCCGATGCATTTGATCCATCTGTAGAATGGACTGGTGCCCCAGAGGACACTTTCACTGGTATCGACGCTTTTGTTCCTGTCGGTTGGACACCTAACGTCGTCACCTTCTCGGGTCTAAGCGTAACGTCACCCTTTACTGCTCTCGCTATGGCGCTAGTGGCCACAACCGGCCTCGTCATCCTTCGCAAACGCAAATAGACCATCTCTTACGTTCCAAAACTTACTCCCGCAGATCTTTCATCTGCGGGAGTTTTTTATTCGCGCGCGCCGGGATTCCGGTTATACTGTGGGGCATCGCGGCAGACCTGACAGGTTGTGCGAACACGTTCGCCTTAAAACCTGTCAGGTCTGGAAAGGACAAATACTGTGGACACAATAACCAAACGCTATAGTCTGCTCCTGCTCGCCGTTCTCGGCGGGCTGCTGT
>JBNGDO010000194.1:0-5209 GCA_049975385.1 Anaerolineae bacterium | reverse complement strand
CCGGATGCCCTGCCCGACACTCCCGCCCTCTCCCTCCCACACTCCCACACCCCCGCACTCTCCCTCGCCCCCACGCTCCCTGATCCCGCCGCCCCCATCCCGCTCCCCGACCCCGCCTGGCGCATCGGCGTGGTGACGGACGGTCTCTACATGCTGGATTACGCCACACTCGCGGCGGCGGGCGTCCCCGTCACCGGCGCCGCGCTGGCCGACGTGCGCCTGTTCTGGCGCGGGCAGGAGGTGGCATTGGAAGAAATCGGTGCGGGGACCTTCGATCCCGGCGACGCGCTCATCTTCTACGGCGAGAAGTTTCACGGGAACCGCCGGGATGAAGAGTACACCGACGAAAACGTCTACTGGCTCACCGTGGACACGGCCACGCCCGGCCTGCGGATGACGACGCGCGATGTAAGTCCAACGGGCGCACCCACCGGCGTCTGCCAGGTCACCGCTGTTGCAGAGGAAAACCTGCGCTATTGGGCGCGCTTCAGCACCGACCCCGGCACACTGACGACGTGGTTTTGGGAATATGTCAACGTCGCCGATACCGTAACACACACCTATCCCCTGGCCTTACCCGCGCCGCTCACGGTTGGCGATCCAGCCACGCTGGTGGTGGAACTGGCCTCGTACAACTACAACGACAGCGTCAATCCCGACCATCACGTGCGCCTCACCTTCAACGGGACGGCGTTGGGCGATTTCTACTGGGACGGCAAGACCGGCCATATCATCACCACGACGGTTCCGGCGGCGGCACTGTTGGCGGGGAACAACTCCCTGCGCGTGGCCTACGTCACCGGCGTGGGCCACCAATCCGTCTTCTTCGACCGCGCGGCGCTGACCTACCGGCAATCACCGGTGGCGGATAGTGCTACGTTCGCCTGCGAAACCTTGACCGGCGCCGCCGCCACGTACACCGTCGCGGACTGGCCCGCCGGAGCGCGCCTGTACGACGTGAGCAATCCATTGCAGCCTATAGCCCTCATCGACGGCGGGGTGACTTTTGCGGACACCGCGCCTGTTGGGACACACTACCTGGGCGAGATCCCGCGTCCGGTCACGCTCACGCCTTACACACCGGACGCCGATCTGCTCGCCCCGGCTACCGGTGCGGACCAGATCATCATCGCGCCACGGCACTTCTTCGCCGCGCTGCACCCCCTCGTGGCGCAGCGTCAAAGCCAGGGATTGCGCGTGCGCTTGGTAGACGTGGACGACATCTACCCGCTGTTCAACGGCGGCGTGTTCCACCCGGAGGCGATCCGCGCGTTCGTGGCTTACGCCCACGCCAACTGGCCCGGCCCGGCGGCAAAGTACCTCTTCCTCGTGGGCGATGGCAACTTCAACTTCAAGGGCCACAACCCGGCGACCTACGGCGCGTTCGTGCCCACACTGATCCCGCCGTACCGTGAGTTCGCCGATCCCACCCAGGGCGACGTGCCGGTCGATAGTCGTTTCGGGGACGTGGACGGCGACGGGCTGCCGGAGGTCTTTGTGGGCCGTCTCCCGGCGCAGACCGTTGAGGAGGTCGCCGCTTACGTGACAAAGGTGCTGAATTACGAAGCGCAGCCACTTTCGGCGTGGCAACTGCACGCGTTGCTCGTTGCAGATAACGGCGAGGACTACGACGAAGGCTTCGACAGCCTGTTGGAGCGGCTGCGGACGCTGTTCCCCGCCGCGCTGACGGCGCAGACGGTCTACATGGAAGAGTATTGTCCTCCTTCCCTGACGCCTTGCCCGGCAGCGACGGAGGCCGTCACTCAAGCGTGGAACGCCGGTGCGGGGCTGCTGGCCTACGCGGGACACGGCTCCATCCATCGCTGGGCGCACGAGCCGCTGATTTTCAACACGGATCTCACCGCGCTCGACCAGACCACGGCACTCCCCTTCCTGCTTTCGCTGGACTGTTGGGACGGCTACTGGATGTTCCCGCCGAAATACCCCGGCGTATCAGGCCGGGACGTGCGCTCCATCGGCGAGTGGGCCACGACGGTGTTGACGGAGACGGGGGCCATCGCGGCGTATGGTCCGGCGGGGCTGGCCTACGCCTCTAGCGAGGAGACAGCGGCACGCGCGATGTTCACGGCGGCATTCCAGCAGGGCACCTTCAATCTGGGCGAACTCACCCAGATTGGTCGTGAAGCCATCAAGTTCTCATACGAGGCGCGGACGTATACGCTGTTCGGCGACCCGGCGCTCTCCCTGCCGTGGTGGCTGCGGCTACGCATTACCCCCGCAGTCTTGACGGTGCAGCCGGGCAGCACGGTCGAGCTGGCGACGTTCTTCGAGAGCGAAGGCGACACACGCTTCGGGCAGACGTTCGCCGTCACGCCCACGTGGACGGTCGACGCAGGGACGGTGGATGCGTATGGCGTCTACACCGCGCCGGCAATGACCACCACCGCGCGGCTCATTGGCCACCTCGGGCCGGTTTCGGCGACGGTCCTGCTTGCCGTATCGGATTCGCCGCCCGTCACGCTGACCGTCACGCCAGACCCTCTGCGGATCGCGGTGGGGGAAAGCGCGCAGATGGCGGCTACACTTTACGATGCTGAAGGTAATCCGATGGTGGTGACGGCGGCGGTGCTGTGGAGCACCAACGTGGGCCTCAGCGGTACCGTTGTCCTGGGCCAAATCGATGCGAACGGGCTGTTCACCGCGCCGCTGCAACCGGCGACCGGGCTGATTACAGCCACGCTGCCCATCAGCCAGGGGACCAACACGATTCTGCTCTCTGGCGCAGCGTGGGTGGAGGTATTCGAGCCGGCGCGCATCTACCTCCCGCTGGTCATGCGCCAGTAGGGCGTGCAGAGTAACAGGGCCATCGTTCGCACTACATGGAATGGTGCTTGCGCGCGTTGCGCGTGCGGCCATAGTGCGTTCTCGGATGCAATCTCAATCTGGCGAGTGATTTCACGTCAAACCTGCGCGCCTTGTGGGCGTGTGGCGACGGCGTCGTGTACGCCCTGATCTGCGCCACCGAAACGATTGGCCCGTATGCCGTCTTCAACGCCTCCAATTCCCGGCGTTGTTCCCGGTAGACCTGGAACAACGTCTCCGGCACGCCGGTTTCCTGGCGATAGGCCCTTTCTTGCAAGTCTATGCGCGTCAGGATATTATCGATGTAAAAAGCAAATTGTTTGTCGTACAGGTCCCGTGGATAGGCTTTATCGATCCCGGCGAACAGGTCTTTCAAATCCTCGTACCGGGGAATGTAGCCGATGGGCGTTTCGATAGCCGAGACGTCGTCGTTGGCGTACCGTTCCAACCAGCCAAGCCACACCTTAACGTCCCGTTTTTCGCCAAGCAGCGCATCCCCCTGCCCGCCGCGCGCAGCGTGGGTGAGGAAATAGTTCAGGCCGGCCATAATGGGCTTGTCGATTAACCGGGGTGAGTTGAAGAAGACCAACTGCGCCTCCATATAGTCGGCGAGTGGGCCAGGGATGAACGGCTCGTTGGCCCAGGGCTGGCGGCGCACGCCCTTTGTGCCCACCTCGGTGGCGGTGGCTGCCGAAAGGATCGACGCGCCGATGGCGACGCCGTGGTTGGGATTCTTCGCCACCCAAACCGGCGGCATGGTGTCGCTGTCGCGCCCGCAGTAAGTGATCACCTTCACCGGCACCCCGGCAGGGTCTTCTGCCAGGGTCTCATTATAATTGCCGAGGTGTTTGCTTTCCAGCGTGCAACGCGCGTTGGGGTGAGATATCGGGATAGGGTTGCCCGCAGCATCTGTCTTGCCGTCCCACCATTCACCGGTGTAATTGATGCCGCCGGCGGGCGCCGGTTTGCCGTCGCCCACCCAGCGCGGCGTCCCGTCAGCGGTGATCAGCACGTTTGTCCAGATCACCTCGACGCCCGGCGCGCGCAATGCCTTGATCAATAGCGGGTCGCCCTCGGAATTGACATTCTGGACGATGCCAAAAATGCCTTTTTCCGGGTTGATGGCGCGTAGCGTGCCGTCGGCAGCGATCCAGAGCTGGGCCAGGTCATCGCCGATAAAATCGTCACCGACCATCGCCGTGGTGGTTTTACCGCAACCCGAGGGCGCGGCGCCGGCAAAAAAGGTCTTGCGCCCGCCGGGGCCGGTGAGGCCGGTGATGAACATGTGCTCAGAAAGCTCCCGTCCCCGGCGGAAATAGGTCGCCAGATCGACGGCAAAGCGGTGGTTGCCCTTTTTGAGCAGCAACGTGTTGCCGGCATAGGTGCAGAACAGCGCGTAGGTGGTCAACCAACTGCGATCCATAAAGACGCGCATATTGGGGAGGTCTTCTGCGCGGTTGGTGCCCTCGCTGTGGACGTTGGTGAAGAACTCACCGGCGCGCGCCGCTTCCGCGTCGAACTGATGATAGACGTTGCGGTAGAGGATGTTAGCCGAGTGCATGACGTAGGCAGAGGTGGTCGCTTCGATCGCCGGGATGGCCGCCGGCGCGCCGGTCGGGCCACGGTTGAAGAAGCCGATCAACAAGGTTTTGCCCCTGGCGATACCGGCCATGTACTCCTTAAGGTGCGCGAGCGCCTCATCGCGGAGGACGCTTTTGGCCAGCGTACTGACTTTTTCACCGGGATTGACGATGTAGAACGTTTTGTCCACCATACGCCCTTGCTCTTCGGGTAGATCGAAGTGGACGGTATCCCCCGGTGTGGGGAGCGCCCTTTCCTCACCTGTTTTGAGGCTCAACTCGCGTACCCACTGCACATCCTCCGCCGATCCGGTATTGACGAAGACTGCGTCGGGGCGCATCATCGCAATAGCGTTGGCAATCTTGATCAGCGCGTCTGAGGTGCTGATCCGAGCCAGACGCGCCTGCGTCTGCGCGTCGCAACACGTCTGGAAGAACGTATAAGCTTCTTCCAGCGTCCTGATGCCGCCGATCTCGGTCAAAAGGTCGATGCCATGGTTCAACTGCAGCATTTCTTCTCCTTTTTGCGTGGAAATTCTCATCCTCGTTGATATGAATTCTAGGTATAAACAGTATAGCAACCATGATAAGAGATAAGGAGTGACATTGATCGTCATAAAATAGCCGTCTGTGGAAAAGTCAGCATAACCAGGCCTTTCTCTGGACAAAGTAGGCGACTGTGCCATAATGCCATTTGTTAGTCTTTAGAACCTATCCGAATATTATCGCGGTTTCACGCTGTCGTCGGTATGGGCGGCTGAAATTGGCAGACCAATTTAAGCCGCTTTTTTTCCTGAGGGTGTTTT
>JBNGDO010000193.1:0-7507 GCA_049975385.1 Anaerolineae bacterium | reverse complement strand
ACGAATACGAGCTGCTCAAGGACCGCACCCATATGAGCGAGGCCGACATTCGCGCCGCTGTGAAGCGTGCCGTCATCGTCACACGCGGGGAAAAAGGCTCCCACATTTGGGCCGGTGGGGAAGAGATGATCGTGCCCGTCGTCCCGCCGCAGCAGGTGCTCGATCCAACCGGCGTCGGCGACGCCTATCGCGCGGGCCTCATCAAAGGGCTGGCGCTGGGCTTGCCGTGGCGCATCTGCGGGCAAATCGGCGCACTCGCTGCCACCTACGTCCTCGAAACCCACGGCCCGCAGACGCACAGCTACACCCTCGCGGCGTTTGGCGAACGGTACAAGACCGTGTTCGGAGAAGACGCGTTTACTGGTATAATAGAACGGCAAAGATAAAAGAAATCACACATAAGGAGTCTTTGAATGATGAAACACCACGTGAAAGATTTGGACCTGGCGCCATCCGGACGCCTGCGCATGGAATGGGCCGAACGTGAGATGCCCGTGCTACGCCAGATTCGTGAGCGGTTTGCCGCCGAGAAACCGCTCAAGGGCGTGCGCCTTTCGGCGTGCCTCCACGTCACCACAGAAACCGGCAACCTGGCGCGCGTGCTCCAGGCCGGTGGCGCGGACCTCGTCCTGGTCGCCAGCAACCCGCTGAGCACGCAGGATGACGTCGCTGCCGCCCTCGTCACCTACGACGAGATCCCCGTCTACGCCATCAAGGGTGAGGACAACGACACCTACTACGAGCACATCCACGCCGCGCTCGATCACAAGCCGCATATGACGATGGACGACGGCGCCGACCTGGTAGGGACGATGCACAAGAACCGCCGCGACGCACTCGATGCCATCATCGGCGGGACTGAGGAAACGACGACCGGCGTCATCCGCCTGCGGGCGATGGCGAAGGAAGGCGCGCTGAGGTACCCCATCATCGCCGTGAACGACGCGATGACCAAACACCTTTTCGACAATCGCTACGGCACGGGGCAATCCACGCTCGACGGCATCATCCGTGCGACCAACGTCCTCATCGCCGGCAAGAACGTGGTGGTGGGCGGCTACGGTTGGTGCAGCCGGGGTATCGCGATGCGCGCGAAAGGACTGGGCGCCAACGTTATCATCACGGAGATCGAACCGCTCAAGGCGCTGGAAGCGGTGATGGACGGCTTCCGCGTGATGCCGATGCTCGAAGCCGCGCCCATCGGCGACATCTTCGTCACCTCCACGGGCGACATCAACGTGGTGGATAAACGTCACTTCGAAGTGATGAAAGACGGCGCGATTGTCGCCAACTCCGGGCACTTCAACGTCGAGTTGAACCTGCCGGGACTGGCAGAAATGGCGAGTGGCGCGCCGCGTCGCGTGCGCCCCTTTGTCGAGCAGTACACGATGCCCGATGGACGGCATATCAATATCCTCGGTGAAGGGCGTCTGGTCAACCTTGCCGCCGCAGAAGGCCATCCCAGCGCAGTGATGGATATGTCGTTCGCCAACCAGGCCCTCAGCGCCGAGTATATGCTCGCCCACGCCGATGAACTGAAGCACACCGTCTACGCCGTGCCGGAGGCCATCGATCAAGCCATTGCCAAGCTCAAGCTCGCCGCGATGGGCGTGGAAATCGACGAACTCACCGAAGAGCAGGAACGCTACCTGAACTCCTGGCAAGAGGGAACGTAATCCGTCTCGTATGACAAAGAACCCCGGAAGGCATCTTACTTCCGGGGTTCTTTCTTTTCCTCATCCTACAAATTGACAGCTCGCCGCCCGATATGCGCGAGGAACTCATTGCGCGTCGCCCGCGATGTTTTGAAGTTACCCAACATCGCGCTGGTGCTCATACGGGCGTTCGCCTTCTTCACACCACGCATCGCCGCACACATGTGCAGTCCCTCGGCGACCACCGCCACGCCCTGTGGATGGAGCGTCTCGTCGAGAAACTCGGCGATTTGCTGCGTCATCCGCTCCTGCACTTGCAGCCGCCGGGCGAACATCTCTACGATGCGCGGGATCTTGCTCAGACCGATCACCTTGCCGTCGGGGATGTAGGCCACGTGGACTTTGCCCATAAACGGCAGCATATGGTGCTCGCACAGGCTGTAGTAGTCGATGTCCTTGACGATGACCATCTCGTCGTAATTCACGTCGAAGAGCGCGTCGTTGATCAAGCGCACCGGATCGACGTGATAACCAGCAGTCAGTTCCTCGTACATACGCGCAACCCGGCCCGGCGTGCGCAGCAGCCCCTCACGCCCCGGATCCTCGCCGATCGCTTCGAGAATCATGCCCACGGCACATTCGATCTCCCCGGTACATTCTTGTTCATGGACGTCCAAAAGGTCATTACGAAAGACATCGTAATCACTCGGCTTAATCTGTAATGGCTGATTCATTTTTTCCTCCTCAATATCTGATCATTACGGTACTATACAATTTAATTACTCATAGTATACCATTTTGTATATGTTTTGTCAATATATTGAATCTATTAAATATACAAAAAACAACCGGGAAACACAAAGCTTCCCGGTTGTAGCCGATCACAGCCTTTCTATTTCATCACCCCAACTTGCACATTGCGGAACCGCGCCGGAGCCGCGCCGTGGCCGGTATGTGCGACCTGACCGGGCTGGCCCTTGCCGCAGTTGGGCGTCCCCCACACCACCCAGTGATCCGGGTTGCAGATGGCATCGCAGTTGCCCCAAAATTGCGGCGTGATGCCGGTGTACGTCGCATTCTTGTACATCTGCCCGAGCTTACCGTTCTTGATCTGGTAAGCCAACTCCGTCCCGAACTGGAAGTTGAGACGCTTGTCGTCGATACTCCAGCTCTTGTTGGTGATCATATAAATGCCATCATCGGTGTCGGCGATCAGGTCGTCCAGCGTCCACGTCCCCGGTTGCAGGCTGATGTTCGTCATGCGGATGATGGGCATGCGGTTCCAGCCATCGGCGCGCATCGAGCCGTTGCTGCGCGCGGGCGCGTCGGGATGCAAGCGGCGCAACTCCTGCGCCGTCTCGCGCGAGGTGAGGTAGCCCACGAATATCCCGTTTTTGACGATGTCCGTCTTTTGCGCGGGTACGCCCTCGTCGTCGTAGCCGAACGTGCCTAATCCCGTGGGCGTGACCGCGTCGGCGGTGAGATTGACGATGTCCGAGCCGTAGCGGAAGTGACCGCCGTACTTCTCCGGCGTCAGAAAGCTCGTGCCCGCGTAAGCAGCCTCGGTGCCGAAAACGCGGTCCAGTTCGATGGGATGCCCGCACGACTCGTGAACCTGCAGGGCCAGTTGCGGGCCATCGAGGATCATCGTCGTGACACCGGCGGGGCACTGCGGGGCGCTGAGCAGGGCCACGGCCTCTTCGCCCATACGACGGGCGTTGCCTACCAGGTCCCAGCGCTTCACAAACTCGTAGCCCGCCGTACCCTGGTGTCTGCCGAACGAGTTGGGATAAGAGCGTTTCTGCATCTCGCCTTGCGCCACAGCCACGGCGACAATGCCCAACCCACTCTCGGTAATCTCCTGCTCGATGAAGCTCCCCTCGGTGCTGGCGAAGGTCTTGTTCTCACGGATAAACACCAGCGAAGAGGTAGCGACTTTGACACCTTTCACAGCGCGGGCCTCTTTGTCCGCATCCATGAGGAGCGATACTTTATCGTTGAGTGGCACGGTGAAGGGATCGATCTCCACCGGCGTGCGATAGACGCCCTCGTGGACTTCCGGCGGTCCCAGGTCCACGTCCTCGATTTTGGTCAGGGCGCTGGCCTTCGCAATCTGCACCGCCAGCGCGGTCACACGATCCACCTCAGCCGGTTCGAGCCGGTGGCTGCTGGCGAAGCCCCACGCGCCATCGGCGATGACACGGACGCCAAATCCCTGCGAACTGTTCAGTGCAAGGCGCTGGACGATTCCATTTTTCACAGTGATCGCCTGATTCTCACGACGCACGATGCGGATATCCGCATACGTCGCTCCCTGTACTTTAGCCAAATCTAATGCGCGGTCAGTTAAATCTCGCATAATCGTCATCTCCTCTCAGAATTCCGTCGTTCCCGTGAATTGGAACTCGCGAATCTTCGCTGCCGGGACATAGATGCCACCCCGGCGCCCACCAATCAACTTGCACTCAGAACTCAACATCTCCGCCCGGCTGAAAGCTTCCAAAATACTCTGCGTGAAGCGGAAATTCTTCAGCGGGCGGGTGATCGCGCCGTTTTCGATAAGGAACGTGCCGTCGCGCGTCATCCCGGTGAGCACTGTCTTGATCGGGTGGACGGTATTGGTATAGTGAAAGCGCGTCACCCAGATACCCCGTTCTGTGGAAGCGAGCATCTCCTCTTTCGTCGCCGTGCCGGGCGCCATAAACAGGTTGAGCGGGATCGGTCCAAACGTGTTGGGCGCAGGCAAGCTGTGTCCCGTCGAGACTTTACCTTCCTCTCGTCCGGCAGTAAACGAATCGTAGACGACGTTCTGGGCGATGCCTTTCTCGATCAAAGTCACGCGCTGCTTGGGCACGCCCTCGAAATCGAAAGGCAGCACCAGTCCACGCGAATCGAGACCGTCGTCCCAAATGGTGATGTTCGCGCCGGTCACCGGCTGACCGAGACGCCCGGTCATAAAGCTGCGCCCTTCCTGCAAAGCCAGGGCGCCAAACCCCATAAACCCCAGCGACGAAAGCATATCGGCGACCGCCGCTTCCTCAAGGATGACGGTATAGGCTCCCGGCTCAATGCCGGTGGGATGGCGGCTTTGCAGCGCCTTGTCCACCGCCACCCGACCTACAGCCTCCGGATCCAGCGTCGAAACGTCCGCGGCAGTGGCCGCACCGTACCCGGAGCTATCGTCGCTCATGATGACGGTGACCAGTTTGGCAACCGTTCCGCGATGGTAGGCGGCGACGCCCAACGAATTGGCCACCAGCAGTTCCTCGACTTCGGTGGAGAAAGCGCCTGCCGCCTGCAAACCGTTTTCCCGCGACAAGGTGCAGATGGTCGCCACACCCTGCGCGCGCTGTTCCGGTGAACATGCTGCCGTCGCCGCAACGTAGGCGTCGATTTCCTGCGCGGGCTGCGCTTCCGGCAGCGAATGGAAGTCCGGGTTATCCTGCTGGAAACGCGCCACCGTCTCTGCCGCATCGACCACCTGGCGCAACGCTTCGTCGCTCAGATCGTTGCCCGAGGCGACGCCCATCCTTTTGCCGGACACCGCCCGCACGCGCACCGTGACGTCCGTTTCCGAGACGTTTTGGTGAATCCGATTGGTAGCGAAACGGGTCAGATATTCATCAACGCCCATAATCACCACCTCGGTTTGATCGGCGCTGGAGAATCCCAGCACGCGATCAGCAATAACTTTCAATTTCTCTTTACCTAGCACGTTTTACCTCCTAAAAAAGTCATATAGTCGTTAGTCGGGTAGTCCTGTGCAAAATCTACCCAAGTTGCACATCGTCGCGGCGGATGATGCCGCCCATCAATGAGTGTTCGGCGATCTCGCCCAACGTCTGCCCCGTTTCCGGATGCCGGTATCCCGGCGCGAGATCGGCAAGCGGTACAGCGATGTGCGCATACTTCAAAATGTCGGGGTCGGGGATATGGCGCACCTCGACGTCCAGCACTTCGCTGTTGAACAAGGCGATGTCTAGATCGATGGTACGCGGGGCGTTTTTGTCCGCCGTACGCACACGCCCCAACTGCTGTTCGATCTGCAGCAGCACCTCGCGCTTCAAGTCTGCCGCTAGCAACGGCGTTTCGATGAGCACTGCAGCATTGAGGAAGTTCGGTTGGTCGGTTTTGCCAACGGGCACCGTCTCGTAGACCGGCGACGCCGCCAGCAGCACGCACATCTCCGCCAGCAACCGTGTGGCCGCCTGCAGGTTATCCACGGCTTCGATATTGGATCCCATCGCGATAAAGACGCGGTTGCGCCGTTCTGCGTCCGCGCGGGTGCGGGTGATCTCCACGCCAACGGAACGGGCAAAACGCAGCGCGCCCGGTTTCTCCACGCGTACCTGCGCCTTTCCCACGCGCGTATCGGCCAGGCAGATATGCGCAATCTCCGCCGCCAGCTTTTCCACCGTGAAAAAGCGCGACGCTTCAACCAGAGCGATGATCTGCTTAGTGATGGTGCGGTAATTCACGGCATCTTCGATTTGATCGGAAATACCGGCGGGACGCAAATCGGCCCAAAGCGCGATGTTGATCAAGACATCCTGGCGGTTGCGACGTTCCTCATCGTTGATGCCGATGATGGTTCGCAGCAATAGATCCTTAATGTGAATTTGGTCGGGCATAGGATACTCCTGATAAAAGTCCAGTAGTCGTTAGTTGGATAGTCAGATCGTCATTCAAAATCCGTTTGATCCGTTCAATCCGTTGAGTACTTAAAGTTCCACAGATTTGTGGTTTAATAGGGCTATGTTCACCTATCTACCCACCCTAGACTCTGTAAAACGGCACCCGGTCCCGGCGTGGTTCGCCGGAGCCAAGTTAGGCATCTTCGTCCATTGGGGACCGTACTCCGTACCCGGATGGGCGCCACGCGGAGGCAACCTGCGCGAGGTTATCGCCCAAAAAGGCGACGCCCACTGGTTCAGACACAATCCCTACGCCGAGTGGTATTGCCAGGCCATGCAAATCGACGGCAGTCCCACCCAGCGCCATCACGTGGAAAATTACGGCGCACACACCCCTTACGCAGCGTTTGGGCCACAGTTCAACGCGGCAGCGCGGACATGGGAGCCCTCGACGTGGGCCGCCCTCTTCCGCCGGGCCGGAGCGCGCTACGTGGTGATGGTGACCAAACACCACGACGGCTTTTTGATGTGGCCGAGTGCCACACCTAATCCCAACAAGCCAGACTGGCACACCGAGCGCGATTGCGCGGGCGAACTCGCTTCCGCTGTCCGCGCGCGCGGGATGCATATGGGACTGTACTACTCCGGTGGATTGGACTTCACCTTTAAAGATGTCGTTATCCGCGATTTCGCCGACATGCTGACCGCCATCCCCAACGACCCGGCCTACGCCGCCTACGCAGACGCCCACTGGCGCGAACTTATCCGCCGTTACAGGCCATCCGTGCTGTGGAACGACATCGGCTACCCGGCTTCCGCCGATCTGCCAGCGCTCTTCGCCCACTACTACAACACCGTGCGCAAAGGCGTGGTCAACGACAGGTTCACCCAGATAAACCTGACAGGTTTTGGAGACCTGTCAGGTTTGGCGCGAAAACTCGTCCGCTGGGTGGTTCGCCGGGCGCTCACCCACCCCCAAAGCCTCGTTGCGCGGCTCCAAACCGGCGGCGCACACTACGATTTCCGCACGCCAGAGTACGCGACCTACACCAAAGTCGTGGCGCGGAAATGGGAAGCCACACGAGGCATCGGGCAGTCCTTCGGCTACAATCGCAACGAGCAGCCGGAAGATCTCATTTCTGTAAAAGAGCTTATCCACCTGTTGGCCGACGTCATCAGCAAAAACGGTAACCTGCTACTCAACGTCGGGCCGATGGC
>JBNGDO010000192.1:0-7741 GCA_049975385.1 Anaerolineae bacterium | reverse complement strand
GGCTTACCCTGGGTTCATACCTATAATCCTACAGAGCCTGGATATCCTCGTAAAAGTCATCATATGCTGACGCATTGCACTCACAATGCTCAAACTCTCTTTTGACGTGCGTTTCCAACTTCCTGGTGCATTGACGGAAATTTCGATGCCCGATACTTTCTCTACCTAAGATGCCGACTTTTTCGAGATGCCTGGCGGCCGCGATCTATACACTACAGGATATCCTGCAAAATGCCTTCATCCGAATAGCAGGAAAACCTACTTAAGGAGGCAAAAGATATGCTAAAGCGTGTTAAAGCACTCTATGATTATACCGTCCGTGGTACGGATGGTGATTTTGGCACCGTCCATGATGTCTATTTTGATGGTTGTACTTTGGACGTGTGCTATATCGTCGTGGATACAGGCCCCTGGCTGCTGGGCCGGAAAATCCTCCTGTCGCCGAATGTAGTTGAAGGCATATCCTTAGGACCAGACAAGGTGATACGTACACATCTCACGCAACAACAGGTCGACCAAAGTCCCGAAATTGATCTGGCCAAACCAGTATCCCGGCAACAACTCGAAGACTTGCACACCTATCACGGCTGGCCATGGCAAGGGGCCAGGTTTTCTGCGCCGGTTGCCTATATACCGCCAGACACGATGCCACCTGTGGACCTTCCGCCCACGCTCTACCCACCGACAGAAGAGCGATTGCCCAGTAGTGCAAAGGATGAACTCCAGGTCTCGATGCAAGGCAATTCCTTACCAAATCCCTGTTTACACAGTTGCCGAGAAGTGGAAGGGTATGATATCCAGGCTACGGACGGGGAAATCGGGCATGTAACGGACTTTTTTGTAGAACAAGATCCCTGGGCGATTCGTTATTTGGGGTCTACGCAGATTAGTGGGGTCGCGACGGGCTTTTGTTCCACTTGATTGCCAAAATGCGCCCAAAAGCAAGGTGGGCGTCCCACTTTTGATCAAAAGAGCGGTCAAAATAGGGATCAGCGCTGTTTTTACCCCACAAATATGTGTAGAGCCGTTATTTGCTGGTGGATACGCGGGATTGGCTACTTCCAGGCAAGACCGTGCTCATCGCTACCAATTGGATCACCAAAATCGATTGGACGGAAATGGATGTTTATATCGACCTTGATCGGGAGGCCATCGAGAGCAGTCCGGAGTACGATCGTAGTAAATCACTGCCACGGGACTACGAAATTATACTCCATCAACATTATCACCGTAAGGGGGACCGGACGGCGGACATAGCTGTATAGCTATCGCATTGTACCCACTTAACTGTTAGCGGCAACTGGAAGAAGGGTGCAGTTTTGGCCTTTGAATACCAGGCTTGTTGAGCCCCAATCGGGCCAAAACTGCCACAAAACTGCAATGATCAGACGTTGATCTGACTATTTCCCCCAAAGTGAAACGCACCCCTGGAAAGAATACGATAACTAAGCATCGGCTTTACCGGAGCCTTGATCTGGCCAAGCGGAAGCGGCAACCATCGCGGATGTCATTGCACCATATGTGGAGTCACGAACCTGGTTGCCACTTGTAGGGCGCTCGTTTGTAGAGAGTGATCTGATCTCCAAAACAACGTGCGTGCTTTTATGCCATAGACTATGACCGGAGATGACTGCCGATGCCTTTAATATCCCCATTTTGCTGGTCAGGTAGACTGTGTAAAAGGAGTAACAAAACCATGGAAAATAAAGCATGGAATCCAAGAACGGTCGTTATTGTTGGCGCTGGTGATGTTGGTTCAACCTGTGCCTACACGCTGGCACAGAGCGGCCTTGCAGATGAAATCGCGCTGCTGGATGTGAATGAAGAGCTGGCGAAAGGCCAGGTGCTTGACCTCGCACACGGGAAATTCTTCTTTCCATCGCTCGAAATCCACGTGGCAGATAAAACGGATTACGCTGATGCAAAGATCATCGTGATCACCGCAGGGAGCAAACAAAAACCCGGCGAGAGCCGCATTGACTTGCTCAAACGCAACGCAGCGATTATGAAGAACATCGTCTTCGATATTGTCGCGCAGGAATCGCAAGCTGTCCTTGTCGTCGTCAGTAATCCGGTGGACGTGCTGACTTATGTCGCACAGAAACACTCTGGTTGGCCTCGTAGCCGCGTTTTGGGATCCGGAACCGTCCTTGACAGCGCCCGCTTTCGCTACTTACTGAGCCAGCACTGCAACATTGATGTGCACAACGTTCACGCCTACATCCTGGGTGAGCACGGCGACACCGAGTTCGCGGCATGGTCTATGGTACACCTGGCGGGGATGGCAATCGACGACTATTGTCCAGTGTGCGGTCGTTGTACCCAATGGGACGAGGAACGCAGCAAGATGGAAGAAAGCGTCCGCAACTCCGCCTATCACATCATCGACTACAAAGGTGCGACGTATTACGCCGTGGGTTTGGCATTGGTACGGATTGTTGGCGCGATCCTGCGCGACACGCACAGCGTGCTGACCGTTTCAACCTTGCTCCAGGGCGAATATGGCTTGGAGGACGTGTGTTTGAGTGTGCCATGCATCGTCGCCCAGGAGGGGATTACGCGCATTGCTGCTGCAACGCTGCTCCCCGATGAGCAAAAGGCGTTGGAAAATTCAGCCAGCGTATTGAAAGAAGCGATTGCGTCCTTGGAGGCGGGAAGTTAAGCATAGACAGCATCAATTTGACCTTTTGACAATTTTGATAAATCGAGTATTATTTAGTTTATATGATATATGACGTGTTTGGATAGGTCAAAAGTCACCATGAAAAACAAAGTCTGGTTTAGCTATTACTACTTTTATTTTCGCTGTCCCCAACAAGGTCAGCTCCTTTGTGTGTGAAAGGGTGAAAATAGTGTAGTAAGCCCAAAACAAATCAAAGACGTGGAGCGACCCGCTCCACGTCTTTTTTTGTATCTGTGAGCAAGGAGGTGGTGTATATGGCATGTCGTGGTATTCGTGGGGCCGTTACGGTTGAGGAAAACACCGTGGCGGCCATCAAGGCGGCTGTGCGAACGCTTTTGGAGTGTATCGTCGCCGCCAACGTGTTGGATGTAGCTGACATCGCCAGCGTGATTTTCACCGCCACACCTGATCTGAATGCCGTTTATCCTGCTGTCGCCGCGCGTGAGATGGGGTGGGTGCACACGCCATTGCTCTGCGTGCAGGAGATGGCCGTCCAGGAGAACCTGCCGCGCTGCATCCGTGTGCTGCTGCACTGGAACACAGAGTGTGCGCAGGCGGATCTCCACCACGTTTATCTGGGCGAGGCGCGGCTGCTCAGGCCGGATTTGGCGAATCACAAATCATGAATCACGAATCATGGTTGATTGTCGGCTATTCGTAATCCGTAATTCGCTATTCGTGATTCATGATTTTTAGGGAGGGGCACGTAAGATGAAAGTGGCTTTTCAGGGTGTTGCGGGGGCGTATTCGGAGGAGGCTGTGCGGCAGTATTTCGGCTCGACGGTGGAAAGTGTGCCGTGCCGCACGCTAAGCGAGTTGTTCCCGATGGTGGAGAACGGTGAGGTTAAATACGCGATGCTGCCGGTGGAGAATGCTACCGCTGGGTCGGTGGCGGGGGCTTATGAGCTGCTGTTGGAGCGGGATTTGCGCATCAATGCCGAGGTCATCCTTCACGTTCACCATATGCTGATGGCCGCGCCAGGAACGCAGCGCGAGGCGCTAAAGCGCGTGCGCTCGCATCCCCAGGCGTTGGCACAGTGCCAGCAGTACCTTACCCGCTACAGTCTCGCCGGAGAACCGGCCTTCGATACGGCAGGCAGTGCGCGCGATCTGGCCGCCAACCCCGAACCGGATGTCGCCGTCATCGCCAGCGCGCTGGCGGCGGAACTGTACGGCCTGGAAATCCTCGACCGTGCCATCGAGGATTATCGCTTCAACTATACGCGCTTTTTCGTGATGGGACTGGAGGATCCGCCGCGTGCGCAGCGTCCTAAAACATCCATCGTTTTCTCCACACGGCATAGTCCCGGCGCACTGTACAAATCGATGGGAGAGTTTGCGATACGCGGCATCAATCTCACCAAGATCGAATCGCGCCCGCGCCTGAACCAGCCCTGGCGCTACACGTTCTATCTGGACTTCGAGGGGCACTGCCAGGATGTGGCGTGCGAAGCGGCTCTGATGGGTCTGCTGCGCCATTCGTCATTCGTCAAATTGTTGGGTTCGTATCCGGCAGCGACGACGCCGGTGTTGGAAGAGGAAAATGTGTAAAGAGAAATGGGAGGAGATACGATGATCGTTATCATGAAACACGGCGCGACGACGTCGCAAATTGCCAATGTGACGGCCCGGATTGAGGGTATGGGCTGTATGACGCACCTCTCGACTGGGGAGGAGCGCACCATTATTGGCGTTATCGGTAATGGACGCCCGATTGACCGGGAACAGATCGAACGGATGTCTGGCGTGGAGCGTGCTGTGGCCGTGCTGCGCCCCTTCAAGCTCGCCAGCCGCGAATTCCATCCGCAGGATTCGGTTATCCCGATCAACGGGATCAGTATAGGCGGCAAGCCGTTGACTATCATCGCCGGGCCATGTTCGGTAGAAAACCGGGCGCAGTTGTTGGAGACGGCGCAGGCTGTGCGGCAGGCCGGCGCGCACATTCTGCGCGGTGGCGCGTTCAAGCCGCGTACTTCTCCATACAGCTTCCAGGGCCTTGGGGAAGAGGGGTTGCGGTTATTGGCCGAGGCGCGTTCGATCACCGGATTGCCGGTGATCACTGAAGTGATCGCGCCGGAGATGGTGCCGTTGGTGATGACCTACGCTGACATCCTGCAAGTGGGCGCGCGCAATATGCAGAACTTTGCCCTACTGCACGCCGTCGGTGAATCACAGCGCCCGGCGTTGCTCAAGCGCGGGATGATGGCAACGATGGAAGAGCTGTTGATGGCTGCTGAGTACATCCTCTCGCATGGCAACCAGCGTGTGATCCTCTGCGAGCGCGGCATTCGCACCTTCGAGAACTACACGCGCAACACCCTCGACCTGAGTGCTGTGCCGATGCTCAAGCAACTTAGCCATTTGCCCGTCATCGTGGATCCGAGCCACAGTACCGGTAAATGGGAACTGGTCGAGTCTATGTCGCGGGCGGCTGTTGCTGCCGGTGCGGACGGCCTCATCATCGAGGTCCATCCGCATCCTGAAGAGGCCCTCTCCGATGGCGCGCAGTCACTCAAACCAGGCCGGTTCACCGCGCTAATGGAATCGCTCAAACCGATCGCTGAAGCCGTAGGGCGGACGTTGTGAATAACGAACTACGAATCGCGAATACGGGACGTAATTCGTTATTCGTAATTCGACAAGGAGATGAAGTGGATGAAATCATTCTCTGATTGTTCTGTCGCTGTCGTCGGCTTGGGCCTGATGGGCGCGTCGTTGAGTGGAGCACTGCGGGGCAAGTGCGCGCGTGTGATTGGTGTGGCGCGCCGTGCGGAGGTCAACCAGACGGCGCGGGCACGTGGATTTGTGGATGAGGGGACGACCGATCTGCTTGCAGGCGTGCGCGACGCGGATGTGGTGGTGCTTTCCACGCCGGTGCGCGTGATTGTGCAGCAATTGGCCGAAATCGCGCTTCACCTGCGCCCCGGTTGTGTGGTGATGGACCTGGGGAGCACCAAGAAAGAGATCGTCGCCGCGATGGATCGCCTGCTGCCGGAATCCATTCAGCCGCTTGGTGCGCATCCGATGTGCGGCAAGGAGACATCCGGCATTGAAGTAGCTGAAGTCACGTTGTACCAGGAGCATACCTTTATTCTCACGCCGCTGGCACGCACGTCGTCGGAGACGGTGGCGCTCGGTGTGGCACTGGCGGAGGCTGTCGGTGCGAAGCCACTGGTGCTGGATGCTGACCGGCAGGACTACCTGGTCGGCACGGTCAGCCATCTTCCGTACTTGCTTGCCTGTGCGTTGGTGGCGACGGCAGACGCGACCACGTCCAAAGACCCGGCGGTATGGAAAATCGTCGCAGGAGGGTTCCGCGATACGTCACGTGTGGCGGGCAGCGATGTGCAGATGATGTTGGACATTTTGATGACCAACAAAGATCACGTTTTGAAAGCTATTCAATCCTTTGAAGCTCAGTTACAAAGCCTGACGCATTTGATTGAAACTGAGGACGAGGATAAGTTGCGTGAAGTCTTGAGTTTTATCCGCGAAACACGCCGGGAGATGTTTCCATGAGCGAATTGATTGTGTATCCCAGTGTTGATTTGCAAGGGCGCGTATGCGTGCCAGGTGACAAATCCATCTCTCACCGCGCGTTGATGCTCGGTGCACTGGCGGACGGCGTCAGCCGCATCGAAGGCTTCCTCTCTGGCGCCGATTGTCTCGCCACAGTCGATTGTATGCGCGCACTAGGCATTGAAGTAGAAGTTAGTAAATCGACCGGAGAGAACGGCGTTGCATCCGTTGATATCACCATCCATGGGCGCGGATTGCGCGGCTTGCGAGCTCCATCATCTCCATTGGACTGTGTTCGCTCCGGAACGACGATGCGCTTGATGGCCGGCATTTTGGCGGGACAGGAGTTTACCAGCGTGCTGACTGGCGATCCGCAACTGCTCCGCCGCCCGATGCGGCGCATCACCGAGCCGCTGCTGGCGATGGGCGCAGACATCACAGACACGGAAGGGCATGCGCCACTCTGCATCCAGGGACGCCAATTACAGGGCATAGCACACACACTTACCGTCGCCAGCGCGCAGGTGAAGAGCGCGATCTTGCTTGCGGGGCTGTTTGCAGAAGGGGCGACGGTTGTCCACGAGTGTGGGCCTGCACGCGATCACACGGAACGGATGCTCAAATCGCAAATCAAGAATCAGCGAATCGGCGAGTCGGCGTTGAGTGTCGACAATCTCGTGGTGACGCTGGATCCGGCTGGAATTGATCATCTGGAACCGTTGAACATGACGGTCCCCGGCGACATTTCTTCTGCGGCATTCCTGCTGGTCGCAGCGCTGCTTGCGGCGGGCTCGGAGATCGCGCTGGAAGGCGTCGGTGTCAATCCCACGCGCACGGGGTTGCTGGATGTGCTGGCGACGATGGGGGCGGATATCGTGCTGGCAAATCAACACGAGCAGGGTGGGGAGCCGGTGGCGGATCTCGTGATGCGGAGCACGTCGCTTGTGGGGGCAGAGATCGGCGATGATACGGTGGTGCAGATGATCGACGAGTTCCCCATTCTCGCGGTCGCGGCGACGCAGGCGCGCGGAACGACGGTGGTGCGCGACGCACGTGAGTTACGTGTGAAGGAGACCGACCGCATCGCTACGGTCGTGACGGAATTGCGCAAGCTCGGCGCGCAGATCGAGGCGCACGAGGACGGCTTCATCGTCGAAGGACCGACGCCGTTGCGCGGCGCGGCGGTCGATAGTCACGGTGACCATCGCCTGGGGATGGCGCTGGCGGTCGCCGGGCTGGTGGCAGAAGGTGAGACGGTCATCGAAAATGCGAACTGTATCGCGGACTCGTTTCCCGGTTTCGGGAATGTGCTGCGCAGTCTAGGCGCGAAGCTTGTGGAGTGACTTGCTTTATAGCGGCATGCTGAAAGGGATAGGGATGATTAACGGACATACAACTTTGGTCGGGCTGATCGCGTGGCCGGTGGGTCACAGCGTCTCACCACCGATGCACAATGCGGCTTTCGAGGCGCTGGGCTTGAACTGGCGCTACGTGCCGCTGCCGGTCGCGCCGTCGCAGGTGGAGAACGCGGTGCACGGC
>JBNGDO010000191.1:0-7858 GCA_049975385.1 Anaerolineae bacterium | reverse complement strand
AAAGGGCAAGAAACGCAAGGCGCTTGTCAAAAGCATGAACTGCGGTATAATCCCCAGCGTTCGGGGCATAGCGCAGCTTGGTAGCGCGCACGGTTCGGGTCCGTGAGGTCTGCGGTTCAAATCCGCATGCCCCGACTAGAGCACTCCCGCTCCGTAAAACCCGGTAGATAATTGGCGGCTCTGATCACCACTCAACCAACAGCCACGCGTCGTAAATCGACAGGGTGTTAGCGCCATCGGTATCGGCTTCGAGACAGTACAGGGTATCTATGTCGTAATTATCCAACTGGTCTCGAATATCCGTTGAGATTTGCGGGTCGTCCATCGACCAACTGTCAAGGTACACCGTCGAGCCTGACACGGTTGATCCTCCGGCAACAGCAAGCCGCACCTCACCAGCGCCATCCGTGTATGCTCGAACTATGAGCCGGACCGTGGCATCTTCCGGTATATGCGTGGCATTTAGCCAGAATCTGGTGGCGTTTAGGGTTCCGCGTTTGACCTCAGCATAACCGGAACCTGTGGCGTTGACAACGCTGCTGACAATGTGAATAGTTGCGCTCCCAGTCGGTATATAACTGATTGGCATGTCTCCTCCTATAATCAGCGGTAAGAATACGAAAAACGTTGCTACGATCTTACCTATCTTCTTCACGACCATACCTCGATTTCTACGATGACTGCGGCGGTATCTGACGCCAGATACAGCGTGAGGCCGTCCGCGTTGATGTTGTCCTTCCAATACTCCCCACCGGCCTTGAGCGTCTGGTAGGGCGCGGTCGGTGTAGCGACCTTGCCGGTCTCCCAGGCGAAGCGCACGGCATAGCCCGTACGGCAGCGGAAGGCCACCGCACGACAACCGGACGGCAGCGCCTGGCTGTACTCGGTATTGGCGCTGGTCAGGGTAACGTTGTACGTCGTCACGGTGTCCGGCTCGTTGACGACACCCACCGCCAGCACACCCAGTCGTTGACCGTTGACGACCGCGCTCTCAACCGTCGAGAACAAGGCCGCGCGCAGATCGCTCGCGCCGTCGTCCTCGGTCATAAATAACATCGGCCTATTTTCGGTACTAACCGAACTCGACCCCTCTAGCGGGGCTTCTGGTACAGCAACCATAATTTACCTCCTTATCCGACTCCCATAATGGCGAGCAAGCCGCCCGCCGGTTGCATATCCACGGGGACCAATTGCACGGTCAAATCCTCCGCGCCGGTCGCCACCTGATCGATGTTCATCCGCAGTAGCGTACCTGCGTAGAGCGCAATGGCGTCCGGCGCGCCGGTGGCGACGTGACCGGCGCTGTAACCCAATTCGGGATAATCACCGCCACTGGCGAACAACGAGGTCCAGGTAGAGCCGTTGTCGGTCGATTTCTCCACATCCACAATCGTCGAGCTGGCCGTACCGGCGACGCGGCAATAGAGCCACACGTAGGCCGGAACAAATGTATCCTGCACCACCCACACACCATCCACTTCGTCGGCGACCGCCAGCGCGCCGTCGATGTGCCAGCGGTGGATGGGATGGACCGTACCGCCGCTGCCGCCGCCCGTGCCGAACTCCAGGCCGGTCTCGTCGGCCTTGACCGTCACAACGCGCCCGGCCATGCCGGTGTAGACTGCCGGTGTGTCGCTGAGATTGAGAAATGGGAATGCGACTCCCATCTCAGCGCCGCCGCTGTGATCGTGCGCGCTCACATCCACGCCATCCACCGTGCCCAGTATCCATAAATCGCCGCTTGCCGTCAATCGCATAACGTAGGTTTTTGTGCCGCTCCCCATACCATAATGCGCGATCCACAGTTCGTCGTCGCTGTTGTCACCCCAGATCAGGCTGGCACGACCTTCGTCACTGGCAACGCGATCGATACCCAGAAAGACGTAGTCGGTGTCATCATTGGCCAGCAGGCCGGTGCCGCGCGTCGTATCGAGCAGCGTGTCCAGCGTCGTTCCCAGGCGCGCCCAACGTCCGGCGATGCCGGGATGGCCTGTACCGACGACGATGTAATCGGTCCCCAGTTCCAACTCGCCGCCGTTGACCACACCGGAGTTCATAAAGCGCAGGTCGACGATGTTCTGCCAGCCGATACTTTCCCCGGCCACCAGGCGCACCGCCGCGACCCAATACGTTCCGGCTGGCGCGGGGCTGAGATCGCGCAGGTGCGTCGCGCCATCATCCTGCACGCCAGCATTGCCGCTAGATTCGAGATAAACCAGCACATATTTCAGACCCGATGCTGAGAAATACGACGACAAATCGACGGTGAGCGCCGCCGCCAGCACGCAAAACACGCCCTCGCTGTAATAGGTCCCCGCCTGGATGACGACACTGGTGCTCGTGGTATCGTGAGGCTGGCAACGCAGCGGGAAAAGCTGCATCGTGTGCAACCACATCAGCATATCGTCCCCGCCCCAGCCGTGAGTCGTGGCGTGTAGTTCCAGCGCCGGGATTGTGGCCGGGTCTGTACTGCCATAGGCGATGGTCTCATCATCCGCACCGGCGATGAACTGCACGCCGGTCACGGGATGCGTTTCGATGCGCACGGGCAGATTGTACAGCGCGCGCACGCGACCGGGGAAGATGCCCACCTCGTAGCCGCCGGGCTTTTCGACACGCACGTAGTAGTAGCCCGGTCGCCCAGTCACCTCGACATTGTCGTCGAAGTCACCGAGCAACCCCCGCAAGAAGCGCCCTTTCAGCCTGATATTGCGCAGCGCCGCTTTCAGTTGGGGGTCCATCACCACACCGCCAATCCGCCACCACCGCCCTGCGTCGGCAGCGTGTTGTTCGGATCACGGGCCAGCCCGCCGCAGGTGCGCGGGATACTGTTCGTGTACGGGGATGTGCCGGGATCGTCACCGGCGCGCGGCAGTAACGCACCGGCCTCGCCGTCGATGATATACAGCAGATGTGGGTAGGTCTCGGTGGGCGATGTCTGCGCCAGAAAAATCACGCCGGGCGCGCCGGGGACCGGCACGAACAACCGCGACAACGCCGGTGTGTAAACTGCCGGGCTGGTATCCTCCAGCGTTGTCCAGCCATCCAGCGTCACCCACAACTGGCTGTTTTTGAGGATGCGACCGTGCAGGGTATTGCTCGGATTCTCCCACAAGGCATCGGGACTCTCCGGCCCCAAATCGTAGCTCCCCAGAACCGCGCTGAACGTCAGCGTGCTCTTGTCCACCTCGATCAAATCAGGTCCATTTGCCACAGCTTCGTCTTCACTGCCGTTGATGTACAGCTTTCCACTCGGCGTGATATAGGGGCAAGACTGCCACGACGACGAACCGAGGCGGTTATCAGACAGCGCGAACGTCGATCCGCCATCGCTTGAGTAGCGGATCTTTTGCTGCCCGCCAGAACTGAATCCGGCCCCGATAGCCACCTCGCTACCGCGCACGTATAGCGTGCCATTGTAGAAGTAATACGTAAACGCGGTGGTGCTGACCAGGCTCCACGCGCCGCCGTTGTTCGTGCTCTGCAGTAGCCACATCGGCCCGAAATTCGTGTCGCCGCGCCCGTAGACGGCCCACAACGAGCCGCCCTCGGCATCGTACACGCAATCGCGCAGGCGGACGGTATACCCCGTACCGATCAGCGTTGCTGCCGCCGTTTCGGTCAGCGCTGCGCTCCACGTCCCGGCCAGGCTGCGGGTGTAAATGGTGCGCGTTTCGGGAGAAACGCCGGTATCGTGTACGATGCACATCTGCTCGCGCTGGTCGTCCGGATCGCCAGCGAAGCGCATCAGCGTATAGCGACTGAGGCTCATATCCGGCAAGCCGCTGTTATCCGCCGCCCAGGTGGGTTGGTCGCTGCTATCCGGATCGGTGAAATCACCGCTGTAATACACACCCAGGTTGAGCGTCCCCACCCACACATACACCGGCCAATCAGATTCTTCTGGAAATGGCGGCCAGACCGGCGGCTCGATCGGCGGCAAGTCGGGCGGCGGATACACAACCGGCGGCGGCAAAGGGACACCGACCGCACTGCCGATGTTGTAACCGTAGGCGCGCCCGCCGAGCGTCTGCCTCCAGCGCAGGCCGTCGGGATCGAAGTCCAGTGTCATCTGCTCGACGGCAATACGGATACTGCCGGGCAGGTCGGCCACGCGGTACGCGGAGGGATCCACGACGACGCCCGGCTCCACGCTGTACGTGTCGGCGGTGTTCTCCACGGCAATGTAGCGGATGGCCCAATCGATCAGCTCGTTGACATCCTCCGGGGCGAGACCGTTGACCTCGGTGGGGCTCCCCCACGGGCCGGGGTAAGCCGGACTCTGCACCAGGGCCGGTTCGAACGTGCCGCCCGCGGCGCGGTAGATGCCCCCCAAACGCGCCTGGCTGTGCTGTGGCACGGCATATTCGCAATTGATTGCATTGCGCAGGCTGGCTGCCGCGCTCAAATCGAGGGCGGACAAGGCGGCCCAATCCGTGGCATCGAGAAACAGCGGATCGGTATCGACGACGAAGCCACCCGCGCGTGCGCCGCGCGCCTGCCAAAAAGCCGATTTTAGGATCGCGTCCACCTGCTGCGGGACGCTGCCCAGGGTAAACTCCTGTCCGGCGATCTCGCGCACCGGGGCCGCCGCGGCGTCGCAGTTGACGACCTCCGGCAGTGTGCTGTGCCAGTAGAGGAGATACCACAACGCGCGCGCCAGGGTTGGATCGTACATCTCCGCCCATTCGCTCGGCTCGGCTGCGCCCGTTACCGCCGTCACCAGAAACGGATAGGCGTGGACGTATCTGGAGAAGGCCAGCGCGCTCTGCAGCGTGAGGCTCTGTGTGGTCAGCTCGAACGTCTGGGCGCGGCTGCTGGGGACGACGAAGCCGAAGAATAGCGCGTTCTTAGTCTCCATATCGACTAGTAATGCTGGTCCGTATTGCAGCAGCGACGTCGCGCTCTGCATATCGAGATCGACCGTCCAGCCCTGGGCCACACTCCAGCGAGCGCGCGCGGCGGTCACCGCGCCGACGGCTAGGCCGTCACCGACCCAGACCGGCAGATAACGTGAGATCGTCGTACCGTGCGCGTCGGTGACGACGAGCTTGAGATAGCGAAAACCCTCCGTCGTATACGCGCACGTCACCGTCGCGCCGCTGCCGGTGATCGTGCCGCCTGGACCAGGCGTCCAGGCATAGCTCAACGGGGCGGCGTCGTCCAGATTTCCGTAGGATTCGCTGGCGTCCAGGTAGATCGTATCGCCGGTAGCGCAGTAGATGGCTTCGCCCCAATCGTTGCCGGACAGCCGCGCTTTGAGGATCGCAGTGGGTGGCATCTCACGCTGCCACGGTGTGGGGAAGGCGATGTCGCGATCTTTGTAGACCACGCCATCGTCGATATACTGGTAACGCGGCCAGGGCAGGCGCGCGTCGTAGATAGCGAGCGTGTATGTCGCCAGGAACTGAACGGGTGTCTCGGCCAATGTCAGCACGTCGCCGCTGCGCGATTTGATGCGCGCGATGTTGACGCCATTCTGCACCAGCAGCAGGTTGCCGATCTCGGTGGGGTACGAACCAGACAGCGTCGTTACTGTCAATTCGAAATCAGCCACATTCCACGAGACGACCTCACCGGTCCACAGCGGCGTGGTCGAGGCTGCGAGCAGGAGAAGACGCGACTGATCCAGGTTCACCTTTACCCCCGCGCCAGCATCGCGTCGACTTCATCCGAATCTAAATGCATCTCGAGCACCGGCACGGGATCAATAAAAGGCACAACACCAATCCACTCACGCGTATATGGTACGGTCGCCATATCTAAATGCAGATGATCCCCGCTATTACTACCCCGCCAATCGGCAAACCCGCCCAAGCGTTGGCCCGCGCTAACGTGGTCGCCTTGACGTACGACGGGCATAATGTGCGCGTAGCGTACCCACAGCGGTTGATCCGCGTGTTGGTGCTGAATAACGATCATCGGTACTCCCGACCAATCGGGCGTATAGTATGTCACCACACCATCAGCCAGCGCAAACACCGACAGGCCTAGCGTGCGCTCCACATCGCCCCACGGATGTACATCTAGGTTGATATCGATCCCCACGTGCTTGTAACCGCCATTCAGCGCGCCGCTGGGATCGTGCCAGGTTGCCACGTACCACCGGCTGGGCGGATACGCGCCCTCACCGACCGGAAAAGCCCACTCGGTGGTGGGAGGCGGTTGCAGGTGCGCACGCACGTCCTGCGCCAAATCCAACAGCGCCAGCGCGCTCTGTGTCAGCGTGTCGGCGCAATGCTCCATCTGCTGCGCGATAATTTCCAGGTTCATACGGGTGTCACATCCTCTAGCAAAATGAATTCGACTTCTACGTCACGGTAGACGCCGCCCCAGCGATCCAAGCCAGTTCCAGCAGTGCGTCAGCGTCGAAGCGCGGCTCGCGCGGCTGGAAGCGGCTCGGCCGCAAATCCCACAATGGAATAATCTCACTAATGATGTGACTATCCATATAACTCGCGTTCATAGTGCCTCCTTACTACTGATTGGGAAACAATGTGCCCTGTTCGGCGGTAATAGCATCGCCGAGAATTTGCAATATAGCTGCATCGACCTTGCGCTCGTAAGTCTTGGCCTCAATGAGCGCCGTTTGCGTGTGCCGGTCGAAAAAAGTCTTCTGCGCCTGGCGCATTTCCCAGACGAGTTTAGCAAGTTCTGTCAATGTCATACAACACCTCGTCCGGGATTAAATCATCCGCCAGAACAACCTCGCATAATGCCAATCCATTATGCTGCATCACCAGCTCGCGACATTCCTGCAAATACGGGCATTGCCGGCAATAATTGCTTGGGTTGTGGTCCGTCACCGGCTCGCGCCAGGCGATCCCACAAAACGTCGCTAATGGATACTGGTACACCGCGACCGTATTTTCTCGACGAGCAATCGCCCCCGCCTCGTTCATACGGGTGTCACATCCTCTAGCAAAATGAATTCGACTTCTACGTCACGGTAGACGCCGCCCCAGCGATCCAATGTGCGCGGTTCCGGCAAACGCGCGATAGCCCGCCACTGATACCAGCCGTCCACGTCGTCGCGTGTCTCGATGTAGATCTCGCCACTGTAGCCGCCGACGAGCGTCAGCAAGTCCGCCCACTGCTCGACGGTAAGCGCAGCGAAGCGCCACGTCGCGCGCGGATAGCCGACGTAGGCCAGCGTCCCGGCCAGCGTGAGTACGCCCTCCGCACCGGGGTTATAGGTCGAACGCGGATCGTAGCCGAAGAATGTGCTACACAGATCGGCATCCACCAGCGGAAACGTATCACTGAGACGATAATTTCCCATTATAACGCCACCCACAGCGCCGGAACGTTCGGCGGCTCCCATCCAGGAAGCGAGTCGTGCGTTTGTAGACAACGGTACTCGCTCCCGTTGTACGTCACTACGTCGCCATTGCCCGCCCCGGCCGTGTTGTCGCCGGTATAATGCGTGTACGGCTGCCACTCGTCCGTCGGCGGCGTATTGACTACCCACAGCGCCGGGACATTCGGCGGCTCCCACCCAACCTGCGAGACGTGTGCCTGCAAGCAACGGTACTCGACGCTCTCATAGATAGCCAGTGCGTCGATGGCATAAAACACGCCCGCAGACCAGTTCTCGCCCGGCTCAATCGTTGTGATCCACAATGCGGGTGTCGCGGGTGGGGTCCAGTCCGCTTGCGTAACGTGCGATTGGAGGCAGCGGTACTCAACACTCTCATAGACGCGCCGTGTCCCTACGCTCACCGACTCACCGACTATCCAGTCCAGCACCTCGTTGGCGTTTTCACGGTAAACGACGAACAGCGCGGACGTCTCGTCAGGATTGTAGATTGTACGGTTGTGCGCCTGGCGTACCATAACCAACGTAGCATCCCACTGG
>JBNGDO010000190.1:702-7871 GCA_049975385.1 Anaerolineae bacterium | reverse complement strand
GTTGTCCAGTTCGGAGGCGGTTTCCCAGGTGACGAGGATGTCCTCATTCTGTGGGGTGGCCCTAAACGCAGACAGGTCTACTGCAGTCGGTAGCCCTACCTCGAACGTTGCGGTGAGCGGCCCGAGCTCAAGCGCCCCGACGGTAGTTGAGGTGACGCCGGTGTACAGCCCGTTGACGGCAGGAACCGTCGCGGTGAAGATCAAATCGAGCATCCCCGGCACACCGCTCGTCACCGTGCCAGACGCCGGCACGCTATAGGAGTGTAGTGGGGTCCCTTTCCAAACGAGCATCCCGGTTGCATCCAGGGTGGGATAGAGGCTTGAGTTGTCATTATGGATGTCACTGGCAGCCGTGGTGCCTTGATATACCACGCCCGGAGGCAACGCGAAACGCACTCCATTGACCATAACCGGCTCCGAAAAACTGTTGCTGAGGCGCACCGTGTAGGTCACGTGACCGGCTTGCGTGAGCAGCGTCGGTGTGACCGAAACCGTTACACTCACCGACATACTGGCCGTCGGGAACGTGGTGAAATAGACGCCATAATCCTTGGAGTATTTTCCGGTTGGCGGACCAAGGACAGTCCACGGTGTGGAGGTGGACTCGCTGCGGCACAAGGCCTGCCACGCATAAACGACGTCGACCCGATCGCGATTGTCCAGACTAACGCTGGGAAAATAAAGCTGGTTCGTGTTTCCATCCGGGATACTGTCAACGGTCGAATACGTAACCTCCGAAGCCACCAGCCGGAAACATGAATCGGCGAAACCGATGTCGCCGGTAGGCTGCAAAAGCACCGTCGCTGCCTTTGTATTGCCGAACTCATATTGCACCACTTGCGTGTAGATTTGCCCCACGGCGATACCGCTGCCACGCGTTGCGGTTACGATGGCGCTCTGGCCGACGGCATTTGCCGCAGCGCTCGTCAATGTCCCAACGTAGTGCGCGTCACCGGTGAGATTTTCGGCAGAAACCGTGACCGTATAGGTGTCTGTAAGGCCGCTCGTACACACGGCGGCATAATCCACAAACCAGAAGCCGTAGAAGGTCGCGTCAGGAGACAATACGCCAATATACCGGACCGGATCGGCGGTCAAATCGTAGTAGGCGCTGGGGAATCCACTCAGGCTGGCGACCGCATTGGTCAATGTCTCTGTCGCATTGTTGGTGATGGCGATGGCGATCCACATCCCATGAGGACCTTCATAGTCAGGTGCACAAGGTTTGTTGCTGTCAATCCAGGCCGTCGTGCCACTGCGCAGCGTGAAGGCCACCTCAGTGGGATTGGCATTCGGGGCGAGCGGCGCTTGTATGGCTGCAGATGACCGCTGGGCGACAATCGGCAGCGCCCACAACAGAGAGATCAACAGCGCCCCTCCTAGCACTGCGAACACCTTTTTGATCATATCTTCCTCCTTTACAACACTATTGCACAGGTCCAACCGAGTATTAAGGGTTTGTAAGAATAGAACTTCCCGCCTTTTGTGCTCTAGCCCCCGTCCCCGGGGGCGTGAACTGCCCCGAGAGGTGCGTGGAGCGAATTTTAGGATAGACTCTTATGTTTTACAAGGCCTCTTTTTGCTCCTAGTTTATCATAACAGAAAATACAGCGTGGAACGTTGGTGTTCCATTACAGAAATGTAACAAAAACCAACACAACAATTCTGCGGACCATGCCTTGCCAGGACAAAATTTTGTGGACTATGCAACACGCAGGGCGCGAAGCAACCCCCTTTTGTCCGTCACACAACATATGTTACAATCACAAAACTGTGAAACCCGAAGCTTTGTTTTCGATCGTTGCGCACAAGTTGACCGAGCATCCACCACTGCGCGCGCGGATCGTCGGCATCAACGGCGTCGATACCGCCGGCAAGACGTGCTTCGCCCAGGACTTTGCCGCCTTCCTGCGAGCGCGGGGCCGCGACGTCGCCCTCATCCACGGCGACGATTTCCACAATCCGCGCATTGTCCGCCGCCAGGGCGATGACCCGGTGCGCGGCTACATCGATCACGCCTTCAACCTGCCCCTGCTGGAACGCGAACTGCTGGCCCCGATCCGCCGCGGTGAAACGTTCGACAAAACGCTCGCGCTCATCGACCTGGACGCCGACACGCCCACCGCCATGCGCCGCTTTACCGTCCGCCGTGACACCATCGTGCTCGTGGAGGGCATCTTGCTCTTCCGCCCGCCCATCGACGCCTGCTTCGACCTGCGCATCTTCCTGCACATCCCCTTCGATGAAGTCCTGCGCCGTGCCGCCGCCCGCGACGTCCCGCACTACGGCGACGATTACCTGGAACGCTATAAGTTTCGCTATATCCCCGCGCAACAGTGGTATCTGGAGACGCATCGCCCGCAGGAACGCAGCGATTTTGTGATCGACAATACAGATTACGCGAATCCACGCATCATTGGGCAGTCTTCTGAAGATTGTGCTATAATTAAATCAGCAGACGTTGCCAGGCGATTGGCAGGCCGGTTTGTAGCAGATGAGATTAGTTATCTGTTGCGTGCGGGAGAGCCGACTTTGGATTGCCCATACTGGCGTGTTCCTATCTGTTTTGCTCTTCCTACGACCGGTCTGTTGGGAATTGTTGGGACAGTGGATATGCATGTTGAAACAGGAGAGATCGTTATAACCCCTGAGCAAATCAAGACGATTAAACAGTCCGCCGAAAGTTTAGCTAAGGAGTAACGTATGAAAATCATAATGACCTTGAACAACACCCCTCGCACCTTCGACATCGAGCCGCGCGAGACGCTCTTTCACCTGCTGCGGCGCAGCGGCATCAAGAGCGTGAAGTTTGGCAGCGAAGATGGCACCGACGGCTACAGTACCGTGCTGATGAACGGCAAATTGTGCAGCAGCGTGGTGACGCTGGCGGCGCAGGCCGATCGCGCGACCGTGCTCACCGTCGAGGGCTTGAGCGGGCACCAGCGCCCCGGCTGGAACCAGAAGGCTGAATGGCACCCGCTCCAGCGTGCGTTTATCGAATCCGGTGCAATCCAAAGCGGCTACGATACGCCCGCGCTCATCCTCGCCGGGAAGGCGCTGCTCGATCGCAACCCACGTCCTACCGAAGCGGAGGTGCGCGACGCCATCAGCGGCATCGTCTCCCGCGAGACGGGCTACGTCAAGCCGGTGCAGGCGATCCTGCGCGCGGCGGCGTACTTGCGCGGCGAAGACCCCGGCCCGGTGGAAAGCGGCTCTGCCCTGGGCGACCTCGGCGAGGCGTTGTTCCGTCCGCCGGAAGGGCTGTTCACGCTGCCCGATACACCCGAACCGCCGGATTTTGGCGGCGGCGGGGGCACAGACACGCAGACGCGCGTCAAGGTGCAGCCACGCATCGTCGTCACGACCGAACCGGAGAAGTTCGCCGTCGTTGGGAAGGCCCTGCCCAAAGTGGACGCGCCCAAGCTGGCCCAGGGCAAACCGGCGTTCGTCGCCGACTTCGAGCGCCCGGGGATGCTCTACGCCAAAATCCTCCACAGCCCGCACGCCCACGCGCGCATTAAAGACATCGACACGCGCCAGGCGGAGGCGCTGCCCGGCGTTCGCGCCGTGCTGACGTACAAGAACACGCCGCGCGTCGTCTACTCGACGGCTGGGCAGAGTTACCCGATTCCCGGCCCGCTGGATTACGTCAGCTTCGGCGACAAAGTGCGCTACGTGGGCGACCGAGTCGCCGCCGTCGCCGCCGAGACGCCGGAGATCGCCGCGCAGGCGGTGGAACTCATCGAGGTGACGTACGAGGTGCTGCCACCTGTGCTCACCCTCGACGCGGCCATGGCCGAGGGCGCGCCGGTTATCCACGATCAGCCCGATTACGTCGACTTCGGCGAGAGCGACCCGTCCAAAAACCTCGTTGCCAAGGTCGAAATCGACATCGGCGATGTGGATGCGGCGTGCGCAGACGCCGATCACGTCTTCGAGACCGAGGTGGAGACGCAGAAGATGAAGCACGTGCCGCTGGAGCCGTGGGTGACACTCACCTACTGGGACGAGGATGACCGCCTGGTTATGATCACCTCGACGCAGGTGCCGTTCCACGTGCGCCGCATTCTCGCGCCCGTGCTGGGTCTCTCCGAGGGGCAGATTCGCGTCATCAAGCCGCGCATCGGGGCGGCGTTCGGCAACAAACAGGAGATCTACGAAGACATCCCCGCGCATCTCACCATCGCCACGGGCCGCCCGGTGCTGCTGGAATTGAACCGCGAGGAGCAGTTCACCTATACGACCACGCGCCACCCGATGCGCGTGCGCTTCCGCGTGGGCGTGAAGGCCGATGGAACGATGGTCGCCCAGGACATGCGCGCGTGGAGCGATACCGGCGCGTATGGTGGTCATGGCTTGACGGTACTCGGCAACACCGGGCACAAGACGCTGCCGATCTACAACACGCCCAACGTCCGCTTCTGGGGCGAGACGTATTACACCACGCTGCCGCGCGCGGGCGCGTATCGCGGGTACGGCGTCACCCAGGGCGTCGTCGCCACCGAAACGCTCATCACCCGCATGGCCACGGAGATGGGGATGGACCCGCTGGCCTTCCGTCTGAACAACATCATCAAAGCACACACCGAAAACATTATGAGCAAGGCGTGGAGCGAAGGCCGCGAGGCGCACGGCGAGATGATCGAGACCAATGCGCTGCGCGAGGCCGCGATCCAGGGCGCGGCGGCGGTGGGGTGGGCGCAGAAATACGGGAATCCGAACTGGCACACCGTGGTTGGCGCGCCGCACTTGCGACGCGGCATTGGCGTGGCGTTCCTGATGCAAGGCTCCGGCATCCCCAATTTGGACATGGCCGCCGCCAGCATCAAGATGAACGACGACGGCTCCTTCAACCTGATGATCGGCGCGACCGACCTGGGGACCGGCTCCGACACCGTCTTAGGCCAGATCGCCGCCGAGGTGCTTGGCTGCACGCTGGACGCACTCATCATCCGCTCGTCCGACACGGACGTCACGCCCTTCGACAAAGGCGCGTATGCGTCGAGTACCACGTATGTCAGTGGTGGGGCCGTGGCCCGTGCGGCGGAAGAGGTGGCGCGCCAAATCAAAGATGTTGCCGCCGATATGACCGGTATCCCCGTCGACGAAATTTCCCTGCGCTACAACTACGCCTGGCTCGGGACTACACCACCCGCCGAACCGCCAGATCGTGATTCGCAATTCGTAATTCGCAATTCTCTTTCCTTCCGCGATATTGCGATGTACGCGCTGCACAAGCAGGATCAGCACCAGATTATGGGGAACGCCTCGTTCATCAGTCCTGTTAGCCCGCCCCCCTTCGCCGCGCAGTTTGCCGAAGTGACCGTCGATACCGAAACCGGGCAGACGACGGTGGACAATCTACTGATCGCGCTGGATTCCGGCACGATCATCAACCCGCTCACAGCCGGGGGGCAGGCTGACGGTGGGATGCACCAGGCGCTCGGTTACGCGTTGACCGAAGAGTTGGTCTACGACGAGGCCGGGCGCACGCTCAACCCACGCTTCGACGATTATCGCGTCTTCCGCGCGGATGAAAGCCCGCCGATGGAGACGCTCTTCGTGCAGACGTTCGAGCCGTCGCATCCGGTCGGCGTTAAGTCCGTCGCCGAGATCGTCGTCAACGGCGTCGCCCCGGCTGTCATCAACGCCATCTACGATGCCACCGGCGTGATGATGACACGTACGCCCGTCACGCCGGAACGCTTGTGGCGCGCGCTGCGAGAGGCTCAGGGGTAAACCCAAAGCAGAATCACCAGAAGCGGCGCACCAGGCGCCGCTTCTTTTTTAGACCTGACAGGTTTTCCAAAACCTGTCAGGTCTGAAAGATTCTAGCAAGAAACGGATTTTGTGTTATGATGGTACGAACATTTTTACTCGTCGCGCCCCTGTCCAGCCCAGGGACGCCCGACCGGTAAGCCAGAAGGAAAGGAGAAGATGCGATGGATTGGCACAGTTACAATCCGCCGGACGATGCGTGGCGGATCCTCGAGGCATGTCCCTCAATCATTGTCGCCAGTTCGATCAACGAACTGGTCAATATGGCCTGCGGGGGCTTGGGCAGCAACTACACCGAAGTGACCTACGATATACCCGACCACGGCAAGGTTCTCGAAGCGACGGTCGCGCGCGTACGGAATGGTGTTGCTGCGAACTACCCCGAAGCGTACATGCGCCGTCGTGACCCTGATTGTATGGTGATCGCCGATGATAGGCCTACCGATAAGCCCACGTTCAAAGAACGCTATGGGGAGGAGTTCCACACGCTGCGGCAGGCTACGTTCGAGTGGTTGGTGGGCCAACCTCTGGCTATGTTCGCCTTCAACACCGGGCCGAAGGGCCTGGGTAGCGACGCGCTCTGCATCGCGCCGGCCAATGCCGGGTTCTTCGCTCTGGGGCTGGCGCTGTTGCAAGGGATTATCCCCGCCGACGAATTGTCCCCTGAATTCAAACCGACTTCGATCATCTACGTCGCGCCGACCTTCAGGCACACGCACTTTGCGGGCAAGCAGGTCGTCGTGCATAACCGTTTGGATGATTTACACGAGGTATTTTCCTACAATCTCTACCCCGGTCCCAGTGCCAAGAAGGGCGTCTACGGGATGTTGATCACGCAGGGCGAGCGCGAGGGATGGGTGACGGCGCACTGTTCCGCTGTGCGCGTCATCACGCCTTATGATAACGCTGTGGTCATCATGCACGAGGGTGCCAGCGGCGGCGGCAAGAGCGAGATGCTCGAGCAGGCCCACCGCCAGAACGATGGGCGGTTGTTGCTCGGCGAGAACCTCGTCACCGGCGAGAAACGCTATCTCGAAATCCCACGCACGTGCGATTTGCACCCGGTGGCCGATGATATGGCGGTGTGCCATCCGGCGATCCAGAAGAACAACGGGCGTTTAACGATTACGGATGCCGAAGATGCGTGGTTCGTGCGCGTCAACCACATCGATCACTACGGCGCGGACGTTCACCTGGAGCGACTGACCGCGCAAACGGCGGAGCCGATGCTATTTCTCAACATCGACGCCGTACCTCGTGGGCGCGCGTTGATCTGGGAACACACCGAGGATGCGCCCGGCAAGCCTTGCCCCAATCCACGTGTCGTGATCCCGCGTGCTGTCGTGCCCGACGTCGTCAATGACCCGGTGCGGGTGGACATCCGTAGCTTT
>JBNGDO010000190.1:0-692 GCA_049975385.1 Anaerolineae bacterium | reverse complement strand
TTTGGCGTGCGCACGCCGCCGTGTACGCGCGAAGCGCCTACCTACGGTATTATCGGGCTGTTTCAGCTCCTGCCGCCGGCGCTGGCGTGGCTCTGGCGGTTGGTGGCCCCGCGCGGTCACGAAAACCCGAGCATCACCGACAGTAACGGGATGAGCAGCGAGGGCGTCGGCTCGTACTGGCCTTTTGCTACAGGGCGTAAAGTGGATCAGGCCAACTTGTTGCTGGCGCAGTTCCGCGACAATACCCGCACGCGCTATATCCTTTGTCCCAGCCAGTACATCGGCGCGTGGCGGGTGGGGTTTATGCCGCAGTGGGTGACCCGCGAGTATATGGCGCGGCGCGGTGCAGCGCCCTTCAAGCTCGAGCAATTGCGCCCCACGCGCTGTTCCCTGCTCGGCTATCGTTTGCACCACTTGCAAGTGGAAGGACGCTTTGTGACCAACTATTTGACCAAAGTGGAGATTCAGCCCGAAGTAGGCGAAGAAGCCTACGACGTCGGCGCGGGTATTCTGACCGATTTCTTCCACAAATATCTGAAGGAATTTTATATTGACGATTTGTTACCGTTGGGGCGTCAAATCATCGAGTGTTGTTTCGATGGCGGCACTGTCGCCGATTACGACGCCTTGATTCCTTCTCATCCCGGAGATTAAAAGTCCACAGGATCAGGAAAGCTCATTCTGCATCAAAG
>JBNGDO010000189.1:390-7880 GCA_049975385.1 Anaerolineae bacterium | reverse complement strand
TGCTGGAGCCGTAAAGGCATGTTGGGCCTCTAAAGGAAAACATGAATATAAGTCTGAGGAAATCAGAAGCATCCGACATACACTTTATGAGAGAAATGCTTTACGAAGCCGTATTTTGGCGACCTAACCCAAACAAACCTTCGTTTGAAGAAAGCCTCACCGATCCAGGTGTAAATCAGGCGCTTGTCGATTGGGGTGAACGAAAAGGAGACGCTGCGGTCATTGCGCTTGTGGATTCAACGCCGGCCGGGGCAGCCTGGTATAGATTTTACACGGACGACAAGTGCATCAGGGGGTACATAGGCGAAACGATACCCGTCATTGCAATCGCAGTCCATAAAAACTATCGGCGTCAAGGAATCGGGGAGAAAATGATTGAATGGTTGGTCGATCATGCGGCAAAGCACAACATTCGAAAACTAAGTCTCATGGTTTCAAAAGATAATCGCGCGATCAGGCTATATCGGAAATGTGGTTTTCTGGAATATGCAGATAAAGGAGATTCGTTGTTGATGCTGCGAGAGACTGAAACATAACAGAGAGTGGCCCGACATCAATTGCGGACGATGCGACTGCGCGGCTGAATGTGATCGTTGCATATTGGGCAAAACATGAGAAGATAGCAGGAAGCAAGATGCAAGAAGTAGGATGCAGGATGTAACGAAAATCGAGGAATAACAACGAATTTATGAACGAACGACGAACGATCTCCCCAGAAGTAGAACCAGAAGAAGTGATATTGGATCGAGCATTGCGCCCGCAACGGCTGGACGACCTCATCGGCCAGGATCGCGTGTGCGAAAACTTGCGCATCCTCATCGAAGCGGCAAAGGGACGCAACGAGCCGATGGAACACGCGCTGTTCTATGGCCCACCCGGCTTAGGCAAGACCACGTTGGCCCACGTCGTCGCCAACGAGATGGGGGCGAACATCCGCATCACGGCCGGGCCTTCGATTGAGCGGGCGGGCGATCTGGCGGCGATTCTAAGCAACCTGCACGAGAAGGAAGTGCTTTTCATCGACGAAATTCACCGCCTGGGGAAGGTGGTGGAGGAGATTCTCTACCCGGCGATGGAAGATTTCGCGCTGGATCTGGTCATCGGGCAGGGGCCGGGAGCGCGCACGGTGCGGTTGAGCCTGCCGCGCTTCACCGTGGTCGGCGCGACGACGCGGCTGGCGCTGCTCTCCGCACCGCTGCGGACGCGCTTCGGCGCCGTCTACCGGCTGGATTTCTACGACCAGACGGCACTGGAGCAAATCGTCGAGAACGCGGCGCGGGCGTTGAACGTCCCCCTCGAACCCGAAGGCCGCGCCGAGATCGCGCAGCGCGGCCGAGGGACGCCGCGCGTGGCCCTGCGCGTGCTGCGCCGCGTGCGCGACTACGCGCAGGTACGCGGCGACGGCGTCGTCAACGGCGAGATTGCCGGCGAGGCACTGGCGCTGCTGGAAATCGACGCGCGCGGGCTGGACGACCTCGACCGCCGCGTGCTACACACCATCATCGAGAAGTTCGACGGCGGGCCGGTGGGGCTGGAGACCATCGCCGCGTCTGTCGGCGAGGCCGCCGACACGATCATGGACGTCGTCGAGCCGTACCTCTTGCAGCTCGGCTTCATCGGGCGCACGCCCCGCGGACGGACGGCGACGCGCCTGGCCTACGAACACCTCGACATTCCCTACACCCAATTGGAACAAGCCGCGCTGTTCTGAAACATCCGATGCGAGTCCGGCCATGTTGACCACGGGGACGCTGCTCCAAAACCGTTACCGGATCGACCGCATGCTGGAATTCGGTGTGATGGGCGCGATGTACCGCGCCTGGGACACGCAACGGGATGTCCCCGTAACGGTCAAGGAGTTGACGCCCCAACCCGACCTAGATCGCGCCGTCCTCGGTCGCGTGCGGCAGGAGTTCGAGCACGAGGCACAGATTCTCCGCACGCTGCGCCATCCGGCGATGACGACCCTCGTCGCTTTCTTTCACGATGATGCCAGCGGCAACACCTACATGGTGATGGATTTTGTGGAAGGGGAGAGCCTGGCAGAACGCATCGCCCGCACCGGGGCGTTGCCCGAAGCACAGGTAAAGGTCTGGGCCGCGCAGATTTTGGACGCGCTGGAATTCTGCCACAGCCACGGCGTGCTGCATCGCGACATCAAACCGCAAAACATCATCCTCCGCCCCGACGGGCAGGCCGTCCTGGTGGGTTTCGAGTTGACCAAGCTCTGGGACCCCAACGATCCGCGCTCCTGGACGGCGACCCGAGTGATGGGAACGCCGGAGTACGCGCCGCCGGAACGCTGGGGCCTGCAATCGTGGCACATCGACGCGCTCAGCGACGTGTACAGCTTCGGGGCGACGCTCTACCACGCGCTGACAGGGAAAGCGCCACAGACCGCCGGAGAACGTACAGCCAATCCCTACCAATTCAAACCGGTGAGGGAACTGGGGCGTGTGAGTGCATCGACCAAAGCCGCAATCATCCGGGCAATGGAGTTACCGCGCATCAAGCGATTTCAGAGTGCGGCGGCAGTGCGGGCCGCGCTGCTGGACGAAACACCATTGAGCGCCATAGAAGAGGTCCAGCCGGCCCGACTGATGGTCACAACGCGCGGCGAAAAGCTGCGCAACTGGGCGCTGCTGGTACTGGTAGGCCTGGTAGTATTGGGGATGGCGGGGTTTCTTGGCATGGCCGGGCGGATGTGGCTCAATACGCGGAACGGCGCCCCCCCCACGCCGGACACCATCGTCCCGGCGATGACGGCAACGGCGACCGCGATGACAGCCAGCACGACACCGGAAACCGGCACTACACCATCGCCAGCCCCATCCACCGCCCCCACGGAAATACCCACACCACGCCCAACCCCTGCGCCCGCTGCCGTTTCCACGGTTCCTAATGGTTGGACGCTGGCGTTCGGCGACGACTTCAATGACAACGCCCGCTCGCGGGTGACCCACGAATGGGTCGTCGGCAGCCACGAGGACGATTGGGGAACGGTCGCGCGGGACATCACCGATGGCCTGTATACGTGGGACATCACAGCCGCGTACAGCGTCGGGCGCTGGTGTATGCCTACGATAACACCTACGAGCGACTTTTACCTGACGGTAGAAGCGCGCCGGGTCAGCGGGCCGCTCGACGCGAGCTATGGCGTGGTCTTCCGGCACGACGGAGGAAGTTACTACCTGTTCAGCATCCGCGACGACGGCTTTTTCAACCTCAATCTGTGGCACAACTTCACGTGGAACGCTGTCATCGACTGGACGGGAACGCTGGCGATTCGCCCCGGCGAGGTGAATCAACTGGCGGTATTGGCCGAGGGGACACAATTCACCCTCAGCATCAACGGAACGACCGTCGGCCAAGCCGAAGACGCGCAGTTAGCGGCGGGCGAGATGGGACTGTCCGTCGTCTTCATCACTCCAGGCGACGCCGTATTCACGTTCGATGACTTTGCGGTTTACACGCCCTGAGTTTTTTCCCCTGACAGAACAGGAAAATATGGTATGATAGCAGGATAAGATTAGAAAAGGGATAGGGAAATAAACTGTGATACGAAGTGTACTTTATACTGTAGGACGTGTTTTGATTGCGTTGTATGCGCGGCTGTTCCTGGAACTCGAGATTCTATGGCAAGCGCCGCTTCCACCGGGGCCAAAACTTATCGTGGCAAACCACCCGAGTTTCACCGATCCTTTCGCCATTTCGTTACTCTCCTCACGCCCGATGGCGATCTTGATCACCTCCGTTGCCTTCATGGTTCCCATATTTGGCTATTTCCTGAAACGGTTGCGGCACATTCCAGTGGTCGAAGGGGAAGGCCGCCCGGCATTCGATGAGGCGCTGCAACGGCTGAAGACCGGCGACACGGTCGCGCTCTTCATCGAAGGCAAGATCAGCCCGGGTGATGGCGGCTTCTGCCCACCGCGCACCGGCGCGGTCCGTCTGGCCTTAAGTGCGGGCGTACCTATCGTCCCCGTGGGTATCCAGATTGTGCGCGAGCGACTGCGCATCATCGAAGCCAAAATCAAGGGGGAAACTTACCCCGAACAGTGGTATCTACGCGGTCCATTTCGCATGGTCGTAGGTGAGCCGATTCACCTGGATGGGGACATTGAGGATCATCCCCATGTGAAGGCGGAGTCCCAGCGCATTATGCAACGCATCAGCGATTTGGTCCATGAAGGTGAACGTCAACTCCAAGAAAGCGCGCTTCGCCGTAGGGAAAGACGACGGCGCACGACAGCCGATACAGGCTAGAATTTCTGGTCACTGGGGGCAATCATGATCGATGTTTGGGGAGTGTTTTCCAATAGCCTGTGGATTCTGGGACTTGCCGTACTCCTGGCCGTGTGGAGCTACGCTTCGTACGAAGCCAGTCGCCGCAAGCAGAAAGTCCGTCACGTTATCCATGAGTTGGGTTACGCGCTGGCGCTGAACGCGGGGATGGTGCTGTTCCTTGCCGGGATGGCGACCACGGAAGATCGCGTGTGGGCGCGCATCCTGTGGATCGTGATTGGCCTCGGTGTCATCGCCGAGAGCGTGTGGCGCATCGTCCAGCACCGCAAGGGCGCAGCGCCCTCAACCGATGAGCGCCATTAACGACACGGGCAAACAGGACATTGTTATGCCATCCTCGCAACGACGGCGGGCCTGGCTGGCTCTGACACTGCCCATCGTGGTTATGCTCGGCGTGAGCCTTGTAGGAGGGGTCGCCGGTCGCGTCGTCGGGCGCACGCTGGTGGGGATACTCGGTGCAGCGGTTGGCGGGCTGGCCGCGGGCGTCACCGTCAAGCGCTTTGTGGCGCATGGAAAAAACAACGGCGAGGTCGTCTTCGGCCTCATTGCGACGACGGCCATCGGCGTCGTGACCATCGGCTACTTCTACCTGTTTTACATCGAAAACGATATGCAAACCATCCTCACGCTGGCGCGCAACGTCGAGCAAATGTCCATCTTTGTGGGGTTTCTGGCCGCCCAGTATGCAGGGACCGTGTGGGCGCAGCGCCTTTTCCCGTGGATGGAGCAATCCGATGAAAAATCATAACCGTTTCCAACGCTGGGCTATCGGCCTCGGCGGATTGGCCCTGGTCACAGGTCTGCTTGTCTGGCTGCGCCACCGCACCGACAAAGTCGCGCTTCAGCGGCATTTCTGGGACGTGGTCTACGACCGGCTGGCAGCCCTCTACGACGCTGTGGATTGGTTCACCGGCGGGACGACGCACCGTCTGCGGCAACGCGCGCTGCGCTATCTGCCGCCGGAAGGCAGCCGGGTGCTGGAGATCGGTTTCGGCAGTGGACGCCTGCACGTCGAACTTGCAGAGCGCTACACGATGGCCGGCCTGGATCGCGCGCCGGGTATGGTGCACCTTACCCAGCAACGGCTGGCTGAACACGGCCTCACGTCCGACTTACAGGTGGGCGACGTCACGGCAATCCCGTGGGCAGAGGAAAGCTTCGACGCCGTGCTCTCTACATTCACCTTCAGCGCCGTCCCGGATGCCGACGCGGCCCTGGCCGAAATGGTGCGCGTGGTCAAACCGGGCGGCGCGATCATCATCGTGGATGCGGGGGAGGCCCAGGACGACAACACGATGGCGCATTTCCTGGCACGACTCTGGTCGGCGTTCGGCGACTACATGCGCGATGAAGTCCCTCTGATGGAAGCCCAAGGCCTGACGGTCACACGCGAGGATTACGGGCCATGGAGATGTGTGCACGTGACGGTGGGCACGAAACCACGGTAAAAAAGCAACGTAAAACGCGAGCTAACGGAAAAGCTCAAGCATTGCTGCTTCTCGGACCTTGAATCTGTTCATTGCTGCTGCGACAAGGCCAACTAGCACTACCAGAATGATCGCGACCATAAAGCCATACTTGCTCATTGTGAAGATTGTCTTTAGCCAGGCAACGACCGCAGGCCGAGCCGGATAGACCACTATCATACTCACGAGGCAGAAGTTCTCCAGCAAATCGAAGACAGATCCAAGAGCGAATAGGTTTAGTCTTTGCAGTATGCTTCCGGGCCTGAAGCCACGCTGGAGCAGCCACGAAATAGACAGACCGACAAACAAGAATCCCAGGATAGGGAAGATGAGATCCCACGTTACGTGGAACCACAACTGATAGGTGCGTCCGCCATCGTCCCAGGATCCCACAATCGAGAAAGCCTCTTCTGGTGTGTAGAAGACGGGATCGTCCAGAGATACCATTTCATCTGCGGCAGGGTAAATGAGGCTGAGAAGAGGCAGGGTAATGACCATAAAAAGCACAAGCGCTGCGAAAACAGATAGAATAAGCCGACCTTTGGCCCAAGCATGGAAGTGATCTGAGAGTTTTGATAACATACCTTTCTCCAGCGCTAATGCTGACAACAAACCAATTGAGTATTGGTGGGGATTTGAGCGGCCCAACGGGGCGGCGGATGAGCCGCCAGTCGGAGGGCCGCTGGCGGACCGCGCATCAGCCGCCGCACGGCTGAAACGACGGATGAAACTGAAGAAAACACCCTCAAAAACGAGACAATCAACAAAAAAAACTCTCGACAGAGCGGTCGGCTGTATGCGCTTGTTGGGCGCTCTTGACACCCTGCCTCAGATTGTCACTTCCTCCCGTATAGAATTCCCACTGTGCCCAGCATAAACGGCAGTTTCAGTGCTTTGGGGATGAAGTCCGAATCGCTGGTATCTACCGTTTTCACTGTCTCGATCCCCCAGCTCCTGACCTCTTCAAGCAATTCATCGACTTCGCCGTACACTTGCTTCCACAGAAACAGATCCTGAAATACAAACCACCCTCCTTTCTTGACCACTCTCAGGGCTTCCTTGACCAGCTTTTTCTTGTCCCTGACATCCCTCACTTCGTGAAACACCAAGTTGCTGACCACCACCTCAAAAACCCCGTCATCAAAGGGCAGCGAGGAAGCACTGGCTCTCTCAAAGGTAACCCGCTCTGCTACCCCTTCAATGGCTGCATTCCGGTCACAAACCCCTCTCGAATACTCCCACGCTGTGCCCCAATAGTCTATGCCTATGGCCTCAGCCTGAGGATATCGCTTCGTTATCCGGATCGTCAACGGACCATTTCCGCAGCCAATATCGAGAACCTTTCCTATCCCATCCCAACCCATCATGTGATCCAGCACCAACTCCTGAATCCTAGCCTGGATATTCCCTCCCCTCGGTGAGAACAAGTACCGCGCATAGGCAAAGTAGAGAAAGCACAGGAAGAAAAAGACCGCAACAACAGCCAACACGGGAAGCAGAAAAGCCAAACCCCCAAACAGAAGGCTCAACACACCTGGCACAAAAATGAGTTTTGTAGAGACCCAATTCCCATAGTCTGCTTTCTCAGCGTTCAATTCACTCACACCTCCGTTTCTCCCTTCTCGCCTACTTCAACCATTAGATCGTAAGAGCGCCGAACGGGGCGGCGGATGAGCCGCCAGCCGGAGGGCCGCAGCCTAGCAGCGGATGGGTACAGAC
>JBNGDO010000189.1:0-380 GCA_049975385.1 Anaerolineae bacterium | reverse complement strand
TTGCGCGCGTAGCGCGGTCGGCTGCAACCCGTTGTTGGGCGGCCTCCTTACCCCTGCAGCAACTCCTTATTGATCTCGCAGTTTATGCGTGTCTTGGCCATGTGCATTTGTTGAGCGGCTATTAATAAATGATGAACATTAGAGTTCGGTCTGAACGTTTGAAAAGACCGCTTCAACCAAGTTCAATCAATAGTCGATGTAGATATGCCATCACTAACACAAACAAGGGTGGAATCATTTCATGGTCTTCTTCCAAGATATTTCCATGCACAACCTTGTTCCTGCTTGAAAAGATTTCTACAGTTGTTGACATTGGTGAGGAGATAGCCCCCTCCTTGACCAACTTCTCTGCTTTTGGCTGCATTCCACGAAGACCAGAC
>JBNGDO010000188.1:0-7894 GCA_049975385.1 Anaerolineae bacterium | reverse complement strand
TTCAAGGATGAACGCGTACGCGAATCCATCGCCTACCAGACCCTCTTCGTCGGCTTGCCACCGGCACTCTGTCCGGGTATCTTCACAATGGTCGCCTACGGAGAACACGCCGGCGTCTATTACAGCAAAGGCGGGATGGTCGGTATACCGGAAGCACTCCAAAGGTGCGGGATAGGTTTCGGCATGGAAGTACGGCTAAATACCCTTGTAGAGAAGGTGCTAGTGCGCAATGGGCGCGCGATTGGTGTGAAGCTAGCCGATGGAACCGAAATCACCGCGCCCGTCGTCGTGTCGGACATCAACGCCAAGACATTGTACCTGGATTTGATCGGCGAGGAACACCTGCCCTGGCTCACCCGGGTCGGTATCAAGAGCTACGAGTACGCGATGGCTGTGCCGATGCTCTACCTGGGCGTGGACTATATCCCGCCCCTGGAATCGCATCACACGCTGGCAACGCTGCCGGCGGATATGATCAACACCTACTGGTGGGAGACCTACGAAAAAGGGCACTACCCCACTGATCAGCAATTCGGCATCATCAGTTGGACGTCGCACAGCGACCCGAGCCTGGCGCCGGAAGGCCAGCACGTGATTGTGTTGACGCTGGCCCCTGCACCCTATCGCCGCAGCGACGGCAAAAGCTGGGACGAGGTCAAACCGGCACTGACCGAGCAGATCATCGACTATTACAGCGAACACTACATTCCGGGGCTGCGCGACCACGTCAAAGTGGCGAACCTGGCGACACCGCTGGACTTCGAACGCACCTTGCGGCTGCCCGAAGGCTCGATCTACGCCCTGCGGCAGGACATCACCCATGAAACCATTTTCCGGCCGTCGGCAAAATCCAAAGCCATCGCCGGGCTGTACCTGGTTGGCGCATCCACGCATCCCGGCGGCGGTGTGCCGACAACGATTGCATCAGGGATGATTGCAGCCGACCTCATTGAACGGTACGAATGACTCGTGATTCGTAATTCGTAATACGTGATTTTTCACGGAGGAACACTATGAATTTACCGCACACCGACTTCTCCGAAGCTGATATCGCCGCGTTCATGCCAGAGATGAAGATCGGGCTGCTGGCGACGGTCAACGACAAAGGACTGCCGCACCTCACGTTGATTTCGACGTTGCGTGCCAGTTCACCCACGCAATTGACGTGGGGGCAGTTCACCGAGGGGTTGTCCAAGCAACACATCCAGCGCCATCCCCAGGTAGGCTTTATGGTAATGACGTTGAACAAAGAGGTGTGGCGAGGAAAAGCGACGTTCACACACACCGCGCGCCAAGGGGCGGACTATGACGCCTACAACAACATCCCAATGTTCCGCTACAACGCCTACTTCGGCATCCACACGGTGTACTATATGGATTTGGTCGCGCACACGGGGCGGCAGGTGCTACCGATGGGACAGGTAATCTTCGCAGCCGTGCAGACGATTCTCGCGCGGACGCTGGCACACAAACACAAGATACCCGTGCTCAACCTGTGGACGCGACGCTTGCTGAACAAACTCGATAACCTCAAGTTCCTCGCCTACGTTGACACGGACGGCTACCCCGTCATCATCCCGGTGATCCAGGCGCAAGCGCTCGACACAGAGCGGGTAATCTTTTCAGCAGGCGCTTTCGGGGACGAACTGCGCGCGATTCCGGCAGGCGTCTCGTTGGCCGTCTTCGGGATGACGTTGGATATGGAGGACGTGCTGCTGCGCGGCACATTCGAGGGTGTCCGGCGGATCGGGGGCATGCCGTGCGGAACCGTCAAAGTCGATTGGGTCTACAATCCAATGCCGCCCAAGCCGGAGCAGATTTATCCGGCTGTGCCGCTGGAGCCAGTACGGATATTCTGAGATTTCACCGCGGAGAACGCTGAGATCGCAGGGATTCTGCACGTTTCTCGCAGAGCCTATTTCTCAGCGTTCTCTGCGAATTCGGCGGTGAAGAAACTCCACTAAAGCCTCAAAACCTAATTACGCTTAAGCAAACGCCCTTCCCGCAAACGCATAAACAGTACCGGAACATCCCATTCACCATCGGCGAGGAAAGCACGCGCCTGATTGAGCGCCTTGTCGACAATGCCGTGTTGCAGCAGAAAACGGTAGAAATGCCGGGTCAAGATCTGTGCTGCGTCAACGTCGATTCTATCCTGCATCGCGACTACCGCCGGGATGCCGATCTGCACCAGACGCGGCGCGAGGCCCACAAAGGGATTGACTTCGTCGGCGGGGCGACTTGCACTCTCGCACGCCGCAAGGAAAATGAGATGCGGCTTGTGATCCAGACCGTTAAATCGCCTCGTTAAATCGCTATCTGTGACCAATTGCATCTGCCCATCGTTGTTTTCAAACACCAACGCCGCCCGCTTTGTGCGTTGGCTGAATGTGCCATGTCCTATAAAATGCAGCAAATGATAACCTGGAGCATAGGCCAGCGCTTCAAATACGCTGTCGAGGGTAGCAGAGCCAGAACGGATGGTATACCCAGCACTCGTCAACGCCTGTGTCGAATTGTTCGAAAGCCCCGACCGTCCTGGCATGATCGTGATATCGACGCCTGCCTGGCGCAAGCCATCCAGCGCAGTGCGCAGGTTATCGATTTCGACCTGTACATCCAAACGAGAGAACCCCTTCTCTTCAAGATCTTGCGGATTGGCAATAACGCACAACATCCGTACTGGCCCAGCAATGGCCGATGCTGCGCCGCGCTGTAGACCGATGTAACGCGAGAAAAGTAATTTCGCATCCGTTGCCACAGGAAATGCGTCACCCTCAACAGGATAATGCAATCTTTCCCATACCAGCGTATGCAAGTCGGCGATCTTGTTGGCAATTCGCAGACGCAGACGTAAGCGTCCTTCCGACGCTTTGGCACGAGCGCCAATATAGGCCGTGAGGATATCGCCCTGAAACAGTGCTTTAAATAACGCATATCCGTATTCCGCCGGATCGGTCATAGCAAGCAGCGCTTCGCGTTCCTCTGTCCCCATCTGCAACACCCCACTGTACTCTGCCCCGCCATCCACCTCGGCAGTGACAGTATAGACACCCGCATTCACATCGCGCCCCGAGATATGGAGTTCGAGATCGGTATACGTTTCCTCCGATGCACTCCGCGAAGGCTTAGCCACCACCCCTGACACGGCAATTCGTTGCGCCGTATCTTCCGACACCGCAGACACGATCACCGGCGAACACAACGGCGGCGCGGCCTGCCGCTCTCGCCACGTCTGAATCATCGCCTGCAACTCCGCCGTGCGGCGTTGGGCATAAGCCGGATCCGTCCAACCGCGCTCTTGATGCTCTTTGACCTGCGCTAATTCGCGCTCGCATTCAGCAATTTTGCCCGTGATCAACGCCGCATGAATTTCAGTGGACAAAGCGCACAGTTCCCCAGCGGGACAATCTGGCCCACGTTCCGGCGAATCAACCAAAGCGCAGAGGAACAGGCTCAGCGCGTTCTCCCCATTGGCATTCCAGGCGTCCATAAACTGCGAGACGAGGAAACTCACCCGCGAGGCAGGATTTGAGGCTTCGGGGACAGTGTGCTTCCAGGCAGCGATCCGGGCATCGCTAAAGACGGTTCGTAGAGCGTCGTTACTACCGAAAGGCGCGCACTTCAACAAGGCATTGCGAAGCCGATTCTGTAAAGAGGGTGACAAAGATGGCATAAGGTTCTCCTCTGGATGCTATATTGTCTATTCTAGCACACTCCTCAAACATCGGGTAGTGCAAATCTAATTTCTAGTTTCTCATTTCTAATTTCCATGCTATGATGACGGCATTGACGATGAAATGAGGTAAAGCATGCAAGTCAATGTTAAACTGTTCGCGACGCTACAACGCTATAAGCCGGACGTATTCGCCGGCGAAGTGTTTGTCGTCGATTTGCCCGAAAAAAGCACCCTCGCCGATCTCGTAGCGCATCTGGAGATCCGTGAGAACGAAGTGAAGACGATGTTCGTCAACGGGCGCGCGCGCGCCGAGATGTACCGCTTGAAAGACGGGGACGAGGTCGGCATCTTCCCTCCGGTCGGCGGCGGGTAGCCCAGTTCTACACGAAGCCCCACTCCCACTCGGGACGAAAGATTCGCGGATTATCCGATAGGTACACAATCTTCACCGCATCGCCAACGTGTAGGGTTTTATAAATTTTCTGGCCGACGGAATGGCGAATTTGCTGTCCGTCTGGCAATGTATAAGCGACGTAGTATGTCGTGCTGTCCGAGCCGGAAGATTCGTAGAGATCGAGAACCGTCGTCGTAGTCACAAGCCCTTCGGTATCTAACCGCACTGCATTCTGATACCTGCGGTAGAACGCTATCAGCAACAACAAATCGACCAATCCCACAATGCCACCGATGATGCCTGGCAGATAGCTCACCCGACCCGGCTCATACTTCGCCATCACGTGAGCCACTTTCGGATCGCTGGGCGCGTAAATAATCTCGACCTTGCCCCCTTCCCTAAATTGTGCGAATATCTCGTAGGGGACACTTTCCTTGCGCTGCACCCGTTGTGTTCCGGCCTCCGGCGACGACGCGCCGAAAGCGTAGGTCACATAGTACGTCTCATCGCCATCATCATCCTCTGAGATATGCTTCTCGACGACCGTAGCAGTCGTGACGACGCCCTCATCCTCCAACAGCGCGCTCTCGCGGATAGCGCGTACCTGGAAGAATCCGCCCACGCCACAACTTAACAACAAGGAAAAGGCAAATATAAGATTCAACGTCCGGGCAGTCTTCGTCTTTGAAACCGGTGTAGCGACCGGGAGCGCGCTCGCCGGATATTCCTCTGCCGCACGAACATAAGCAGCCTTGATTCCCTCAAGTCCGCCAGCGGCCTCTACATCCCTTTTCACTTTGGAGAACATCTTCAGCGCGCTGAGTATAAAGACAAGCGCACCTATACCCATAAAAACGATGACAACGATGAAGACAATAGGCATAGTCAGACCTCACTAGTTTCTTGGACAGCGACAGGTGACTTGAAGGCTCCACGCCGCGCAAACAGCACCAGCATCACCACAGCAAAGCCTACCGATCCGATCAAGCCCACCGGCAACGGCCCTAACAGTGGGTTCGGCTCTCCCTTGACAAATAACGCGCCCAGACTGGCGATCCCGTTGATCGCGCCATGCCCGATGACGGCGGGCCACACGCTTCCCGCACGCAACGCCAGCCAACCCAACAGCGTCCCCAATGTCACCGTGAACCAGATCATCATAAGCAGCCCAGCCCACGGCGCGGCGGGATAATCCAGCCCGTAGTTGTGGCCCATCGCGATGACGGGCCAGTGCCATACGCCCCAAATCACGCCCACCAACAGCATCGCCTTGCGCCCACCGAGTGCGCCCCCACTGGGGGACAGCAGCTTGGGCTGCAGGTACGCGCGCCAGCCGAATTCCTCTCCAAAGGTGGCGAACGCATTGAGCAACGGCGCGAGGATCAACGCCATCATCGTCTGGCTGATGATGATCAGCCACGGATTAGCGTCCTGTACCGGTTGCCCGGTCAGTTCAGCTTGCGTTTCGAGCATTTGTTTCACAGCGCCCAGATCGGCGTCGTAATACTGCGGGAAAATCACGAAGAAGACGATCATCCCGATGACGGTGAGAACGCCGGGCGCGAACCACGCCGCGACCCAGTAAGGCCATTCGCGGCGCAACCGGGGTCGAAGGTACAGATTATCCCAGCCCTCGTGAGTGACGATGCGCGTCAGCACGTGCGCGATGGTCGGGGCTCCCATGTAGACGACACTAAGGATCAAATAGGTAAAAGGACTATCCGCCAATCCGCCGGTGAGGTAGATCACCAACGCGCCGGCCCAGGCGATGCCGAAAGCCAGCGCTAGAAAAATGAGAATGCGACGACGGTCAAGTGACGGTTTCATTATCGACTCCTCCCTTCGTAAGGTTGAATCAGATGTGGTCCGTGAAGCGCGAGTCGTCGAGTTGCTCGCGCAGCTTTTCCTCGGCATCGGGCGCAGGCCGGGATGAAGAAGCTGTGTGCGCGGCATACTCGGCTGCTTCCGCTGCCATCAATTCCTCGCGGCTGGCCCGGCGCACGAGACTCCACTTCCCACAGTGCGGGCAACGGTCGAATTTCCCCACAAAACTGATGTTGACCCCCCACCAGTGCATCCCGAAGGGGCGCCCACACTTGGGACACACCACAGCGCCGAGTACACCATAACTGCGCGGCTCACTGGGAGTGTAAGAGTCGGGATCATACGCCGCCGGCTTTTTTCGCCCACTTAGCAGCGGAAAGATACCCGTAGCAAGGACAGCGACAACCACTAGCACGAGAATCGGCACAATGAGCTTTACCGCGGCTTTTCCGGCATCCTCAGCGGAGACGAACTGAAAGCTCAACGTGCGCGACGTCAGAGAGTGTCCACCGCTCGTCGTCCCCGTGGCAGCGATCTCGTGCCAGCCCGGCGCATACTCGCCGGTCTTGAACGACAGCTCAAACGGCGCTGTGGTTGCTTCGCCAAGTGTCTCGCCGTCGAGAAAGAAGATGACTGTGGTCAAATCCTCCGGCCCGCGCACTCGAATCTTGAACGTCCCCTGAATCTGGCTTCCCATATTGTAGCCAAACTGCTTGCTCACAGAGATGTTCAGGTCTTCCTCCTGCGCCATCGTCGGCATCACCATCAACGCACATACCGCCAACACGATCAGCATCTTGCCCACAAACCGGCGTAGCCCTTCGCTGATTCGCTGATTCGCTGATTCGCTCATTCTCTCACTTCCACTTCGTCAAAATCGTCTCGCGCTGGAACGCGCGCACGCCCAGATAGACCAATCCGGCATCGACGGCTGCCATGATGACCGCGGCCAATTGCATCACCTGCGCATTGACCATCAGCACGCCGGCAATTTGCGCGAAGAAAAGCCCGAGTAGTGGCAATAGAAGCATCATCGACACCTGCTCAGCCGTACGCGGATCGCTAACACGCGAGGACACCATCAATGTGACGTTGATGCCTGCCAATGCAAGGAGCGGCCCCACGAGGCCAATAGCAATGATCCACATCGGGTCGAGGATGCGCCGGAGCAGTTCGGGGGACTGCACCAGGATGTAGGCAACGGCCGCAAAGACACCAAAGCTCAGCCACGTCGCCAGTACGCCCGGGATCAGCGCCGCCAGGCTTTTGCCGATGAGCAATTCCGCCGTCGTGATCGGTGTGGCGAGCAACGGCTCCAGGCAGTGCGTCGTTTTCTCCCCTACGATGCTATAAGCCGCAATCGTCACCGGAATGATCAACGGCATCATCATGAACAGCAATAAGAACTGGTTGACCATCATCAAGGTGAAGCAAGCTGTGCCGGTCAAATCGCCGCACATCTCCAGGTACTGATCCGGCATATCTGTCGCGTCACCCATACCGGCCTGCGAGCCGCCGATGGCGATCATCAGCAGCGGTAACGCCGTGAACAAAATCGGCATAAAAAGCACCGTAAACAGCACCAGCCGGTTTTTGAACACCTCAGCCCATTCTTTATCGATGATTGTCCATATCTTAGGCATCGTGCGCCTCCGAAGATCCAACAAGCGACAAATACACATCCTCCAACGAGTGGCGCAACTCCCCGACGAACTGGATATCCGCCCCCGCCTCCACCAACAGCCGGATCAACTCCGGATTGTGCGTTTCGGGGTCATCCAGCCCGACAACGAGTTTGTTCTCCACCCGTCGCGCCTCTTTGACGAACGGGAAAGCGCGCACGCGGGCCAAGAGCGCATCATCGGCCTCGCGCAGATGGAAGACCACCTTGCGCCCGTAGAGCGTGTTACGCAAGTTCGCGGGCGTATCCACGGTGATCAAACGCTGCTTCATCACGCCGATGCGATCGCAGAGCCGGTCGGCCTCGTCGAGATTGT
>JBNGDO010000187.1:0-8289 GCA_049975385.1 Anaerolineae bacterium | reverse complement strand
CGATGGCCTCAACTTTGGGATTGTCTTGGGGTTCCTTGCCGGGGGGCCAGGGAAAAGGAAAGGTTTCAAAGGTGGTGGTAGGAGTATAACGCGGTCTGTCTTCCAAGGATGTACCTTGCCCTAATGCCCAAAGTTCATGTGGTTTAGATTGAAGGACGCCGAAAGCATAGTCTTTATCCGTGGCAAAAACGTACAATTGATGATCGGGTATAGCCTCCCCATTTAACCAAACAAACACGCGATGTTTGGAAACGGCAGGAGTTACGAGAAAACGGGAAAGTCCTGCAATAGCTTGTCGCATATCTGGTGCGGGTCTTCGATGTAACCACCAATATTCTGCTTCTTTATTGTTTCTATTTTTCTCCCGTACTGGCTTTACAACGTCTTTGACATATTCAAATGGAGCCTCGTACAATATTGCTTCCTCAAATGGCATATCACAGCCGAAGTCAATTACCCACATATTTCTTGCACCACGCAAAACATCATAGGCATTAAAGTAGGGGCGCACCACATCAGAGTTAGGACGGCCATTAGGATTCAACGGGGCAGATAACATCTGCATTGCAGTTTGTGCATCAATATCAAATGGACCACCCTTTTCATCACTTCGGAAACAAATACGGGAGTTCTCTTTGAGTTTTCGTGCCAGCGTTAAATTTAACGCCGCCGTCAGGTCTGGGTTAATTTCCTCTATCTGGCGTCCATCCAACACTCGCACAGTCTCGGAGCCATTATCAAACCCCACCATCGAAACATTGACGGCTGCTCCTTCAAGAACCCAGTCCCTATCAGATTGTGCCCAAAAGATGTTGCCTGTTTCTTTAATGCGTTCTAGGACTTTGCGATTTGCTCCACCCCTTATCGAATTAGTTGCTAACAAACCAGCGCGATTTGTGATAGCTTTTTCAATACTTGCTCTTGCCTTTTCAAACCAGTAACACACCAAATCTGCTGCTGCTGGTACACGCGCAGCGTATAGACTGAAAAGCGAATCTACATACTTGTCTCCTAATTCCTGCCGGATCTTGTTACCGCCTACAAACGGCGGATTCCCAATAATCACATCCGCTTCTGGCCACTCCGGTTCTACAGGCCTGCCGTCCGCATCGAAAGCCAGGATCGCATCCATCCGCTTGATATTATCCAGAGGCTTCAAGATCGGTTCCGAGGGGAAGCCAAAGCCGTTTTCACGCATCCACTGAATGTAACCAATCCAGATCGTGACTTGGGCCAACTCTTGGGCGTAGGCGTTGATCTCGATGCCGTGCAATTGTTCGGGGCTGACGCTGGGGAAGAAATGGCCCGCCCCTAACTGACCTGCCAGGATGATGACTTTCTTTTCCAGGTCAAGCAATAGGCGCAAGGCCACATAGAGGAAATTTCCACTCCCACAAGCCGGGTCTAAAACCTGGGTTGCGGCAATCTCGCGGGCAAAGCCCATCAGAAGGTTGGTTATATCGCGCTGCCGGTTGGTGCGCGTGCGTTGCGTCTTCGCTTTGTCCATCCGTTGGGCCAGGTCTTCGGCTTCCGCTTGCACGTCTGCCCATCGCCGTCGCAAGGGAGCCATCAGCACGGGTTCGACAATGAGCAAAATATCCTCTTTGCTGGTATAGTGTGCGCCCAATTGTGAGCGTTTGTCCGGATCGAGACTGCGTTCAAACAGCGTGCCGAAAATGGAAGGTTCAACGCTCGACCAGTCCAAATGGCTCACGTGGGCCAGTGTGCGCATGCCGGCGCTGTCCAGTTCCAGAGCTTTGGCTTGGTCAAAGAGTTTGCCATCGAAGTGCAAAATCTCGGTAAAGCCAAACCATCCCCCGCTGCGCATCGCGTCAAACAGTTGTTGTAACTGTTGCTGAAATGCCGCCGAGTTGCCTTTGGTATGCTCGACCAGTTTGGTGAACAGGTCTTCGGGCAAAAGTCCGGTATCTTCGGCAAACAGACAAAAGAGCAAGCGAATGAGAAAATGGGCGATCGCTTCGGGCTCTTCCCCATATTTGCGCAATTGTTCGGCTAACCTGGCGAATTCCGCCGCCGCCGACTGCGTGACTTGTTCCGCGGTTTGTGGCGCTTGCAGGGCTTTGGGGTTGTAGAAAGCGTTGCGCAGTATGTCCAGCTTCGCCGGGTCGAGCAAATCTTCCAGTGTAAGGGGGTAAACCCGCTTCACCGTGTTGGTAAAGTTGGTGTGAATGAGGATACTTTGCAGGTCTGAGACAATGAGCAAAGGGGGATTTTCCAGGGCTTCCCGGTATTGCAAAAGCTGGTTATAGGCTTTGTCCAGATCAGCGTGCTTGCCTTTGTACTCCCAGGCGAAGCAGCCCTTTTTCCAGACGTCCGCCCATCCTTGCCCGCCGGTCTGTTTGGTTGCACCGGCCTCAAAGGTGAAGCACTCACCGGTTGGGTCGTCTTCTACAGGGGTAGGATGTCCAAGCAAAGCGCATAAATCGTTAAAGTGGGACTGTGAAGCAGAACGTTCTTTCAAGTCAACGTTTTGCCACTTGGCGACGAATTCTTGCGGTGTGAGGGTCAAGGTGTACTCCTTACGCTTGGGTTCGTATCACCTTGATAATATGCCTAAAGCCAGAAGATGTCAAAAGTGTTTTGAGTTACCCGGCTCTCCGAAAGATGGCAGAACTGACCACAGGGTGAACTTGTCCTTACGCCCCTATCAAGTACAATACCGAAACGTAGGAACGTTCAGACGTTCCTACGTTTCAATTTTCACACGGAGGAGAACATTGATTTATCGAGAACTAGGGAAAACCGGATACAAAGTATCGCAGTTGGGCTTCGGCGCGATGCGCCTGCCGATGACGGAAGTGAACGGGGTCCAGGTCGTGGATCGCGCGTTGGCGATCCCGATGATCCACCGCGCATTCGAGGCCGGGCTTAACTATATCGACACGGCGGTCGGCTACTGCAACGAGGACAGCCAGCGCGTCGTCGGTGAGGCGCTGAAAGGCTGGCGGGACAAAATCGTTGTCTCGACCAAGAACCACTACTACGGCGAGGACGAGTCCGAGTGGTGGGGCCACCTGGAAAACAGCCTCCAACGGCTCGACGTGGAATACATCGACATCTACAACCACCACGGCATCAACTGGGAGCGCTACGTCAACGACGTGGAGCCGCGCGTCAGCAAGTGGATGCTGGAGGCCAAGGATCAGGGCCTCATCAAGCACATCTGCACCTCATTCCACGACACCAACGAGGCGCTGATGAAGTTGATCGACACGGGCTACGTGGAATCGATCACGCTGCAATACAACCTGCTCAACCGCGATCTCGAAGAAGGCATCGCTCACGCCAAAGAGAAGGGCGTCGGTGTGGTGGTGATGGGGCCGGTAGCGGGTGGTCGCCTGGGCGTGCGCTCGGAGGTGCTGGCGAACCTGGTTCCCGGCGTGGATCGCGTGCCGGAACTGGCGCTGCGCTTCGTGCTCTCCAATCCCGGTGTGACGGTGGCGCTCTCCGGCATGGGCACGATGCAGATGGTGGAAGAGAACGTCGTCACGGCAGCGGACACGGTCAGCCTGACGGAGGAAGACAAGGCTGTGATTCGCGAGCACGTCGGGCGTCTCGCAGAAATGGCGAAGCTCTACTGCACCGGCTGCAAATACTGCCAGCCCTGCCCGATGGAAGTGAACATTCCCCACATCTTCGAGTTGTACAACCTGGGCCAGGTTTATGGCCTGTGGGACTATGCGAAAGACAACTACGCCACATTCCCCGATAGCCCCTGGATCGGCGGCAAGCAGGCCGATGCCTGCATCGAGTGCGGCGAATGCGAGGAGAAGTGCCCGCAAAACATCCAGATTCGCGAGCAGCTCAAGCTCGCGCACGCGGCGTTATCGATGTAGTCGCGGATTCCATTCCGCGTTTCTTCGCAACAGCACAAGAGCCTGGAAGAATTCCAGGCCCTTGTAATTTCTCGATCTAGTCTCTTGGGTCTGCGGTTATGCCCGTCCCATCGCTTTGAGCGCCTTCAAGCTGCGACCGGATACCTCGAAACCGAGACCATCCTGACCGCCCTCCTCCACGACGTACCAGAGCGGCTGGTGCAAGGTGTCGCACAACTCGAAGACTTCCTCCCAATCCACCTGCCCCTCGCCGATGACGGACCCCGGTTCGCCGCCGTAATCTTTCAAATGGAGGGACCTGGCGCGTCCGGGGAACTTCTTCAACATCGCGATGGGATCGCCATCACCCGCCAGGCAGTTGCCGATGTCCATCTGCATCACCACGTCGTCGACAGTGTTGCTGAAGAGGATTTCCCACGCGGTTACGCCATCGAATTTCACAAAGTCGAAGGGATGCGCGTGATAACCCGTCCACATCCCCAGCGGCTTGAGCTTGTCCGCGGCGGTGTTGAGGATACCGGCGAGTTCCATAATGGTGTCCAGCGCGCTCATCCGCTGCTTGTCGGCGGCGATGATGAGGAACCGGTTGCCGAGGATTTGGTTCATCTCGATGGTGCGCGCGAGGTTGTCGCCCATCAGCGCGCCAGTGCTCAAGTGCATCCCGCAGCACGCCAGACCGCTGTCGTCGAACAAGGCGCGCAGGTCTTTCGCCGCGTAGCCCATCCACGCAAGGTCCTCGCCCTGGTAGCCCCACGGCTCCGCGCCAGCATAGCCGAGATCGGCAACGCCCTTGAGCGCGGCGGGCAAATCTTTCTGGCACTCGCCACGCACGGAATATAGCTGTAAACCTATCGGAACGATAAGCCCTATCGGTGCTTTGTTTATCATCTGATCATGTCTCCTGTTTGATTGGTTTCAGTAAATCCACGGAATGAGTTTGTATTTTACCCGTATTCTATAATCCTCATAGCCCGCCATCCCCTGGATGAGCATCTCTTCCTCAGGTTTGATACGGGCAACCAGCGCCAGGATCGCCACAGCGGCCGGAATCAAGGCCCACCAGCAGCCCAAAGCGATGGGGGTCGACAAAATCATCAACACCGCGCCCGCGTAGAGGGGATGGCGCACGTGCGCGTATAGCCCGGTGTCGATCAGCATTTGGTCCTTGTTAATATCCAGAAGTTTCGAGGCGAATGAATTTTGCAGGATGGCGACATTCATAATGATCAGGCCCACGTTGAACCCTACGAGTCCGATCATTTCCAGCGCCAGAGGCATCGTAGGCCAGCCAAAACGGCGCGCCAGCCCCGGGACGATGAATGCGCCAAAGAATCCAAGGCTCATGATGGGCATGATGAAGCGGTCCGATCCCGCGGGTTTTCGCGTCGCGGCGGTCAGCCCCTCTTTCTTGAGCTTCATCCGGTTGCGGATCACGCGCGGGTTTCTCTGGTTGATGATGAGATAGCTGATGCCGATATTGAGGGCGAACGTGATGACAAAGGCCCATCCCTCAAACCAGCGCCAATCTCCGGCGAAGGGGAAAAGAAAGAGCGACAGAAAGCCACCCGCGTAAACGGGTAACAGCAACATCAGCCACAACGGCAGAGGTTTGTCCAGTACCGCATCACGAGATATTTCGTTTTCCATCGTTATCCTCCAGTACCGGATCGTAATAGGCAAGACCATTTCGCCACACTGACGGCACTTCACCCGCCCAGATGTCTGTGCTTTGTACACAACTTTAGACAGGTCTGGTAAAATGTCAACGACGCTGAGCCTTTAGAAAATTGTCGACTACAGCGCCAAGATTGCGAAGTTTGCGAAAGCGAGTAGATTTGAGAATGACAATGAATGATGCCCAAATTTCAACATACAGGGGATTGCTAAAGTGAGCATCCGCACGACGATCATCAAAAAACTCGCTGCTTTACAGATGGCGGGCTGGTCGGAAGGCCCTATTGACGTGCAACGCGCCAGGCAGGAAAAACGCATCGGGCGTATCCCGCTCCCTGCGGACGTCCAATGCCAGCCGGCCAACATTGACGGTGTCCCGGTCGAGTGGATCACCGCGCCCGGCGCAGGCAATGACGCGATTCTGTATCTGCACGGAGGCGCTTATACCATCGGTTCGATCAATACGGCACGCGAATTGGCCGCGCGGCTGGCACGCGCAACGAACGCCCGCGCCCTGGCCGTGGAGTACCGTTTAGCGCCGGAACACCCCCACCCCGCCGCTGTAGAAGATGCGCTCACCGTTTACCATTGGCTGCGTGAGGAGGTTGCCCCTTCCCGGATCATCCTTGCTGGCGACTCTGCCGGAGGCGGGCTGGCACTGGCGACGCTCGTGGCGCTGCGCGACGCTGCCGAACCGCTGCCGGCTGGAGCGGTGTGTATCTCCCCCTGGGCGGACCTCGCACTCACCGGTGACTCGATCAAAAACAAAGCCGCGGCTGACCCGATTCTCGACCCGGATAGCCTGGCGATGTATGCCGGGTACTATGCCGGAGACCAGGCGTTGACGTCCCCCCTACTCTCCCCACTCTACGCCGATTTCAAAGGCCTGCCGCCGCTGTTGATCCCGGTAGGGACAGAGGAAATCCTATTGGATGATGCCGTGCGCTGTGCCGGCAAAGCGCGCGAGGCAGGTGCTGAAGTTACGCTAGAAATCTGGGACGAGATGTTCCACGTCTTCCAGATGTTGCCGTTCTTCCCTGAGACCAAAAACGCCGTAGAACACATCGCCGCGTTTGTAGCGCGAAGATTCGCTTCCCCAACAACATAAAACGTGAAGCGTGATACGTGACTGACAATCACGTATCACGCTTCACGCATCACGACTCAGTCAGTTTAAAATCTACCGCGCCCAGGCGATGTCCAACTCGTGGAGTTTGCCATCCGTGGGGACGCCGGTTTGCGGGTCCCAGCCCATCATCCCGTAAAATAGGGTGATAGCCTCGTCAAGGGCTTCGGGTGTCACCGGCTTCTCGTTGACCGTGCCGCTGACGTGATAGTCGCTCATCCGCGCGGGCAGTGTGTCGTCGGCGCGCGTCAGGCCCTCGCGCAGGTTGAAGAGCCGCGCCAGTGTCACCCCGCGCTCGCCGATTTTAAGCAGTTCCCACTTGCTCACTTTCCAGCCGGTGATCGCGCGCACAATCTCGATGATCTGATCGTCAGACCAGGGGATAAACATGCACAGCCCCAGGCTATTCTTCAACCATTGCCAGTTGGCGGTGTTGGTGTAGGCGCGCACCTTGGCAGCATTCAACACCGTGGTCGGGATCGGTTCGTAGACGCCCACGTTGTACGCTCCCTCCCCCACCGGATCGCGAGCAAAGCCCTCGTCCCAGATGTTGTGCATGTGATCGGCGCCCGTGGGTGAGACGGCGTAGCCGAGCGCCTGCCCGTGCCGTGTGCGCCCTTCGTGCATCGGGAAAGGCTGCCCCTTCACGTTGATCGCATACGCTTCCGCGCCCTGGCCGATTTTCTGCGCGGCGAACGTCGAACCTTCGGCCAGCAGGTCGCCCAGCCCCTCGCGCTCGGAGATTTGCCGGACCATTTCGACCATCGCTGTCCCATTGCCGAAGCGCAATTGAAGGCCGCCGGTATCCTTCACGCTGAGCAGCTCGTTCTCGAAGCACTCCATCGCAAATGAGATCGCCATGCCGGCGGAAATCGTGTCGAGACCGTAAGCGTTGCACAGTTCGTTGGCCTTGGAGACGGCGCGCAGATCGTCCACGCCGCAGTTGGAGCCGAGCGCGCCTAGCGTCTCGTACTCCGGTCCGCCGTAGATCGGATCGACGTCGTACTCATCATCGTGGACTTCGACCACGCGCTTACAACGGATGGGGCAGGCGAAACAGCCGCCGCGATCAATCAGGATCGTGTCGCGCATCGCTTCGCCGCCGATTTTCTCCGCGCCTTCGAACTGCCCATCCTGGAAGTTGCGCGTGGGCAGCGCGCCCACCTGGCTCAACCCGGTGAGGCCGCCGGCCGTGCCGAGTTCATGCATTCCCCAGGCTTTGTCCTTCCAGGTGTCGGTCATAGACTTGGCGAGCGCCCTGACACCGGCATCGTCGGCCACAGGCACCGCCGTCCGCCCCTGCGCCGCCACGCACTTGAGGTTCTTCGATCCCATCACCGCGCCCAAACCGGTGCGCCCGGCGGCGTGCTTGAGATCGTTGATGATGCAGGCAAAGCGTACGAGCTTCTCGCCGCCCGGGCCGATCATCGCCAGGCGCGCGTTCTTCGCGCCCAGTTCGGCGCGCACGGTTTCCTGGCACTCCGCCGTCATCATCCCCCACAGGTGATCCGCCGGGCGGAGTTCGGCCTCGCCATCGTGCAGCCACAGGTAAACGGGCGATTCGGCTTTACCACGTACGACAATCGCATCGAAGCCCGCGCGCCGCATCTCCGCGCCAAAGAAGCCGCCCAC
>JBNGDO010000186.1:0-8441 GCA_049975385.1 Anaerolineae bacterium | reverse complement strand
GGAGCCGCAGAGAGGAATGAGCCGCCACACACACCCGCACCCCACTGTCGTCGTAGTCGTCGTAGATGCCCCAGCTCCAGAGGGGGCGCGCCGCGCAGCGGAGATACTCCTGGCTATGCCAATAGCTCCCACCCCGTACAACGCGGTAATCATCCGAGCGCATATCCTCACGCTCATCGGGCCGGTAAGGGTAGATGAACTGCGGCTCCGACCAATCCGGCCCCCAGCGCGTGCTCGTCCACTCCCACACGTTGCCGGCCATGTCCGCGCAGCCGTAGGGGCTGTCACCGCCATACCGGGAGTATGCGCCTACCGGCGTAGTATCCTTAATGCCAGACCCACTATGATTACAGCGCGCCGGAACCCAGAAATCGCCCCACGGATACTCGAATCCGTCTGGCCCGCGCGCGGCCTTCTCCCATTCAGCCTCAGTAGGCAGGCGGACGATGCAAGACGCGCGCGGCAGCTCTTCTGTCACCAAAACGCCCCCGCGCCATACCTTGATCTTGCATCCTGCATCTTGTATCTTTTCTGTCAGCCATTCGCAATAAGCCACCGCCTCTTTCCAATAAACCCCCCTCACCGGATGATCATCCTTGCCGGAGGGAAACTGTCTGTTTTCCCAATGCCGCGGCGTCCTATCATGTCCTGTCTCCTGCACGAAAACCTGGTACTGCACGTTCGTCACCGGATACTTGCCGATGTAGTAAGCGGGCAGGTCGATAGGACGCTGCGGCGTTTCCAAATCGAACTTATACCAGCCCGGCTCGTCAAACTGCCTGCGCAGCGCCGCCGCCTGTTGCTTTGTCGTACCCATCAAGAACTTCCCCGCCGGAACGAAAACCAACTCCGGCTCCCAATCCCCGCGCGGCCTCACCCGCCCGTGTGATTCCTCCGCCTTCTTCGGCGTCAGCTCCTCCACCCTCCCCCCCGGCGACTTCGTCGCCGACGGCTGCGCCTCCGCCGGCAACACCCGCTCCTCCCGCGGCCGGCGCAGCATATCGATAAATCTATCCGCCTTTATAGCCGTACCGGCGGCTTTCTCTTTTTCTGTGTAAATGCGGAACAACAGCTCGCCGAACAGCACCATCCAGGGAAGGTCGTGCCGCACCTGCTCCAGTGTGGGATTGTCAATCAACCCATCCAGCAAGATACCCGCAAGCATATGGACAAAGGCACTCTGCGAAGGATCGTCACGGTATGCCTCCAGATCGGCGCGTAAGTGCGGCCAGCGCCTTGGTAAATCTTTGTCGGCGACTTGCGCTCGTCCAGATTCATTTGCCGTATACCAGAGTTGCCCATCTTCACGCCGCATAAAAAGCGTTGGCACGTAGGCATCGCTGCGCCAGGCCGCATCCAGGTTGCGGCGTGCTGCATTTAACGCGCGATCCACCGCGCCATGCCGCAGCAGTTTTCCGTAGAAGGTAGACGTCATGCTCCGCGCAGTTTCAACGTCCACAAAGTCCTGCATTGCCACCACTGCCGGGACGCCTGCCTCGATCAGCCTCGGGCCTAGCCCGGCAAAGGCATCCAACGTGCTGCGCGTCGCACTTTGACAAGCTGCCAGGAAAATCAAACGCGGGCACGTCTTCTGGCGCTGAATGACGTTGGCAACCTCCCTATCTTCGACGAGCTGTGCGCTGCCGTCGTCGCCTTGCAAGAAAAGTGCGGCGCGCTTACTTTCCTGGCTAAAGCTCCCGTGTCCTACAAAGTGCAATACGTGATACCCGTCACCGGCACCGAGTGCCTTATCCAGGCGCGCCAGCGTGATAGGAGCCTCAAGACAGGTCCGCTCTACAACCTCCATCCCCCCTTTTCTCTTGGGGGGCAGAAACTCGGCAAAGGCTTCCTCCACCAACGCGCGTTCCTCTGCCACCTTGATCTCCATCAGCCCATATGCCTCAAGCAAATCGTCGGGATTCGAGATAACGACCAGCACACGGATTGGATGGGCGGGGAGTAAGTCAGGCCGGGGGAGGGCTAAGGCCAGGTGGCGCGAGAAAGGAGTCTTATCGTCGGTTGCCAGCCAGACATCGCCGTCGCGCAGCAATTCCCAAGGCAAGCCGTGGAGTTCAGCAGCATCCGGATCAATCCACAGGCGAATCCGGCGCTGTGCATTACGGGCGCGCGCTGCAATCCACGCATCATGCAAGTTAGGATCGGCAAAGAGCGCCTCAAAGAGGTCTTTCCCATACTGCACCGGATCACCGCCGCTCCCCCAGAGCGACAAACCGCCCGTCGAGAAATCCCCCTCGAATATGTCGCCCTCCTCAAGTTTGACGGTCACGCGGTACACACCCGTCCCCATGGGAGCAATGCGAATCTCGAAATCCTTGAAAGCATCCGGCGTCGTCTGCATACCCCTTACCTCCAACACTCCACGCCCATTCCACACCACCACCATAAGTATACCCATCCCCCCACCCGCGCAACCCGCGCGCACATCCCCGTCTACCGTCTACTGTATACCGTCTACTCCCTATCTTGCCTCCTTCCTCCTTCCCCGTTATACTAGAGACATAACATTCCACATAGCGAGGAACAACGTGATGCGCACAGACCTGCTCTACTTCAACGGCATTGACGGCGATACCGGCAGCTACGCCCTGCCCCCGATGACCGCCGCAGAACTCGTCCAGGTGATCCTCGGCGAAGCGACCCCCGAAAACATCCTCGAACTGCGCAAGCGGCATGAGCGGCAAATGGGCGAGTATTTAGGTCCCGAGGTGGATCACATCAGGCTGGATGAAGCAGGCTGGGGTGTGATCTTCCCACAATACCCGGTCGTAGAGAAGGAGCGTCAGAAAAAAGTGGAGGCGATCCGCGAGGCGCTCCAGCCGCTGCTCCAATTGCGCCAGCAACAGGCAGGCGAGCGCTTCGCCGCGTGGTGCCAGGGCACGGGCAAAGGCTTTTACGTTGGCAAAGAGAACAAGAACGCATACCTGGACCGGCACGGCAGCGGTCCCGGGGCGGCCGACCCGGACAAGGTCCCCTACTACCTGTTGATCGTGGGTAGCCCGTCCGACATCCCCTACGACTTCCAATCACAACTCGATGTCGATTATGCCGTCGGCCGCATCCACTTCGCGACGCCGGACGAATACGCGGCCTACGCCGCCAACGTCGTCGCCGCCGAGACAGGGCCAAAGAACCGGGCGCGGAAAGCCGCTTTCTTCAACGTGGCCAATCCCAACGATCGCGCCACCCAACTCAGCGCGACCCAACTCACCCAGCCCTTGGCTGACAAGATGCGGACCGGCTATCCTGATTGGACAGTGCAGTCGTACACGCCAGACCAGGCGTACAAGGCGACGCTGGCCTCACTGTTGGGCGGTACGGAGACGCCGGCCTTCCTCTTTGCGTCCGGTCACGGGATGAAGTTCGCCAAAGGCGACCCGCGCCAGCTTTCGCACCAGGGCGCGCTGCTCTGCCAGGACTGGCCCGGCCCGGAGGCGTGGACAAAATCCAGCATTCCCCAGGACTTCTACTTCGCCGGCGACGACCTGACGCCGGCTGCCGACCTGCGTGGACTGATCGCCTTCTTCTTCGCCTGCTACGGCGGTGGCACCCCGCACTACGACAGGTTTGTCCGGCAAGCCTACCCGGACGACGTACCTGCTACTCGCCCTCAGATAGCGCCCTACCCCTTCCTGGCGCAATTGCCGGTAAAGATGCTCGGCCGGTCGCGCGGTGCACTCGCCGTCGCCGGTCACGTCGACCGCGCCTGGAGTTGCTCCTTTGAGTGGGGCAGAGCAGGAACGCAGACGACCGTCTTCGAGGGGGCACTGGAGCGCCTGCTCAAAGGCTACCCCATCGGCTGGGCGATGGAATACTTCAACCGTCGTCACGCCAGTCTCGCCGTCATGCTAAATGATGAATTGAACAAAATCGACTTTGGGAAGCGCTACAATCCATTCAAGCTGGCGGAACTGTGGACGGCCAACAACGACGCGCGTGGCTATACAATCATCGGTGACCCGGCCGTGCGGCTGCCGGTGGACAAAGATCGCTGAGGCCGGGAGCAAACGCTTTACGCACTTCGTCGACTACCTGACTAGGCCTTTCCAGCCCGTAGGACAGGCCAGGCGCACACGGCCTTTTTCACTCATCCACCTCCAAGCCTGTAGACTTCACCCACTGCCCTCTCGCCCTGTCTACCTTCCCTGGCCCGCAGGCTTTATCCCTTTGGCCCTGTAGCTTTAGCCCTGGGCCATTCCCACTTGACCCTTTCCCATCCCGACCTATACTTACCCCCGACATAAAAACGCCCCGCAGTGCGCGAACACTCGGGGCACTCTTTGGACTACGGTCCAAAGGCACCAACGGCGATGACCACGCCGCGGTGGGTATAGAATACTACACTCCGCCCCCGTGCGTCAATGCGGCGCAGAAGCTGTCGCCGGGGACGTTTTGTTTAGCTATACTGAGGAACTAACCGATGCAGCTCGAACAAGGCCAACGCATTACAGCACCCTTCCTCTCAGCGCCCGCCGAGGTGAAGACCTTCACACCACGCGCCAACTACTACCGCGTCGAGGTGGTGCTCGACGACGGACACAACACGTTCACGCCCCTCCAACTCACGGAGGACCAGCTTGCGCAGGTCGCAATCATCGATACACACACTCTGACCCGCGCCGCGCGCGCCGAAGACCTGTTCCTCACGATTGAGGCGCACCGCCTGCGTTTGGCGCACCAGTTCGACCCACAACTGGCGGTCAGTGTCTCTCAAGTAGACCCGTTACCGCACCAGATCGAAGCCGTCTATCATTATGTGCTGCAATTGCCCCGTATCCGCTTCCTCATCGCCGATGATCCCGGTGCAGGCAAGACGATTATGGCCGGGTTGATCATCAAAGAGCTGCAACTGCGCCGTCTGGTGCAGCGGGTGCTGATCGTTGCGCCGGGGCATCTCAAGTATCAGTGGCAGCGGGAGATGAAAGAGCGCTTCGGGGAAACATTCGTCCTGGTGGACCGAGGATTGTTGAACAATACCTGGGGTGCCAACGCCTGGGAGGAGCACGACAACTGCATCGCTTCCACCGACTTTATCAAGCAGGATGAAATCCGCGAAAGCCTGCGCAGCGTGCGCTGGGACCTGGTGATCGTTGATGAGGCGCACAAGATGGCGGCCTATCTGTACGAGACCAAGAAACAGCGTAAGGTGGAAAAGACCAAGCGCTACCGCGCCGGAGAAGTGCTTTCGCAGCAGTCCGAGCACATGCTCTTCCTCACGGCGACGCCCCACAAAGGGGACGAGGAGAACTTCCGCCTCTTCCTGGATTTGCTGCGTCCGGGCTTCTTCGCCCGCAAGGAGTTGCTGCAAGCCTCGATTGAAGCCGGGGACAATCCCATCTTCGTGCGGCGGCTCAAGGAGGATATGCGCCATTTCGACGGTCGTCCGATCTTCCCGCCGCGCCACGTCCACACGGTGCGCTTCCGGCTCACCGAAGCCGAGCGCGAGTTGTACAACGGGGTCACCCGCTACGTGCAGGACTACTTCGACCAGGCCAAGGAGCATCGCAGTATCTCCTTTGCACTGATGATCCTCCAACGGCGACTCACATCGAGCACTCACGCCGTCTACCGGTCGTTGCAACGGCGCAGAGCAAGGCTGGAGGAGTTGCTGGCGTTGCCGGAGAAGATTCAACAGGAGCAGGAGGACTACCTGCGAGCGCACAATCTGACCCAGGAGGAGATCGACGATCTGCCCGAAGAAGAGCGCATCGACATCGAAGCCCGGCTGGAGCATCTGACCATCGCGCAGAACATCGAACAAGTGCGGCAGGAAATCGACGAACTGGAACCGCTCATCGCGCAGGCAGAAACCGTGCGCGCACAGGCGGTAGAGAGCAAGCTCGCCGCTTTGCGCGATGACATCCTGGACAACCTGGGGGCGCGCAAACTCCTCATCTTCACCGAGTTCAAGGACACGCTGGATTATTTGGCCGGGGACGGCGCGCCAGCCAGAGCTGGCGAGAACGAGCGTCCGCTGGGCAAGCTGCGCGAGTGGGGCTACGACGTGGTGACCATCGACGGCTCGATGAATATGGACGCCCGCATCGAGGCCGAACACGCGTTCCGTGACCGGGCGCAGATCATGGTGGCGACCGAGGCCGCCGGTGAAGGCATCAACCTGCAATTCTGCTCTCTGATGGTCAACTACGACATCCCCTGGAATCCCAACCGTCTGGAACAGCGGATGGGGCGCATCCACCGCTACGGGCAAAACTACGAAGTCCACATCTGGAACCTGATCGCCCGCGATACCCGCGAAGGGCAGATTCTCGACCGGCTCTTCGAGAAGCTCGACCAGATGCGCCAGGCGCTCGGTTCCGACCGCGTTTTCGACATCATCGGCGAGATGCTGCCCGGCACGCGCCTGGACGAACTGCTGCGCGATGCCGTCTTCAGCCAGCGGCGGATGGAGGACATTGAGGCGCACATCGAAGCGGTGAACGAGACAGGGATGCGCCGGACGATGGAAGAAGCCTTTCTCACCGGCCTGGCGACGCGTCACATCGACTATACCGGCCTGCAACGCGAAACGCTGACCGCCGAGGAGAACCGGCTGGTGCCGGAGTATGTGGAGGATTACTTCCTGCGCGCTTTCCGGCGGCTGGGCGGCGAAGTGCGCAGGCGGGAAGCGGATGTGTCAGCGGCTAACACGTCAGCGGCTGACATATCAGCTTCAGCCGCCGTCTACCAGATCCCGCGCGTGCCCTACGATGTGCGGCGCTGGGACAGAGACACGCGCTTCAAGACGACCTATGGGCGGCTCTTCGAGGCATACCGGCGCATCACGTTCGACAAAGCCTACGCCCGCGAACACCGCAGCGTGGACTTCGTCGCGCCGGGACACCCGCTGCTGGAAGCGGTCTCCGAAACCATCCTCACCGACCTTGCCGGCGGCGCGGAGACCTACGCGGTCTTTGGCGACCCGGAGGGACAGCGCGAAGGGCTGTTCTGGTTTGTCGAAGGCACGGTGGCCGATGGCAGCGGCAGTGTCGCGGGCAAGCGCGTCTTCTGCCTCTATCAAGGCCTGGATGGCGCGCTGCAGACGCTCAACCCGGCGGTGTTGTGGGATTATCGCCCGTTGGACGACGCCGACCTGCCCGACGCCTTAGCCGCGTTATTAAAGACACGCGATACTGTGGAAGACGCCGTCGTCACGGATGTGCTCTTTCCCTACCGCCAGGAGATGGCGGAACGCCGGGCGCACGAGGCCGAGGTCAAGCAGAAGTACGGCCTGCGCTCGCTCGACTACCTGATCCAGGAATCCAACCAGAAAATCCTCGACTACCAACTCCGGCAGGCGGCGGGCGAAGCCGTAGATCTGCCGATGCGCAACGAGCAGCGTAACCTGGAGCAGTTGGAGGCGCGGCGCCAAGCTTTGGAACGCGAAATCCGCCTGGAAAGCCACCTGACCGTGGGTGAGCCGAGGATTTTGGGCGTGGCGGCGGTGATTCCCCTCCAACCGGAGGAAGCAAAGCCAGGTTTCACCTATCCAGAACCGGGTGCCACCGGGCAAAAGCAGCACGAACCCGGCGCGGACTACGACGTTAGTGGTGGGATGCGCCGCGACGACGAGGCCGAGGCCGTGGGGATGCAGGTGGCGATGCAGTACGAGCGCGACCAGGGCCGCGCGCCGGAGGACGTTTCAGCGCAAAACCTGGGCTTCGACGTGCGCTCCATCGCCTACAATGCCGACGGCACGCTGGCGGGCATCCGCTACATCGAGGTGAAAGCCCGCGCACGCAGCGGAGCCGTGCGGATTTCCAACAATGAGTGGAAGAAAGCCCGCCGCTACGGCCCAGATTTCTGGCTCTACATCGTTACCGGGGCCAAAACCGAAACACCAGAGCTGTACCGCATCCAAAATCCGGCGGTGCAATTCCAGGTGGGAGCGGGGATTGAGGTGACGGGCTACATTATTCAAGAAGATGCATGGCGGCACAAAGTGACGATCTGATTTATTGACATCTTCCAAGACATCGTATATGATACATATATAACAGAAGCTGTTGTGGGAGGTGAACGATGTCACGCTATCCATTGAATTTACCGGCAGAGTTGAAACAGGCGGCGGAGGATTACGCCGCCGAGCAAGGTGTGTCGCTCAACCAATTCATTATGTGGGCGGTCGCCGAAAAAGTCGGCGCGTTGCGCCAGCGGTTGGATGACCCCAATTTCCCCCACGTCACGTACCGCCGTGGGGCGGCAGGAACCCCCACCCCTGTCGTGCGCGGCACGGGAATTCGCGTGCAGACGCTCGTGGTGGCTACCGAGCATTGGCAGATGACGCCCGCCGACATTGCGGCGGACTACGACGTGAGCGAGACCCTGGTGGAGGAAGCGCTGGCCTTCTACACGGCACACCGAGATGAGATTGATCAGGCTATAACTGCGGAGCAGGCTATAACTGCGGAGCAGGCTATAAC
>JBNGDO010000185.1:0-8751 GCA_049975385.1 Anaerolineae bacterium | reverse complement strand
ATCCTGGGCCGACGCCGGGCACGAAGTCGCCTGGGCGCAGTTCGCTGTGCCGTTCCCCACGCCGGAAGTTCAACCGGTAGATGTGGCGACGCTGCCGGCCCTCACCCTGGTCGAATCCGACACGCAAGCGACGATGGCAGGGCCTGATTTCCAACTGGCTTTCGACAAGCAGGCCGGAACCATCGCGATGCTGAATTATCAAGGCCACAATCTACTTGTGAACGGCCCAAAGGCCAACTTCTGGCGCGCGCCCACCGAGAACGACCTCACGATGGGGGGTGACGAGCGTGCAGCGCAACGCTGGCGCGAAATCGGGCTGGATCGCCTGGAAGAACACGTCGAGACGGTGACGGTGAACCAGCCCGCGCCACAAGTCGTCGAGATCACCGTCACGTCGGTGTTCGCGCCGGACGCGGATTTCGTAGCGCCGGTAGCATCCGGCCCGGAACAGCAGATAGAGGGGATTATGCAGTTCCTCTCGTGGGCGCTGGACAAGGAAATGCTGCACGCCTTCTGCGACCACCTGAACACGCCTTACGACAGTCTGCCGGGCACGATCAAGGCCGCCAAGCTCAAAGGGCTGCTCGCGCCTTTCGTCCAGGAGAACCGGTTGCAAGAGCTGATGCTCGGTCTCTACCAGTTCCTCAAAGAGGCTGCGCCGGAGAAGGTCAGACCCGAATTCGAAGCGAGGCTCTTCCAGCAACAGATGGGCGCGCCGGAAGCCAAAGCGCCGGCACGCTTTGAATGTGCGTACACCTACACAATCTACGGCAGCGGCGACATCGTGATCGAGCATCACGTACGACCCGACGTTCCCGGACTGCCCTTCCTGCCGCGCATCGGCCTACAAATGACGCTGCCGGGCGGCTACGAGCAGTTCACGTGGTACGGGCGCGGCCCGCACGAGACCTACGTCGACCGCAACTACGGCGCGCAGGTGGGCGTCTACAGCGGCACGGTGGACGAGCAGTACGTGCCGTACATCGTCCCCGAGGAAAACGGCAACAAGACGGATGTACGCTGGGTCACGCTGACGAACGACGTAGGCGTGGGCCTCCTGGCGGTGGGCGCATCAGAAGTGAGCGCGCATCACTACACGACCCAGGACTTGACCGAGGCGACGCACACCTACGAATTGCAACGCCGCGACGACATCACGCTCAACCTGGACTACGCCCAATCCGGTCTGGGCAGCGCGAGCTGCGGGCCGGGTCGCCGGCCCGAGTACCAGCTCAAACCGGTCGAGACGCGCTACCGCGTGCGGCTGCGCCCCTTCTCGCAGGCGGCGGAATCGCCGATGGCATTAAGCAAGCAAGTCATCGAGTGAACAAGTTCACTTGGGAGCAGTTATATGAACAATGAATTTGATGCACAACTGCAAGCAATTGATCAGACGACGCTGACGCCGGTTGTCCGGCGCGCCTTGGGCAGCGAGACCGTTGAGGTCATTCACTGGGATTATCAACAGATTCATGGCGGTGCCGGCGGCGGCGTTGGTGGCACAGCCATCTATCGCTTTGCGGGGCAAGGACGCGATCAGGGCAAGATGGTGCCGTGGTCCGTCATCCTCAAAGTGTTGTGGGCACAGGCTGATAGCGATGAATCCGATTGTTACTACTGGAGGCGCGAAGCCGTCGCCTACCAGTCCGGATGGCTGGAAGATCTGCCAGGAGGCCTGGCAGCGCCGCAGTGTTTCGGCATCGTTGAGCATCCGGGTGAGGCATGTTGGCTCTGGCTTGAGGAGGTTGTGGACGAAATCGGGCAGTGGCCTCTGGAGCACTATGGACTTGTCGCTTACCACCTTGGTCAGTTCAACGGCGCTTACCTGACGGGAGAGCTACCGTCCTGGTCGTGGTTGAGTTCGGGGTGGCTACGTGCAAGTGTCGTTCAAATAGTTCCCGCAATCACGCAACTCCGCGATTTACTGGAGCACCCTCTGGTGCGTCGTTGGCTTCCAGGTGATACTAGCGATGGCGTTTTTCGCCAGTGGGCGAGACGTGAGACGTTCCTCGATGCCCTTGACCGCCTGCCCCATACCCTCTGCCATCTCGACGCGTTTCGCCGCAACTTGTTCGGGCGACGCAGTGCGGACGGTCGTGATCAGACTGTGGCCATTGACTGGGCATTTGCGGGAACGGGAGCAGTCGGGGAGGAGATCGAGCCCCTCGTCAATAGGAGTCTTGGCTTTCTCGAGGTCGACCCGACCAGGGCACAGGAACTTGATGACATCGTATTTGGAGGCTATCTGGAGGGACTACGTGACGCCGGCTGGCGGGGAGATCCGGGGCAGGTACGATTGGGCTACACAGCGGCAACCACCCTGCGTGCACTCGTTAGTTACGGACAAATCGTGCTCGCGTTGATCGACGAGAGCAAACACAGCCTGATAGAGCAGTTATGGGGATACTCGGTCGAAGAGATTATGGATCGCGTTGCCGAGGTAGTATGCTTCCAACTCGGCCTGTCAGACGAAGCGTGGGAGCTACTGGGCTCCCTTGGATAACTTGTGAAGTGCAGGAATATGGTGTGCTGTGACTCACTCCAACGATGTCCCTGGACCCGACAGCACTGATTACAAAATCGCCTTGACCGTAGGGATATGCGGGCTGGCGCTCTACGTGCGCACGCTCGCGCCGGACATCCTCTACGGCGATAGCGCCGAGTTCCAGACGCTGGCCTACACGCTGGGGATGACGCACTCGACGGGCTATCCAATCTACTTGCTGTTTGCACGACTGGTGGGATTCCTGCCGATTGCCTCACCTGCATGGCGCGTCAATCTGGTTTCGGCGTTGTGCGCGGCGTGGACGGTGGGCGGCGTCTACCTGCTGGCGCGCTACTTCACGCCGAACCGCACCGGCGCGGTGTTGGGCAGCATCGCGTTGGCGCTGTCGTACACCTTTTGGGCGCAGGCGATCATCGCCGAGGTCTACACACCGGGAATGGCGGTGCTGACGACGGTGCTGCTGTTGCTGGCGCGCTGGCAGCGCGAACCGTTTGGGCGCCGTCGCGCGCTGGCGTGGGCCACAGGCCTGACGTGTCTGGCGCTGGGCGTTCACCTTTCGGCAACGTTGATCGCGCCGACCGCGCTGCTGTTTGTCCTGTGGGTGGTCGCGTTCCAACCGAAGACGCAGTGGTGGCCCATCTTGCGTTATGCCTTCATCGGATTTGGTATTGGGATCGTCGTCTATTTTACGGCGTTTATCCTGCTCGATCTCAACAACCCGCCGTCCAGTTTCATCCAGGTGATGCTCTATCCCTCGCGCTCGGTCTGGGGCTTGACCGCCGCCGAGTTGGACAGCGTTTTCACGCGCTGGTGGCTGACGGTAATGAGCGTGCAATGGCGTGATGTGATGTTCCCGGAAGGCGGTTTCGCCGTCGCCATCAGCGAGTACTTCAACCGCGTCCTGAGCCAGGAATTTTCGCTATGGATGATCGGATTCGCGCTGCTCGGCCTGGGCGAAATCAACCATAGCGCGCGGCGACTCGCCAGGAATGCCGGAAATCCCGAATTGGAAACGCCCGCCACCCGCGCCAAAGCGTTCGTCAAGTCCATCCCCACCGCTCCAACGTTGAGCCTGGGCGTCTTTATGGTTGTGACCTATCTGGTCATGCTGGCGTTCGTTCTCAACTATCGACCTGGGGATCAATACGTGTTCTACCTCGTCACGTATATTTTCATCAGCACAGCCATCGGCGTGGGGATCGGGCGGACATTAGAATGGACCAAACGCTTTCTGGGGAAACGCAAAAACTGGACGCGCTACCTCTACCCGCCAGTCGCCGTGTTGTGCGCACTGGTGGTCGTCGCCGCATACGCTGATGCGCGTTGGGATGCTCTCAAGGCCGGTAAAGGGACATTTGTGCAGGAGATGTATCCCTATCCGCTCGACAATCTGCAAGAACCACGCCAAATATACGCTATGCGGCTGTTTCTGCTACCTGAGGATGCCTACGTCGTGATGAACTGGCGCGGGTTGTACAGCATGTACTACCTGGCGCACGTGGAAGGACTGCGTCCCAACATCGTCATCAAAGAGGCCACGCCGTATGGCAGCAACAACCAGATCGCCGATAGCCTGCTTGAGGAGATGATCGACACCGTGCGCGCCGGCGAACGTCCGGTCTTCGTGGACCAGATCTATCCTGGGTTGCGGGATCACTTCCGTGTGATGCCGACGGCAGGGGGCAATTTTTACCGGCTGACAATACCTCGAAACTAATGAGCCGAATGAATCGCGTAAAGGCGTGGTTCGAGTCAATTATCGGTCACGACGCAATTTCCCTGAGCTTAGTTCTTCTTTGTTACTGTGTACTACTTCTGCCTACCGTGTACCGCCAGGGCATCTCCTGGGATGAACAGACCGACATCGACATCGCGCGAGCCTATTTGACGCAGCCGGATGGCTGGCTCAGAGGTTCGCCCTCCGATCCAAGCCAGACGCGCCTGCCCATGGCCGTCGTCGCTGTTGTGTACAGCCTGCTACGCGCCGACGATTTGCTGACCGCGCGGCTGGTCAGTTGCTTTGTAGGAGCGCTGACGATCGTTGGCGTGTATGCGTTCTGCAAACGCGAGTTCGACAGCAAAACGGGGCTGCTTGCCGGTGCCATCCTCGCTACCAGCCCGTTTTTCCTCTCCTTTGCCAAAACCGCGTTTACGGAAACCGACATTTACGTAGCTTGCGCTTTTGTCTGGTTATTGGTGGCGATGTCCTACTTGCGCGAAAATGGTACGCTAGGCTGGGCGTCAGTCGCGGCAGTGGCGCTCGGTCTGGCGCTGTCGGGCAAGTTCACGACTGTCGTCATCTTCCCTGCTATCGTGTTCTACATCCTATCCTTTCCCAAAGAGCGGCAGAGCGGAAGGCTCTCCAAACGCGAGCTGTACAACGGCAAAGCCCTTTTGGCGCTGATGAGCGCCGTCATCCTGTTGGGTTGGCTCAATCTCAACAGCATGGCGCCCGAATGGCGTGAAGAGGCGCTGTTGCGCTTCCACTTCATCCTCGCGCTTGGAGGATGGATCGCGGTTCTGGTCTGGGCAACGCGCCAGCGCAATAAGATCGTTTCACCGCTGCTCCTGGTCGGCTTTGTGCTGGTGTTGGCCCTGGGGACATTTATGATCTTGCCGCCGGAACACCTCACGAATCCGAACATCATAAACAGCCTACTCCACAGATTCGAGAATGAGATGCAGTGGTCGCCGGGCTTTATGGGCGAAGCTGCTGTGCTCCATCTGGCGTGCGTGATCTTCAAATCCAGCCCGTTGATCGGCGCGGGATTGCTGGTGAGCATCGTCGCTGCGGCCTTGCAATGGAGGGCCAGACACGTGATCCGGTTTCCGGTGATGGTGGTTGGCTGCTATTTCCTGGGCCTGATGTTGCTGCCGCTCGCGCAGACGTTCTACATGATGCCGGTGCTGCCGCTGCTGGCGATTTTGGGCGCGGATCAATGGTTGACGCTGCTGTCGCGCCGCAGAACTTTGGCTGTCGGGATCGGCACCTTGGCTACGATAGGGTTGATTGTCGATCTGGCCACGTGCTATCCGGACTTCAATCTCAACGGCTACCAGTGGCTTGGCGCGCGGTATATCGGAAACCGGTCTACAATCGGCTACCGCAGCGTCGTGCAGACGACGTCCGATGGCGTGCAGCAGATGGCGGAGTGGCTGACCGAGAACGCGCGACCAGGCGACCGCGTCGTGGCCTATGTCTATCCCTGGCACATTCTCGAAGCCGTCTGCGCCGACTCTCAACTCCGGCTGACGCCCGGGAAAGAGATTTCGGTGCGCCTGCGTCCGGATTACGTGATCGTCCACATCAACCATACCATCCGGCAACGCTGGGCCACCTACTTCACCGGAGGACATAACGCCCGCGCGGAGAGCGTCTTTTGGGAACCCTACGACGCGGAATGGCTGGAAACACACTATACCAAAATCGCCACCGTTCCCAGAGCCTTTGGGATCGAAATGGCGAGTCTGTGGGAAAGAAACGATCGCATGGAGGTTAAGTAAAGATGAAGGTCACACAATTGGAAACCATTTTCGTCAAACCACGCTGGCTGTTCCTCAAAGTCCACACGGATGAGGGCCTCGTCGGTCTGGGTGAGCCGGTCGTCGAAGGGCGGTCGCAGACGGTCGCGGCTGCCATCCACGAAATCGGGCGCTATCTCATCGGGCAGGACCCGCGGCGCATCGAGCATCACTGGCAGGCAATCTATCGCGGGCAGTTCTACCGCGGCGGGCCGGTGCTGTGCAGCGCCATCTCCGGCATCGAGCAGGCGCTGTGGGACATCACCGGCAAGTGGCTGGGCGTGCCCGTTTACCAACTGCTCGGCGGCGCGACGCGCGACAAAATCCGCATGTACGGCTGGCTCGGCGGCGAAACCTACGGCGACTACATCGAGAGCGCCAAAGTCAGCGCGAATCAGGGCTTCACCGCGCTCAAGATGGGCATCCCCGGCGCGCTGAACATCGTGGATACGCCCGCTGCGGTGGACGCGATTATCGAGCAGTTCGCCGCCGTGCGCCAAGCTGTGGGACAAACAGTGGATGTAGGCATCGACTTCCACGGGCGCGTCAGCCCGGCGATGGCGGTGCGGCTGGCGAAGGCGCTGGAACCGTACGCGCCGATGTTCATCGAGGAGCCAGTGCTGCCGGAGAACGTGGACACGATGGTGACGGTGGCGCGCAGCACCACCATCCCCATCGCCACGGGCGAGCGGCTGTTCGCCAAGTGGGGGTTCCGCGAGGTGCTGGAAAAGCAGGCGGCCGTCATCCTGCAACCCGATCTCTCCCACGCGGGCGGCATTCTGGAGACGAAGAAGATCGCGGCGATGGCCGAGACCTACTACGCCGCGGTCGCGCCGCACTGCCCGCTCGGCCCCATCGCGCTGGCGGCGTGCCTCCAACTGGATGCTTGCATCCCCAACTTCCTCGTGCAGGAACACGTCACCCTGGGCGGCGGCTATCTCAAGGAGCCGTTTGTCATCGAAGAGGGCTACATCCCCCTGCCGACCAAGCCCGGCTTAGGCATCGAGCTTGACGACGAGGCGGTCGCCGGCAAAGTCTACGACGGCTCGTGGGAGACGCCCCGGCTGTGGCACAAGGACGGCTCGGTGGCGGACTGGTAACGCGTATTTTATAGACGTGGTGGCGATCAGTGACTTGACCGCCACCACGCTTCACTAGCACCCTCCATCGGCCGACTGGCCTAGGTCGGTGGTCAGTGACATCAGTAGTTACGCAGAACCAACGGCAGGTAGATATACTTCAGAGGCGGTTCAACGTAGAGAATGGCGCCGATTGCCGGACCGACCGATTCGTTGGCGGCGGTATCCTTGAAGAGAACGTAGACCTCGGCAAGTTCACCAAAGCTCGCATCCAACGTCCAGGGGATGTCTTGCGCAAAGGCTTGCCAGACGGCTCCGGCCATTGATGGATCGTTGCTGATCTTCATTTCCACGATATCGCTGAAGGCCTCGTAGCCCCAGTGATCCTCAAGCGGGCCGAAGGAGAGTGTGACGGCTAACTCGGTCGTCGAGTAAGCGCCGCTGTTGACGATAACCTCGGCCTCCGGCGGCACTGGGTCCTCTACTGCAAGCGCTTCTTCGCTGTCGAGCACACGGGACCAGTGGTCGTCACCATCGATGGCGACCAGGCGATAATCGTAGGCGCTTCCGAGAACCGTAGTGGTATCCGTGTATTTGCCTGTCAGCGGGAGTTCGGGGACGAGCAGGTTCCATGGGCTTGACGCGCGATAGAGCGACATCTTCACGTATTCTGCCTTCACGTCGTAGGTCAAAACGACGTCGCCACCCGCAGCCGGCGCAGCGTGGAAGAAGTCGGGGGCTGCGATTTGACCATCGCCAGGAACCAGAGGATCCTGACCGTGGTTAATCTCGCTGCCATCGTGCTCCCCATCGTCATCGGTATCCGAGTTGTTCGGATCCGTCCCGGCATAATACTCGTCGCTGTTGGTGAGGAAGTCCAAGTCCGGGTCATCGGAGGGGTCAGTCACACCGTGTTCGTCTTCCCAGGTATCAGGAAGGCCATTGGAATTCGCATCTTCGGCCTCGAGGATTGAGAAGGCGCCCTGGGTTTCTCGATGAAGCCCGCCCTGTCCATTGACTAAGAGATTGACCCGGTAACTGCCCTCATCATTGGGCGTTGGATCGGGGAAGCCATCTTCTACCGGCGGACTGACCGGGTCAGCTTGATTGCCCAGAGTGTAGAATCCCAGATACAGTCCGCCACCGGTATGCTGGAACATCATAGTTTGTGATATGCCGTCGGGTGCCGTGACCTGTCCCAGGAGCGAAACGCCAGGTAGTGGCCCAAACCCAGAAGTGACCAAGGCGTGGAGAGGGATTCTATTGCCGGTCATAAACTGCCGTTGGATGGCCGGAAGAATGAGTTGGACGGTCACGTTGGTCTTGGCTGTCACCATCACCTGGTAGTTAATGGGGGCGACCTCGGCTTGTGCCTGGGAGACCACGAGTTTCCATTCGCCCTCCATTGGATTATCGACCCGGTAACCAAGGTGCCCAGCACCGAGATCGCCAAAACCGCCGGTACTGACAGGAGTACCATCAGGTTGGATCACCGCCAGTGACATTTCGACATAGTACGGGGCGAACCAATCCAGAACGAAGTCGGCGGTGAGCACAGAAGGATCGATCTGAACCGTGTGCGTGTACGTACAGCAATTCCCGGAGGTTGCTATATAATGGTCCGCAGCAGTAGCCAGTGTTCAC
>JBNGDO010000184.1:0-8856 GCA_049975385.1 Anaerolineae bacterium | reverse complement strand
GTTGTTGCCCTCCCCCGCGCGAAGCGCAGGCCTTGCGCGGGGCGCAGGCCTTGCGCGGGGCGCAGGGGGAGGGTTGGGGAGAGGGGAAATTTGAAATGCGATAGCCCTGGATAGCTGACGGCTAATCGCTGATCGTGAACAGCTCTCCCGCACTGCGTCCCTGCACGTCGGGGAAATACATCTCGCTCGCCGTGGCGGGCAGCACGCGGTACTCGCCGGGAATCGCCGCGCGCAGGAAGTAGCGCACCTCGTACGTCCCCGCCGCGAGCCACCGGGCGTAGAAGACGGCGCGCTCGTCCCGCAGTTCTTCGTGATCGAAGGTGGGCCACCACCACCTGTTGCCGGTGTCGATCCGCCGTGTCTCAGACTCCACCCCATCCTGGATTTCGGTGTTGAGGGTGGGATCCACCGGCTCCATCCCGGCCGGATAGAAGTCCTCGATGACGAGGTAATTGCGCGTGCGCGGCAGCGTCAGCGTCAGGCGCACCTCCACCAGGTCGCCGGGCTGCGCGAATGTGATGGGCGTGCAGCCGCCGAAGTTCTCGTTCCACGCCAGAGCGTTGAGCGTGCCTTCGACGGCGCAGTATTGGCGCTGCACCGTGAGGCCGCGACTCTCGGCTTCAAGCTCCTCCACCGGACGGTAGATCGCCAGGTCCGCGCTGTAGTACAATGTCCCGTTGCCCTCGCTGCGTGAGACTTCCACCGCGTTCGGCCATTCGCGCAGCAGTTCGCTCACCGGGATGGTGATTTCGACGGGGTTGCGCAGATTCTCCGGCGTCACCTGGCCCTCGGCGCGCGGTTCGGCATTGACCGCCGCGCCCCAGGTGTAGTCCGCGTGCTGCCCGGCAGCCCCCAACTCACCAGTGGCGAGCATCACGTCCGTGAGAGCGATGATGGCCCATGCGGTTTCCTGCGTCGTTTCCCAGCGATCGGCGGTACGGGCCACCATCAACCAGCGGGTGGCCTGCGGGATCAGTGGATCGTCGGGCGCGAGCCGGGCCAGCGCATCCAGGGCGACGGCGGTCGCGCGCGTCGACGTCACCCAGTATTCGGAAGCCGCGTCTGCGCGGCCACTCTCCCAGTGCGCGCCACTGGCGGTGATGGCGGCGTCGGCGCGAAGGTCTTCCAGCAGCGTCGCCGCACGCGGATCGGCGGGATCTTTCAGTCCCAGCGCCAGTGCGAGGTACGCGCGCCCGGTCACGTCGAGCCGGTCCCGTGCCTCGAACAGCGCTTCATCCGCGCCTGCGGGCCATTCGTGGCCCGCTTCGGCCAACACGTACAGCGCGAAAGCCTCCGGGAGGGAGCGGGCGTTCTCCCTCATCTCGTTGGCCAAAGCGTAGTCCAGGTAATTCAGGGCGCGCTGCAAGTTGTTCTCGCCGATGGCGAACCCGGCCCGTTGTGTTTGGATCAGCGCAAAGGCGGCGTAGGCCGTCATCTGTGTGTCGCTGTTGTCCCGCCACCAGCCCCATCCGCCGTCTGCTTGCTGCCGGGCGTAGAGTTCTGTCGATGCCTCGGCGATCAGCCGTTGCAGGTTTGTTTCCAGTTCGGGATTGGAGAACCCGAGCGCGCCTAGCTCGCTTGACGACCTGATCGCCCGGTAGCTGACGACGTTGGGCAAGAAGCGGCTGACCAATTGCTCGGTGCAGGCGTGGGGGAAGTACTCCAGATAGGTGAGGCCCTCGATCATCCCGGCGGCCAGCGTTGGTTCGATGCGGACGGTCAGGTAACTGTCCGGCCCGGCGTCCTCCGGGATGACGACGGCTTCCAGCCGCGATCCGGCTTCGGTCAGCGCACCGGAGGTGCTGAAGACGGCCGGCGTCTCGTAGCGGTAGATGGGCAGCGCGTGGTCGGATTCACGGCCCACCGTCGGGCGTGCGGCATCGCTATATCTGGTGCCGTCTGCGGCAACGCCTTCGGCGCTGAAGGTGAGCCACGCCACATCCTCGCCGGCGGGCACTTCCACATGCCAACTCACCCTTGCCTGCCCCCGCGCCGGCACGCTCACTCGCTGATTTGCCGATTCGCTCATTCGCTCATCCGCTGATTCGCTGATTCTTATATTCGTATCCAGGCTCACATCGACGGCCAAATCCGCATCCGTGTTGTTGTGGACGATGGCAGCGACTTCGGCGCGGTCTCCGGCGACGAAGAAGCGCGGCGTGACCGGGCGCACGAACAGCGCTTTGCTGACGACGAACTCCGCCGTGGTTTGCCCCACCAGCGTATCCACGGTGATGGCGCGCGCGTCGGCGACCCACGTGGTGAGCGAGTCGGGCAGATCGAGGCGCACCTGCGCCGTGCCGTCCGCGCCGGTTCGCAGGTGCGCTTCCCACAGCGCGGTGTCGGGATAGTCCTGGCGCACGTCGGCCTGATACATGCCATTGCCGCCTCCGCCACCGATGCCGCCCCTGAGCACCTCTTTCGCCATATTGTCGGCGGTCTGCTTCAAGGCTTCGATGTTGGCGGCGACGCGGTTGAAGAGCGCGATCAGCCCGTCGCCGGTAAAGACGCCCAGCGGGCGCGGCCGGTAGAAGGCTTCCACCAGCGTTGGCGCGTTGGGATCGGCGAGGGCGAGTACGGCCTTGTCGACGATCGCCAGTGCGACCTCGGCCTGTACCGGCTGCCCGCGCCAATCCAGCGTGCGGACGGTGAGCGTCGCCCGCTCGCCGGGTTCGTAGGCGTCACGGTCGGGCGTGACCTCGACGGTAAGCGTCTTCTCGACCGGCTCGACCTCGAGTTCGACCATGCCGATGCGCACGTCGGGGACGGGGTTGGCGGCGCTCACGCCTTTCACGGCGACGAAGGAGACGACGATGTTGGGCACGTAGGCGTCCACAATCGGGATTTCGATGAGCGGGTTGGTTTCCTGCGCGATGAAGCGTCGCACGGAGAGAATGCCGCCGCGCTCGACCGTCATCAGCACCTCGTAGGGCGCGGTGAAGGGGGTGGGGAGGAGCACGCGCGCCGTGTCGCCCACGCGATAGGATTCGGCATCCGCCACGGGCTTAATCTGCCCTTCAGGCATTTGCCAGGCGGCGGTTTCAGGGCCGCTCGCCCACAGGTAAGTCTCGCTGCGCGCCGTCTTTCCAGAGTCATCCAGGTTTTCCGCGAGGACGACGTAGGGGCCGCTGCGCGGCGGCGTGAGCGCGATCTCGGCCTGCCCCGCGGCATCTGTGGTGACGGTGAGTGTGTCCACGATCTCGTCGGTGTGCGTCCACGTGGGATTGCCAAACGGCTCCTTTGCCGGGACGTATTTCCAGGTGCGTCGCGCCAGGGCGACCGTCACGTCTTGCCCGCCGACGGGCTGTGCAATCCAATCCAGCGCCAGCAGATCGACGAGGGTTTCCTGGCCCGCTTGCGCCACCCAGGAGCGCGGCTTGAGGCCGAGGTAGAAGCGCGTCGCGTGGACGGTCAATGCGCCCTCATCGGTGACGGGGAAGCCGGCGCCGCTGGCGGCAACTCTGTCGGTGACGGTCGCCGCAATGCTCCAGCTTTGAGAGCCGGTAGCCGTGGCGTCGTCGCTGAGTGCTTCGATGGTGGCGGGCAGTTCCAGCAGGAATCGGCCCGCGCTATCGGTCACGGCGTCGCCCTGAGCGATCACTTTCGGATCGTGGGACCACATCCAGCCATAATCGCCTGCGCTCCAACTCCACCAACCGGAGACGTCGCGCGAAATATCGCGGGGCGAGAAGTTGAACGGTGTGGCGCGCACGACCCAGTGGATGCTCGCGTTACTGACCGGGCCGCCGGAGTAGTACCGGGCCTCGATCAACGCGCGCAGCGTTTCGCCATCGTAAATTTCCGTCTGTTCCGGCGTCACCGTCACCTCGAATTCCGGTTTGCGGTAGGCGGCTACGGTGAAGTTGAGGCTCCACGTGCGGTCCGGCTCGCCGGGGATCTTCGCTTCCAATGCGTAGGCGCCGAGCAGCGCATCCGCCGCCAGTGGGAGCTGGCCGGAGAGCGTCCCCATCTCGTTGACCGTCATCTGGGTTTGCGTGACGATGTCCCAATAGGGGTTGCGCAGGAGGATGTCGACCGTTTGCCCGGCGGGCGGGAGTGTATAGAGGCCGCCTCCGTCTGCGGAGGCGTTGTCCGCACGGAGCACGCCCTTGAACTCGACGGTCTGCGCGGGTCGGTAGATGGGCTGGTCCGTTTGCAGGTAGATCTGGTACGCGGTGGGGCGTAGATACTCGGTCTGGAGGTCGAAATCCCACGGGGAGACACCCTGATTCCAGTCCTTGCGCGCGACGCCGAAGCCCGGCTGGCCCGGCGTTCCGGTGACGGCGGTGTAGTTGTCCCATTGTTCCTGCTGCATAGGGATGGCGAACCGGGCGATGCCGTCGGCATCCGTCACCCCCGCGCCGATTTCGTTCCCGAATCGGTCGAGCAGGCGAACAGGTGCATCCGCGACGGGCTGCGCGCTGCGCAGGTCTGTGACCCAGATGAGCGCCTCGGTCGTCCCCACCTTGAGCGTGACGTGACGGTCCACGACGGCGAAGCGCAGGCTCGTGTTCCAGTTCCACAAGCGTTCTGCGTTGGGTACGGTCCATTCGAGGTGGTAGTAGCCCGTGGGCAGCGGGTTGCCATCCTCGGTGAGATCGACGGGAACGACGGCGGTGCGATTCGGCTGGATATCCAGCGCCAACGTCCAGCGGCGGAGGGCATTCTGGGGTGCGCCTTCGTAATCCATAAAGCCATATTCGCCCATCGTCGAAAGCGTGAGGGTGACGCGGGGGGCGTTGACGGCAGCGAAGTAAAGCCGTGCCGCTTCCGCTGCATCGAGGGCGACGGTTTTCTGGCGCGTCGCAGCGATGAAGATGGTCGGCATGTCGCCGCCGGTGAAGCAGGCGCTGGTTTCCTCGGTGATGGTGTTGCCGTAACGGTCGGCGATGCCGGGCAGCACGGTGAGGCAGTATTCCGCGCCGGGCGTTTTGTCCCAATCGATGTAGGCGAATTGAGCATCGTTGTAGTTGTCCCACCAGAAATTGATCTCGGCGGGAGTACCGTTTTCGGTGAGCCGGAAGTGGCCTTCGAGGGTGTCTGTATCGATCAACCCCTGGAACTGGACGCGCAAGGGTTCGTAGTAACTCAGTGTATTTTCGCTCGTACTCTCGTCCATGCCGGCGATGCTCACGATGGCGGGATACGGCGTCGTCGTGAAGTTGGCGACATTTTGGCCCTCTTCCAACGCTTCCCCGTTGACCGCGCGCGCCTGGTCGGTGACGCGGGCGACGTAGGTGGTGTCCAGCGCCAGATTCTGTGTGGGGGTGAACACCAGCGTCGTGTTGTTGTCCTCCCAGGTGGTGCTGCCGGGAACAGAGCCGCCGTCGGGAGCGAGCAGGCTGAAGGCGACGGCGGTGGCCTGCGCGTCCATCGGCGTGTTGAACGTGACGCGCACGCCGGTTTCGAGCGGGATATCTGTGCTCCAGGCGTCCGGCTCGATGCGGACGATTTGAGCCAATGCAGTACTGAACGTCCACGTCACAGCCTCATCGAGCGTTGCCCCTGCGATGGAACTCACACCGGCGGGAAGTTGCGCGGCATAGGTTGTGCCGACATCCCACGCGGGCAGCGGATCAAAGCGGTAGACGCTGGTGTTGATCCACGTCCCCTGGCCCACCACGCCCGGGCTGAAGGTTAGCGGTAGTACTGGGCACCCTGCGTTCGCATCCGCGACCTGTCCCGTGCAGTTGATGGGCACCATCGGGTGGTTGAAGACGACGAGCACGGGGGTATCGCCGCGCAAGTCGGTGCTGCCATCTGCCGGCGTGACGTGTGTCACCGTCAGTGCGTCGAGCGTGGAGAAGCTGAAGGCCAGGTTGCTGGTGAGGGAAAGCCCGTTGTCGGCCTGAGCCGTCACATCGAGGGCGACGTTGTAACGCGTTCCCGCTGCGAGCACTTTCGGCGTGAAGGTGACGGTGGTGTCGTCTTGCCAGCTAAATGTTCCCTCCACCTCCGGCGTGATGCGCAGCGCGGCTTCGACGCTGGCGCGATCCATCGCGCGGGTGAAGCGCAGCAAGATGCCGGCCTGCGTGTGGACTTCCTCGCCGGGTCGTGGGACGGCGGAGACGACGGCGGGCGGCAGGTCGGCGGCAAAGGCGGGTTCCGGTTCGGGCGTGGGCACGACGGTCTCCGTCGGTTCGAGAGCAGTGGTCGTGGCTGTCACTGCGGGCTGCGTCGTTGCGGTGGGCAGCGCCTCGGCAATTCGCGGTGTGACCGCCGGGAGCTTCTCTTTGCCGGGTAAGAGCGCTTGAGCTACAAACGTGGCTACCAACACGGTGGCGATAGCTGCGCCAAGCCAGCCCCACAGCGGGATGCGGCGCGTTGTGCTGCGCTGTGACGCGGCGCGTAACTTGCGCGCCCGGCGCAAGTCCATTGCCAGCCGGGTCACAAAGTTCGGGTTTGGGTTAATTTGCGCAACCTTGTGCTTCAAAGTCGCCTCAATAGGATCACTTGATTGGTTGATTGGTTGATCGTTTGATTGGCCGGTTGGCCGATTCGTTGATTCGCTCATTCGCTCATTTGCTGATTTGTTATTTGCCATTTTATTCATGCCGTCACACATCTTTCTCTCAAATCTGAGATGGCGCGCGAGACGAGCATTTTGAAGGCGGCCTCGCTGCGTTGCATCACACGTGCGCCCTCTCGCATGCTCAATCCGCCCCAATAGCGCAGGCGCAGGGCCTCGAGCCGGTCTGGGCTGAGCTGCGCGAGCAGGCGTTCCACACATTCCAGTATGCTGTGTCGAAACAGACGTTCTTCGACGTTCTGCGGTTCCGGGTCGGCCAATTCGACGTTGGCCAGCGGTTGCTGTCGCGCGGCGTAGGCGGCCCGATGGTGATCTGCACACTTGTGCCGGGCAATGCCAAAGAGCCAGGCCGGGAAGTTTGTCCCGCTGCGTTGGCGGTCGAGAGATTCCACGACCGCCATAAACGTCTGCGCCGTCAGGTCCTCCGCGTCGGCGACGTTGTCGGTGCGGGCGTAGCAGTAGCGGTAGATGGGCGTCACGTAGCGGCGGTAAAGGGCCTCGAAGGCGTCGTCATCGTCGCGCGCCAGGCGCGCCAAGTCGTTATCTGCAAGTTCTGCATAATCCCGTTCCACGAGTTCTCCTTCGGTCTGTGACCGTTTATTCAGCGCTGATAGGAGTTCGTTAAGTATCCTCTCAAAAATCTGGGGGGAGGTTTGAGGGTGGGTTACACCCGCCCCCAAGCCTCTTTTCCTTCTTCATTGAGTGATATCTGCTTAGTACGTCGTGTTTTTATAGAAAAGGTAACAGGCAATATGATACTTCAAATCAAAGACTACAAAAGTCTCTGCTCGCAGGGCTGCCGCATTTGGCTTTGGTTGCCTCCATGGCTCTCCCCCCGCGCTTTGCACGGGGGGAAGGCAGAAGAACTTTTATGTGTTTTTGGGCGGGCACGGCCAAAAACACATCTCTCAATTTTCTCCCTTTCTGCGTGTTGAGAAGAGAGGCCAAGAGCTATGGTTAATCTTCTATCTGAGTGTGCTGCACGAAATGAAAAAGGCGACGCTGATGCGTCGCCTTTTGGGGTGCGAAAAGACCGTGTGTTATGCTTGCGAAGACTCGCGGCGCGAAGATTCGCGCGCTGTCTGCACAACGGTGGCAAAGGCCTCGGGGTTATTGACGGCCAAGTCCGCCAGCATCTTGCGGTCGATCGCGATGTCTGCCTTTTTGAGATCGTGGACCAGGCGGCTGTAGGATACGCCGTTGTTGCGAGCGGCTGCGTTGATGCGGATGATCCACAGGCGGCGCATATCGCGTTTGCGGTTGCGGCGGTCGCGATAGGCATAGGCCATGGACTTCATCCATGCTTCATTAGCTCGCCGAAACAACTTACGGCGCGTCCCAAAGAAGCCCTTGGTCTGCTTGATGATCTTCTTATGGCGACGGCGTGTTACGGTTCCTGCTTTTACTCTCACAATTTCACCTCAATATAATCTATGACTTTTCGTGCAGATATGGGGCCAGACGCCGCACACGGCGCCTGGTACCGGCGCATGTCACGACGTGCATTTCGTCGAACATACTGCGCACGGCGTTCCGCTTGTTGCGGCGAAAGTGGCTCTTGCCCTGCCGCGTGCGCATCAGCACACCCTTGCCGCCTTTGGAAATGCGGAAGCGTTTGGACGTGGATTTATGAGTCTTCAGTTTCGGCACGTTAATTCCTCCTACAGCTACTTATTCTTTTTCGGCGCTAACACCATCAACATAGTCCGCCCATCCAACTGGGGGGCTTGTTCTACAATCGCGACATCAGCAAGCTCATCGACAATGCCCTGAAGCTGTTCCAACGCAACTTCTGGGTACGTGATCTCTCGTCCTCGGAACCGGATACGCACTTTAACTTTGTTGCCATCGTCTAGCCAACCACGTGCATTCTTCACCTTGAACTGCATATGGTGCTCATTCGTTTTTGGACGCAGTTGGATTTCTTTGATTTCGACTTGCTTTTGCGCTTTACGAGCTTCGCGCTCTTTCTTGGATTGCTCGTATAAGAACTTGCCGAAATCCATAACTCGGGCAACCGGCGGGTCGGCGTTGGGCGCCACTTCTACCAGATCGAGTTCAGCCACCTCGGCAAGCCGGATGGCCTCGGCGGTTGGCTGGACACCCAGGTTGCTTCCCTCAGCATCGATAACTCGAACTTCCGGGACTCGAATTTCTCGATTCACGCGATATTTTTGCTTACTGATAGTGACCTCCTTGAGACGCAAGACATGCTGAATGACATCTTTGGTATGATAACATGATTATATGTTCTGTCAAATTCTCTCAACGGATTTAGAATCTATCCGAAAATTGCGTTGCGGTCGATGCAGACACAAAACCTGCCA
>JBNGDO010000183.1:0-8906 GCA_049975385.1 Anaerolineae bacterium | reverse complement strand
CACTTCGCCCTCTTCGCTTTGCGTGGATTCGTGAAGATTCGGCGAATGCTGGCATTCGTGGTAGAAATTATCCGGTCCCAGTGCGCTTGGCTTCTTCGGGCGAAACCCGGAAGATCATCTGCAAGCGCGTGCCGATGCCCAGCGCCGACCAGATGCTCATATCATCGGTGCAGCGCTTGATGTTTGTCAGTCCCATACCGGCGCCAAAACCCATCTCGCGCACTTCCGCCGTGGCGGTGGAATAGCCCGGTTGGCGCGCCAATTCCACATCCGCGATGCCAGGGCCACGATCTTCGGCCAGAATGCTGATCTCATAAGGCTTGATGTCGGCGGTAATGGTCCCGCCATTGTCCGTGTGAATAATGAGGTTGACTTCAGCCTCGTAGGTGGCGATAGCGACCCGCCGCGCCAGAATGGGCGAAGCGCCGATTCGCAAGAGGGCCTGCTTGATCTTGGCCGACGCGTCCCCACCGCGCGCAAAATCGCGGTGTTTCACGTTATAGCGCAAAACCAGGCTCGTGGAATCGGATTCCAGCGCCTCGAAGAAATATTTAGGATCGTGCTGGATACGCTCGGCCTCGCTGTAGACTTCTTGAAGGGCGGCAAGCAGCGCCTCGATAATATCGCCACGGGTGATGATGCCGACCAGATTATCCTGCGTATCCAGCACCGGCATCCGCCCAATTTTCGTGACCTCGAAGCGCCGCACGGCCTCCATGACCGGCTCATTGGCGCGGGCGACGATCAACTCACCACTGGTCATAAAATCGCGTACCGGGCTGTCCAGCTTGCCGTTTTCCAGCGCGTGGATCAGGTCCTCGATGCTCACAATGCCAGCCAGCGCACCATCTTCGACCACCGGGACACCCGAAATGTAATGCTCGCGCATCAATTCTTTCAATTCGCTCATCAGGTCATCTGGGGCGACCGTAAATAGCGTGGTCGTCATCACCCGTGAAACCCGTATCTCCCGGATCAGTTCGTGAACTTTACCGAGGCCGCCGTCTCCTCCCAGGAGACTAAGAAGCGTGAAACGATTTTTCATCGTTGATGGACGATGGGCAGTTTACCAAGTCCACGCAAACCGGCCCCAAAGAGCAAACCGGCGGTCTCGAACATTGTGTAGGCCGATAAGACCACCGCGATCCCTAACTCCTCGGCGAGTGCCAGCGTTTCCGGCGAAGGATGCTTCCCGCGCACAAAGACGAGAATCGGCGCTTCGGCCATATCCGCCGTGCGCACGGCTTGCGGATTCGTCAAACCGGTGATCAACAACATTTTGGGTTTGACGAACATCAACACATCGCTCATTAAATCCGAGCAGCACGCACTATGAATATCGATGTCGATGGGCACATCAACCAACAATTCCCCGTCAACGACGTCAATAATTTTTTTCAGATTCATAGACTCTCCGTTCCTTTTTCTTCATCTATAGGCTGTGTGTTCCACAATTTACCAACGCGGATTATACTGCGTAAACGCAAAACGTAAAACGTGAGGGTGCGTGATCACACGTTACGCATGAGAACTTGTCATCTTTGTCTTATGTCCTATAATCAGCTCCAGTATCATGACTGACCTGAACATGAAAAAAAATAAAGCAATATCAATGCTTATAGGCATAGAAAGTTTAACAAGATATGTTCGAGTCAGTCGTATTAAGCGAGGTCACCGATGGCAAAATTCACCCGGCCAACCGGCACGCAGGATATTCTCCCGGAGGATCAACCTTATTGGGAACATGTCCTGGCATGTGTGGCAACTGTTGCCCGCGAATATGGCTTTGCGCGCATCGACGTCCCTATCTTCGAGACAACCGAGGTCTTTGCGCGTGGCGTCGGCGCGGGAACGGACATTGTCGACAAAGAGATGTACTCTTTCAAAGACAAAGGCAACAACGACATCACTTTGCGCCCCGAATTCACTGCGGGCGTGATGCGCGCCTACATCGAAAATGGCATGCACGTACTCTCTCAACCGGTCAAGCTGTACAGCACCGGGCCGGTCTTTCGCTATGAACGCCCCCAGGCTGGGCGATATCGCCAGTTGCACCAGTTTAACGCCGAGATCATCGGCGAGCAAAACCCTCTAGCCGACCTGGAAATTATGCTGATCGCCTGGGACATTTACGCCAGACTGCAATTCACCGACATCTCGTTCCAGTTGAATACCACCGGCTGTCCTGTGTGTCGCCCGGGGTACGTCGAACGTCTGCGAGAATACTACAACGCGCATTACAGCCAGATTTGCGACGATTGCAAACTGCGCATCGAAAAGAATCCGCTACGCGTGCTGGATTGCAAGCGGGAGCAATGCCAACCGGTGATCGCAGGCGCGCCGAAGATGATCGATCACGTCTGCGACGATTGCGCCGCCCACTTCGCCGACCTGCGCGCGTATCTGGATGATCTGGACAAGCCATATACCCTCAACCACCGGCTGGTGCGCGGTCTGGATTACTACACCAAGACCGTCTTCGAGGTGTGGGGCGAAGGCATCGGCGCGCAGAGCGCGATCTGCGGCGGTGGGCGCTATGACGGCCTGGTCGAACTGCTTGGCGGGCCACCAACACCCGGCGTCGGCTTCGCGGCAGGTATTGAACGCGCCGTCTTGCTGATGAAGGCGCAGAATATCTCTGTACCCATTCCGCCATCGCCGCCCGTGTTTATCGTCTACCTGGGCGATACGGCGCGGGCGCACGCCGTCCGGCTGCTGACACGGCTCCACCGGACCGGCATCGGTGCGCAGATAGCGATGGGCGGTAGCCTCCGGTCGCAACTGCGCCAGGCCGACAAACGTGATGCGCGCTTCGCCCTCATCATCGGCGAGGATGAAATCGCGCAAGGGACAGTCACGCTGCGCAACCTCGTACTCGGCAAGCAAGAGGCCGTCCCCCTGAATGCCCTTAACGACGCAATTCGACAGCAGATTGCCTGATCCGCAATACACAAGGCTACAATGCCATGTCGCAGGAAACGTCCATCCACGCTATCACGGTCATTTACAACCCCCGTGTCTCGGCGACCTTACCGGTTGCTGAGGCCATCGTCACGTGGCTTGAAAAGCAAGGATGCCGCGCGTGGCTCTGTTCTCGCGATCAGGATGCCACGGCCTGCCTGCCCTCGGACCTTTTCATCACCCTGGGCGGCGACGGTTCCATCCTCCGCGCGGCGCAGCAAACGGCATCCACTGGCACGCCGATCCTGGGCGTCAACATGGGCCGGGTGGGTTTCCTGACCGAAACGTCACCTGAAGAGTGGCAGCCTGTCCTAGAACGGGCACTGGCGGGCGAGGGATGGATCGAAACACGCATGATGCTTTGTGTCGCCCTTATACATCGCGGGCAGCGCATCGCCGAGGAACACGCGCTCAACGATGCTGTGGTCAGTCGTGGCGCGTTAGCGCGCACCGTGCGACTGCGCACGTTCATCGATGGAACGGAACTGACCCGCTACGTAGCCGATGGCCTGATCCTCGCCACCCCGACTGGCTCCACGGCGTATGCCTACGCCATCGGCGGTCCCATCCTGCCCCCATGGCTCGACAACATCCTGCTCATTCCAGCAGCGCCGCATCTTAGTATGGAACGCCCGCTCGTACTCGGCGCAGACGCCGTCATCGAGGTGGAGGTCAATACCGAGATCCCCGGCATGCTCACCGTCGATGGGCGCATGGAGGGGGAACTGCACGACGGCGACGTGGTGCGCATCGAACGCAGCCCGCTTCAGGCGCGCTTTCTGCGCCTGCGTAGTCGCAGCGACTTCTTCCGCACCTTGGTGACCCGCTTAACTCCGCGCAACGGGGAATAAAAACCTTTGCGAAGGTCCAGGCGAACCAAAGGTTCGCACACCTTCGCAAGGTGACAGAGATGACTATGAAAGAAACAGTAGACGAAATCTTATATTGCAAATGGCATCCCAAGGTGGAGACGGCGCTGCGCTGTTACCAATGCGGCGCGCCAATCTGTAGCAAATGTGCACAGCGCACGCCTATCGGCTACATCTGCCCCGACTGCCGGAAAAGCCATACCAAACGTTTCGACAGCAGTAAAAGCTATGACTACATTATCGCTGGGGTGGTCGCGCTAATTTTGGGCGCCGTGGCTAGCATCATCCCGCTCATCCCGATGTCGGGCTGGTTCATCTTCATTCTCTCGCCACTTGCGGGAACGATCATCGCCGAGGCCGTGTCGCGCTTGACCAGACGCCGTTACAGCCGCCATTTGTGGAAGGTCGTGGTCGCCGCTGTCGTGATTGGCAGCCTGCCCCTGCTGTTGATCGATGCCTTCGGCGGTATCGGCACCTTCATGAGCGGCAATGCCTGGGGTATCTTCAATGTTTTCTACGCGCTGATCCATCTCCCCCTCGTCATCGGCGCGATTCTTGTCAGGCTACGCCTGCATTAGCCAAAGACGAATGGCGTGCCCATGGCCCACATCCTGCTTCTCACGCCCCAGGTTCCCTATCCGCCGCGCCAGGGAACGGCCTTGCGCAATTGGGGCATCCTGCGCGGGCTGGCGGCGCATCACCGTGTGTCGCTGCTTACTTTCGCCGCCCCCGATCAATCCGTCGAACCGCCTGCGCCTTTGTCCAACATTGTCGAGCGCGTCGCCATCATGCCCCAGCCGACCCGCACCACCCGCGATCGCCTGCGCGACCTGCTCACCAGCACGCACCCGGATCTGACGCTACGGCTCGAAAGCTCCACCTTTCGCCAACAAATGCAAACCTGGCTGGACGCTTATTCCTTCGACTGGATTCAGGTTGAGGGCCTGGAAATGGCCCCCTACCTCGACCTTATCTCCCCCCGTCTACCGTCTACTGACTACTGTCTACCGCGCATCGCCTTCGACGACCACAACTGCGAGTACATCCTGCAGAAACGGGCCGGTTCCGCCGACCTGCGCCGCCCGCGACGATGGCCGGCCGCACTCTATTCCGCTATCCAATGGCGACGGCTGCGCCGCTACGAAGCCGCCGTCTGTCGACGCGCCGATCTGGTGATCGCGGTGTCTGAGGCAGACGCACAGGCGTTGCGGCGCATCGTCCCCAATCTCGATCCACTCGTGATCCCTAACGGCATCACGGTGACCGAATACGCCACCTTCACCGACAAAGCCGACCTCCATCAACCCGCTTTCGTCTTCACCGGCACCATGGACTTCCGGCCCAACGTCGATGGAGCGCTCTGGTTCGCCGCCGAGGTGTGGCCCCACATCCGTGCCGCATTACCCGCTGCCCACCTCTACCTCGTGGGCCGCCATCCCCACCGCCGGCTCGATGGGCTTCGCGAATTGCCCGGCATCACCATCACCGGTTCCGTGCCCGATACGCGCCCCTACATCAACACCGCAGCCGTCTACGTTGTCCCGCTGTTGGTCGGCGGCGGCACGCGCCTCAAGCTACTGGAAGCCACGTCGATGGGCAAAGCCATCGTTTCCACCACGCTCGGAGCGGAGGGATTCGTCCGTCCAGAAGAAGCGATGCATCTGGCTGATGATCCAGCGGCGTTCGCCAAGGCATGCATCCATCTGACGCGTGATGCCGCTGCGCGGACGCAGCTAGAGGCCCATGCCCGCGCCTACGCGCACGCCTACGATTGGGATGTCCTCCTTCCGCCGTTGCTGGCGCGGCTGGAGGGAGACGAAGGTGTACGAACCTTTGGCTCGTCTTAACCTTCGCAAGGGTAGCGGTAAAGAATTGAACTTTTTCGCAATGGGCATAGAATAAAATTATGGGTACGGAAGATCGGGAAAGTCGGCTGACCAATCGAGGTTGCTCCAACCTAGAGTACTACCGTCGCCGCTACGCGGCTTTGAAGCCGGGATGGGAACACGCGACGGCGCGCTTCCAGCGGCGGATCGCCGCCTGTCTGACACCCACAAGCCGCGTCCTGGACTTGGGATGCGGGCGGGGTGGGGTCGTTGAGCGGCTCGGCTCGACCGGTCACTGGATCGGCTGTGATCCTGATTGGCTATCGCTCAAAGAGCATCGCGCCACGGAGTTGCGGCGCGATCAGGCCGTTTCCGAGCGCCTGCCCTTTGCCGGTGCCACATTCGACGTGGTGATCGCGTCGTGGGTGCTGGAGCATCTGCCGCAACCGGCGACGACCTGGCGAGAGATCGCGCGCGTGCTGCGTCCAGGCGGGCGGTTCTTCTTTTTGACACCCAACCGCCGCCACCTTATCCCGCGTCTGAGTGCGCTGTTGGCACAGATCAAGACGCTGCAAGCGCCGCTCGTGACCGCCATTTACCGGCGCGCAGCGGCGGATACCTTCCCGGTATATTACCGGGCGAACACTTTCGAGGCGCTGGGACGCCTCGGCGCTCAGGCTGGACTACGGCTCGTGCAGATGGAGTGGGTGGATGATCCATCCTACTTTGGCTGGACGGAAGGCACCTTTGCATTCGCTGCCCGCCTGGCGGTGCTACTCCCGCCAACGTGGCGCGTCCATCTCGTTGGAGAATACAAAAGGCTTTAGATGTTTTAAGGAGGTAGAAAATGCCGGATCTGATGAGTTTCCTCCTGCCTATGCTTGGCTTGCTTATCGTTGCCATCATCGGAATCACGTTTTGGCTGTCTTGGGTGATTTTCAAGGCGCGCCACAAGAAACAGCTCGAAGCGAGCGAAACAGAGCCCACCCCCGCGCCCTCCTTCAGCGTAGCTCCACGTGACGTATATCTGCTGGCTATCGACCACACGCCCGACGGAACGTGGGAGATCACAGTCAACGGCGAGCTTTATCCTAGCCTGGAAGCCGTGCCCGATGACGCCGTGCGCAAGAACGTCGTCGCCGGGCTGAAGAAAGTGGTCGCCTTCGCCCGCAGCTACGTCCAGAAAGACCAGGCGGCCAAAAAACCGCCTTCGCCCGCGATACCGCCGCAGCCAGTGCGGCAGCCAGCCGTGCGGCAGCCAGCCGTGCAGCAACCTCCCGCGCGCGAACCTGCGGTCCGCCTGTCCACTACGCCTGCTGCGGTCGCGCCGGACAGTCGCGTTCCACCGGCAGAAAAGCCAGCGACACCACCGGCAGGTGCACCTCAGGCGGTCCGGCCCCCAACAGAAACGCCGCGCGTCTTCCTCAGAGATGAGCCGCCCCTCAAGCGTTCCAATGCCGCGCCGACGATTATGACCGCCCTCGATCTGGCACGCGAAATCGGCGCAATCGTGACAGAAATGCAGACGCGTATCCCTTCGCTGGCCGATCGCTCCATCAAGCTGCAAAACGCGCCAAGTGGCGGCGTGTGCTTTGCCATCGATGGCATTGTCTACGCCGACGTGAACGAGATCCCCGACCCCGACATTCAGGCACTGATCCGCGCCGCAACGAAGGAGTGGGAGCGCCGTTAAATTTAGCCTCTATCCGGAAATTGTGCTTGCGGGCGTTTCTGGTGCGTCAACGGCGAACTTCCGGATAGGTTCTTAGCTCGAATTGTGGTATAGTATAGCAGCGGCGGATGATCACATCCGCCGCCTTTTTAACGACGATAAAGGAGCAAAAACACCGCTAACATGCAGTACCATATTTGGACCATTGGTTGCCAGATGAACGTCGCGGACTCGCAGCGCGTCGCCGCCGGGCTGGAACGACTCGGTTACACGCCCGCCGAACGTGCGGAAGACGCTGATGTGATGATCCTCAACACATGTGTAGTGCGTCAACAACCGGAAGACAAGGCTGTTGGTCGTTTGAACCAACTGCGGCGCGTTAAACAGCGCTACCCGGAGCGAATTCTGGCATTGATGGGTTGCATGGTCGGCGTGAAGGAGCCGACGGCCTTACAAAAGCGCTTCCCCTGGGTCGACGTCTTCCTCCCGCCCTCCGACCCCACCGAGTTGTGGGCGCTACTCGCCGAACACGGGCATCTGGACGAGGCGCAAACCCTTATCGCGGACGCATCCGCGCGCCGCCTGGCGTTGGGGCGCGTCGACACGATTCTGCCCCCCTCGGAACAGGATCACATCGTCAGCGCGTACTTGCCCATCGTCCTCGGATGCTCGCACGCCTGCACCTACTGCGTCATCCCTTACCGGCGAGGCGCGGAACGCAGCCGCCCGCCGGAGGTTATCCTGGCCGAAGCGCAACAGATGGTTGCTCAGGGCGTCAAGGAGATCACGTTGCTCGGCCAGATTGTGGATCGCTACGGCTACGACCTGCCCGAATTCGAGGGCGCGGCGGAGACACCGCTCGTCACGTTACTACGGCAGGTTCACGAGATCGAGGGGTTGGAACGCGTGCGCTTTCTCACCAGCCATCCCAACTGGATGGAGGATGATTTGCTGCGCGCCGTGGCCGAACTGCCCAAAGTCTGCGAGCACATTGAAGTTCCCATCCAGGCCGGCGACGACGAGGTGCTGCGCCAGATGCGACGCGGCTACACGGTGGACGACTACCGGCAGCTCGTGGCGCGCATCCGCGAGACCATCCCCGGTGTCTCCATCGCCACCGACATTATCGTGGGATTTCCCGGTGAGACCGAGGCGCAGTTCCAGCACACCTACGATCTGCTGGCGGAACTCAAGCTGGACAAGGCGCACATTGCGCGCTACTCGGCGCGCCCGCTCACCGTCGCCACGCGCACGATGATCAACGATCTGCCCCGCGCGGAGAAAGAGCGCCGCCGCAAGGCGTTGGACGACTTGCAAGCTGCCGTGCTAGAGGAACTGAACGCCCGTTATCTCGGTCAAACGGTTGAAGTGCTCGTCGAAGGGCGCAACGCGAAACAGGATCGCTGGTTTGGCCGCACCCGCACCGACCGGCTAGTCTTCTTCCCGGCGGAAGGCAATTGGCGCGGGCGGCTGGCGCAGGTGAAGATTACGTGGGCCGGGCCGTGGTCGTTGATTGGGGAAACCCAACCATAAAGACTCAGTAGATCGAAAAATGGCAAAGACTACAAAAGTCTCAGC
>JBNGDO010000182.1:3598-8961 GCA_049975385.1 Anaerolineae bacterium | reverse complement strand
CCATCTACGGCGCCTCGGGGGTGGGGAACTGGGCCCGGCTTGCCGCGCAGCAGGAAGCAGTCGTAGCGCTGCAACACGTCCGCCAAGGTGATGAGCGTGTCTTCCTCAATCTCCTCAGCGTGGTCGCCAAACATCTCGCGCCGTCCTTTGGGTTGTTCGGTCCGGTGGGCGGCGTCCGGGTTTGTGAGCCGCAACCCAACGAAAACGTCCTCGATATCGGCCTGGGTGTACACCTTGCCGGTCTTGGGTTCGACGAATTGGAAAGAAAGTAGGCCGTGTCGCTCGAAGATGACGTGCTTGAAGTAGGTCTGCAACGCCTCGGCGTCTGATTTATCAGGGTCGAAGCCAAACTGCTGGGCGAACAGACGCAGCATTTCCGGCGTTAGTCCGGTGTAGACGTTACCCTCGACATTGCCCCCGATTTTGACCGCGCCGGCCCCGAGCGCGTCCCCAGGCCCCTGGCTGATGGCACCGTCGCCTTCCAAAAGTGCTTCTCTGGCACTTGGCTCTTCGCCCTGCGATGCCCCGCACGTCATACAGAAGCGCGCCTCGTCCGGTAGGGTCGCCCCACATTTCACGCATTGTTTGGTCATCCTATCCTCGCTTTTGTGGTTGATAATCCGTATTGCCGCGTTTTACCGGCTTCAGCCGGTTTTCTCCAGTATACTCAACTCCGTTTCTTTCCCGTCACCACGTCGCCGCCGACATCCCTGCCGATCTTAACCGCACCGGCTCCAAGTGCGTCCCCGCTGCCCTGGCTGATGGCGCCGTCGCCAATGACGATAGCCTCCTGCACGATGCGCGCGGTCGTCGCGGCGGCTTCCTCTGCGACGGCGTTCCACCCGCCACCCGGCAGCCCCTTTCCACCGAGTAGCAACGCGATGGGGAAGTCCTCGCTGGCGAGTTTGTAGAAGGGCGTCTGTGTGTGACCCAGCGCCTGCGCGCTTTGCGGCACGCTGCGGCTCAGGTGGCGCATGATGGCGGACACGGTCACTTCGGTGTCGCCGGGTTGGTTGCCCGCGCCTTGCAGCGCTTCGAGCAAATGATGGGTGTACAGGCTCAACGTGCCATCCGGCCGGATCCACGAGCGCTCCTCGCCTTTACTGGACGCGAAGATGGCGCGGCCCTCACCCTGGGCCAGGACTTCCGCCAGGTCTTCGGGCAGCGCGGCCTTCGCCATACCGGTCGGGAGCTTCACCGGGGGCGCGTCCTTCGCCATCCCCGCCGCGTGGCAGCTATCCACGAAGACGAGCAACCGGCGCGCCGGGATGGCGTCCAGGCCCGCCGTGAACGCCTCGGCAGGCAGGGCGGAGTGGGGGATGTCGAACGGTTCCACGTCGTGCGGGACGAGGTAGTAGCGTTCCTGGCCCTGAGCCAGCCAGCCGTGCCCGGAGAAGTAGACGACGGCGGTGGCGTCTTTGTCGGCAGCAACACGGCTTTTCAGCCAGGTCAAGCCGTCCAGGATGGCGCTGCGCGTGGCAGCCTCGTCGTGCAGCAGGCGGATGTGATCCGCGTCATCGGGATAAGCGCACAGGTTCGGATCCACCAGCACGCGCTTGAGCGCCTGCACGTCGTGCACCGTCACCGGCAGCGACCAGCGCGGATAGACGGCTTGCCCCACGCCGATCAAGAGGGCGTAGCCGTGGGAGAATGTCGTTGTCATTGAAAGCCTCCATTGAAAATCGCTGGGATCGCCAGCATCCTGCTGGCCTCTGTTTTCGTGCTTGCATGGAGTGCGGTAGCACCGCCGTCTCCTCTGAAAATATTGGCGGAGCACGGACGTCTCGTCCGCCAAGTTGCGGGCAAGATGCCCGCGTTCCATAAACGTCAGATTTTCATTCTCGGTGTCGTACCAGCGGTTCGGTTGCACTTCTGTGAGAATAGAGAGTTGCGAAACCTCTGTAGCCCTAAAAAATCGCGCGCTGCGCGGCCAAAGGGGGACGCAGCCGTAGGCTGCTCTCCCCCTTTGGAAACCCCCTTCAGATACCAGATGCCCAGAGGGTCAGAGTCCAGAGCGTCAGATTACAGAGCGGATGGGGACACCACCACCCGAAACCCGACGTAGTAGTCACGGTAGTTCGGGTAGTAGCCGTTGCGGTACGCACAGCGGACGCCCCTTTCATTGCTGTAGAACGCCCCCCCGCGCAACACCCGGGGGACATTCCTGCCCGCTGCCAGGTCCTCGCGCCCATCGTCAATCCGGTAGGGGTAAGCTTTGCCCCAATGGCTCCGCGTCCACTCATACACGTTGCCTGCCATATCCACGCAACCATAGGGGCTGTCGCCCTGTGGCGAGTACCGGCCTACAGGTGTCGTTTTCCCTATGTTGTTGCCAAAGTTACAGCGGGTTTTATCCGGCGGTTCATTGCCCCACGGGTAGATACGCCCATCTGCGCCACGCGCGGCCTTTTCCCACTCGGCCTCACTGAGTAGCGTCACCGGCAAGCCGGTTTTCCCTTTGAGCCAACGGCAGTAGGCCAGCGCATCGTTCCACGTTACGTTCACCATTGGGTGATCGCCTGGGCCTTGCAGGCTTTTCGGGTCCGCCCAACGGTGTTCGGCGGCAAAGTCGCGGAACTGCGCCACCGTCACCGGCGTCTTGGCGATCCAATAATCCGGCAAGGTCACTTCGTGTTGGGGTAACTCGTAATCATACGCTTGCGGATCGCGTGTTTTGTCGCTGCCCATCAGGAATGGCCCCGCCGGAACCCGCACTACAGGGAAGCCCAGCAATTCTTCCAGGGCACGCACTGGCACTTCTGCGCATAGTGTTGGGTCGGGATAGGCCATCACGTAGCGCACCATTCCCTTCCACAACTCGCGGTTCTGTGCGGCCGCGAGTATCTGTGGCCATATCGCTTTCCCCAGGTCTCCCAACGCCCGGACCGCCAGTTGGGCAACTTCCGCGTCGTCGTCTCCCGCTGCGCGAATCAGCGGGGCAGCAATACGCTCGTTTTTCATCTGCGCCAGCGCCGTCACCGCGCGGCGCCGGTCGGTCACGTTGCTGGATTGCAGCAGCTTCGTGGAACGCGTCTCCACCACGGTGCGGGTTTCCGCGCTTACGTCGCGGCCCTCTTCCACGCACCACCACGCCAGCCACGGGTTTTCCCGCGCCAACCCGCGCGCCAATGTGTCGGTTGCATCCACCAGTCCCGCCATCTGCACGAAAGGCTCCGCCCACCAATCGTCTCGGGCCAGGTGCAGCACACTTCGGTTTCGAGCCCGTTGCCACCACCGTTGCAACACTGGACTTTGCTGCTCCGCCTGCCAGCGCGCGCATAGCGCCTGCGCGGCAAAATACTCCTGCACCGTCTGGTGTGGCGCAAACCACAGGTTTTCGTCACCGGCCAGCAGGCCGTGCCGGGCGCAGGCGTCGATCACGGTTCGTGCCTCAGCCGCGCCTGCCAGCGCGCGCCCGGCGACGTTCTCCGCTTCCTCACTGGCGCACGTGAGCCGTTGTTCCACGCTCAGGTGGTAGGCCAGTGCGCTCAGCGTGTCGCGTTTGTGGCGCTCCGGAATGGCCGCGTCCATCCGCCGTTCGGTGTCCCGTCGCAGCATCCGCGAGACGAAACGTTCGTACAACTCCCCCCGGTTGCCGGGTACGGATTCGCCCTGTTGCCCGGCTTCCTTGATCAGCCACAGGATCAGCGGCGTGCGCGCCATCACCCGCAGGCGTTCATCCAGGCGGGCATAGAGGGCGCGCCCCTTCTCCTGCAAGTGCGCTTCCAGGTAGCTTTGCGCTTGCGCGTCGGCAATGGGTTGAACGACCACCGTCTGTCCAACCGTGTCGCGCAGCCTGCGCCACAGCTCATCCTGCGCGCGGCTGGTCAGGATCACGGGGTGGCGGGGATACGCCGCCATCCAGCGGACCAGTTCGTCCTGCAACCGGTCACGGTAGGGTGGGGGCACTTCGTTGAGGCCGTCGAAGAGGAAGACGCAACGTGCATCATTGCCTGCCTTGAGAAAAGCGGCTAACGCGCTGTCGTCGTCCAGGCGCAGGTGCGCGGTCGCTTGCAGCGTGGCGCGAACCCAGTCCTGGAGCGGGGTGCCCGCGTAGTGGAACAAGCGCACCAACACCGGTACGGTGGGGGCGTCACCGTTGCACAATTCCCAGGCCAGGCGTTCCAGGGCCACCGTCTTGCCCGCGCCCGGTTCGCCCAGCACGAGGAGCCGGCCGGTGCTTTTGAGGGTATCCAGCAGGTCGGCACGGGGACCGAGCGCGCCCTGTTCGTACGGCGACGCCTGGATGGGCAGGGATGCGCCTTCCTCGCGGATGTAGACGCCCATACCGCCCCAGCGTTCGAGGGCGGCGCATTCCAGTCGCACGCGCAAGGCCTTGCGGTGCGCGGCAATGGCCTCTGGCGAGGGAATGGTCACTTCGCGGCCCTGGTAGATCACGATTTTGGTGCCGGTGACCACGTCACCACCGACGTCACCACCAACCTTGACTGCACCTGCACCGAGTGTGTCACCGCTGCCCTGGCTGATAGCCCCGTCGCCGGTCAGATGTGCGTTCCGTTTTTCATCGTCGGAATTCGACATTGGCAAGTGCTCCCTGCACGTATTTGAGGAAAGTTCACTTTTATTATAGAGAGATTCGTGGAACTGACAAAAGAAAAGCACTCATTCAGTTTCCGAGACGCACAGGGAGCCTTGCGATGTTTGCCTGTCAATTTTTTCGTATGGTTGTCAAGTCACGTTGTGGTCGCCACAATCCTCTCTAACTCCACGTCCGCCGGCGGGATGATCCCCGAAATGTCCACGAAGTTCACCGGGAAAATCTCCATCTCACTTTCCTGGCTCAACGTCTTCCGTGTCCGCCGCACATAGCCGACCCCCGTAGGCATATTGAGCACGCTCAACGTCCACTTGGAGTAGTCGTCGAGGCTGGTCTTCCCCGGTAATCGTCTCGCCTTCGACACCGCGATTTCGGCGTCTTTCACCGTGCTCACCTTCTGGATGATGGCAATGCTACTGGACGTGACCACCCCCGACGGCAACGGCTCCCAATGCTGCGCCGACGTCCACAGATACAGGCCCAGCTTGCGCCCCCGGTCGGTGATGTTGTTCCACAGGCCAGAATCCTCGCCAATGGCTTGGGCAATCTCTGTTTGCGTTGATGCATCGGAACGCATTACGACGTGGGCTTCCTCGACGAACAAGAGGTGCTGCGGAATGGGCTTGCGCTGTCGCAGGTAGGCTTCATAGCGTTCGTCCGCGTGCTGGTAGATGCCGGACACCATCAGCCCAATGATGAACTGCTTCAACGGTCCGTCATCGCCGAATTTCCCGGTGACGACCGTCGCCTTGTCCGGGGCCGTCCACTCGGCGACTGTCGTGCCACCCGGCTGCCCGAAGGCGCG
>JBNGDO010000182.1:0-3498 GCA_049975385.1 Anaerolineae bacterium | reverse complement strand
GGGCTAGGGATGCGCAACGGGTTGAATTCCAGGAGGGGGAGGGCGATGCTCGTCGCACCCTCGACGGCATTGACTTGCCCGTACAGCGAGTAGAACTGGAAGTCCTGTTGGGGGATCAGCCAGCCCAACTTGCGCCATTCGCCGGTGGGATCGAAGACCGTCACCCCGATGCGCGGCATCCCGCCTAACCTGTCCATTGATACCGGCCCGGTGGTCGGCGTGTGAATCGGGAGACCGTGCTCGTCTTGCCGCAGTGCATTGACCACCTGTGAGACAAACCACAGCGCGGAGTTGGACTTGCCGGAGCCGGAATCGCCGACGATGACCGCGTGCATCAGTTCGTCGGCGCGGAAACGGTGGACGTTGTTCGGGTCGGGCTGTAAGTTGATGTCCAGCACCGTGCCCAGCGCGATCTCGCCCTGGGTGCGGCGGTGCGACAAGTCGTCCGGCCAGGCGTCCAGCGAGGCCGAAATCGTACCATCGGAAATGCGGATCGGGTGGACGAGCGCCGCTAGCTCGTTGGATGTCAAGGTTTGGGCGTGGCGCAACGTGTCGAACGGCCCGGCGTCCTCTGCACGCGCATCGAAGTCCAGCGTAATCGCCCGCTGCCAGAGCGTTTCGTCCCCCGCGCGCGCGGCGACGGGCACGACGACGTTCTCCTCGCGCATCGCCGCAATGGACGCGGCAGCCAGTCGTTCCAGCCTTGCCGCATCAGGGGCCAGCAACGTTACCTGCGTCAGGAACAACCCCGTGTCCAGCCCTGCGCTCAGACGACGTACCTGCTGGTCGAGCAACTGTGCCACCAGGTCGCGCTGCGCGTCCACGGTCTGCCGCGCGAAGGCCAGGCCCGCCACGAGTGAGCCGCCGGACGGCCCCATCACGCCCCGTGTCGTCACCTGGGTACGGCCCACGTTCGCCACTATCACCCCAACCTGTTCGGCGGCCTGGGCCTGCATGTACTCACGCCCCTCGCCGATCATCGCTTCCTGCCGCGCTTCGGCCCCGTCGATCTGTTCTTGTGAATTGCGATAACCGTCGAACGTCTCATTGCGGAAACCGTTGACGAAGCGGTGGGTCTCGCGTTGCAGCGCGCGGTCGGCGACGATGGTATCCTGCTGCGAGAGATGCCCACTGCGCTGCCCGGTTTCGGCATAGCTGCCGCCAAAGGTGCGCGCAAAGTGCTCCACCCCTTGATAGCCATCGCGGGTGGCCTGCTGCCAGGCCGCGTCCTGATCCACGGCGCTCTCCCAGGCGCGCTGCGCTTCGCGGTCGGTGTGGCTGGCGTCTTGGTAGGCTTCGCTGTAGCCATAGTTAGTCTGACTCGACCGTACTCCGCCGCCACTGCGCCATTCCGAAGTTTGCACCGTCTCGTTGCCCTGCCAGGTCTGGCCCAGCGCCTCTTGTTGGTTGCCGCTGCGCTCGTAGGCGTTGTTGGCCCGCTCAAGTCCCCCCGTGAGCGCGCTTTGTTGGCTGGCGCGGGTGGTGTCCAGGCTACCGGTGACGTCGGCCAGTTCGTGGTCGCGGGACTCGTACATATTGCCCCGTTCCCCGGCCTGCATCGTTTCACCACCGCCGATCCCGAAGAGGCGCGGGGAAAGGCTACCTTCAACGCCTTGTTCAGCGTAGGTCTGCATCTGCGCCCCGTCACCGTGCACATCGCTCTCTGTGCTGCGGACAAAGCCTTCACTGCTCGCCTCATTGCTGATCCCGATTTCGGCTTGCTGGTAGCCGCCTTGCGTGTGCTCGTTGCCCGCGCCGCTGAACGACCGCTCGGTCTGTTCGTTGTAACCCCCTTCCCAGGTACGGCTGCTGCCGCCGGTATAACCTTCCCCGACGCTGAAGTTTTCCACTGACGAACGACTGCCCGCCCCGGAGCGCACGCCGGAAACCCGTTCATCGATGCTTTCCACGCTGTGCAACTGGCCCGTCTCATCGGTGTGCTGCTGGCGGTTGCCCTGTTGGGTGGCATCGCGCGCACCCTGGGTCTGCATCACGCCGGCTTCGCTGCCGCTGTACGACCGTGAAAGGCTGTAGCTGTCGGCATAGTCGCGTTCCAGGCTGACCTGGGCCTCCTCGTGTTCGCGCACATCTTCGCGCACGTGCTGTTTGTCGTAGTAGCCGGTGTGCTCTTGCCCCTGATGTGTCTCGTGGCTCGCGGTCTCACGGCGGTAGGCGCTGACCGCATCGGACTGCCCGGCGGCCAGGCGATGCGCGTTTTGCTCGGTGCGTAGACGTTGGTCGGCCCGCGTCACCTGCGTCGCGCGATGCGTCTGCTCGCTGAAGACGGCCACCGGGTTGAGGAACAGGGGCAACACTGCACTCACGTTGGCCGACTCACTCTGCTTGACCTTGGAGGCGAAGTAGCTCAAGGCTTGCGCGGTGTCGGTCAGCATCCGGCGGATGTCCAACGCGTGCAAGGGATGCGCCAGGGTCAGGACGGCGAACGGCTCCCCGGCCAATGCAGCGGCGATGACTTCGAGTTGTTCTTGGGCGTCGGTGGTCACCAATTGGTTGATACCGTGGCTCGATCCCATTCCGGGTGCCAGGCGCGGCACTATCTGGCCAATCAGGGAGGCAGTGTAGCGACAAGCCCACAAGTGATTGTACAAGGCCGAGGCTTCATCGGCGGATAGCAAGGAAAAGCGCGATTGCCGGAAGCGCCCTTGCAGCGCCGCAACCAGGCGCGCCGAGTTCAGGGCAGCGGCTTGCACTGCCTTGTCTTGTGTTTCTGCCGTTGCCAGTCCGCCGTAGACCTGGACGAGGCCCAGTTCCGGCACGTTGGCCAGGCCAAAGGCCGCTGCGGTGTTGCGCGCGCCTTGCGGGTCGTACAGGCTGCTGACCACATCGTCGGTGAGTTCCAGGTGCGTCCGCGCGTGGCGGTAGGGCTTGCGTAAGATGCGCAGCGCGTGCGGCGACCAGGCCCGCCAGCCGTCGGGCAAGGCCCAGGCGTATGCGTGCAGGGATGCGCCGTCGGAAGTGAGGGTCATTGAGAATGTGTTGGTGGTGTTTGTGTTGTTCATAGGGTCTCCTTGATTTGGTAGACCGTAGACCGTAGACAGTAGACGGTAGACGGGTGGGGGAAGAGGGGGAGGGGGGAACTTGCCCTTTCTCCCTCTCTATCTCTTTCCCTGTCTATCGTCTGCCGTATTCCGTCTACTGACGTTTAATCTGCTGGATCACATCCCGGCTTGCCATCCGCCCGCCGAAGAACGGCGTGAGGCGATCCCAGAACAGGAAGCGCAGAATGTAGGCGTAGAAGCCGATGGCCGACATCACGGCGAAGCCCAGCAGCCACACCGAGATGCCGTAGAGCGTCGTCGCGCCCGGCTCCGGCGTGCCGCTGACCAGCAACGCGGCGATGCGGTAGGCAAAGAGCAGGCCGGCGTTGCCTGCGAGGAAGAAGTAGATGTAGTTCGTGGTCGCCGCGCGGTCGTCGGGCTTGTAGTAGGCCAGCGCCGCTGCCGCGCCCCACATCGGGGCTAAGACCCAGCGCAGTGC
>JBNGDO010000181.1:0-9358 GCA_049975385.1 Anaerolineae bacterium | reverse complement strand
CCCAAACCCCCACCCACAGATCTTTGAGAAGCTCCCTCTACGTAGTTAAAAATCTGCTCAATCTGCTCAATCTGCTGACTAAACTTACAGCATTTTGCCCGGGTTCATGATGCCGTCTGGATCAAAGCTCTTGACCAGGGCGCGCAGCGCCGTCATTCCTATCTCGCCCTTTTCGGCGGCCAGATACGGCTTGTGATCCATGCCGACGCCGTGTTGGTGGCTGATGGTGGCCCCCTGCGCGACGATGGCTTCACTTGCGGCGGTTTTGAGCGCCTGCCAGCGAGCCAGGGTCTCTTCGGGCGTGCTCGCGCGGCGGAAGAGGTATTGGGTGTAGACGTTGCTGCCGTAGGGATAGGTGTGCGAGAGATGTGTGAAGACGTGTGGCCTAGTCACCCCGGCGAGTTCGTCTTTGTCAAGCAGCGCCGAGCGCAGCGCATTCTCGATGGCGTCGATGAGCGCTGGGACGCGCGTCCAATCGGTCGCCGTCTCCAGCGTGTCGATGGCGTAACCCGCCTCCCATAGCGAATCCCGCAGATACGGCGACTTGAAGCGGTTCTTGTGCCACGTCTTGCCGAAGGTCTGTCCTACGTAGAGAGCGCCGTGATCGGCAGCGATGCCTCTCGCGGCCTGGTACGCGGTCTTGGTCAGGCGCTCATGCCCGGCTATGCCGAGGATCAGCATGCACTTTTCCTCACCGGCCCCGCGCAGGGCAAGATAGCGCTCCAGTCCTCCGATCAGGAAGGTGTGCCCGGCCATGACCAGCGTCGTCGCGGTTTCGACGGCGGTGCTCAGGCGCAGCATTGCCAGGGGCAGTTTGGTCTGCATAATCTCCTGGACTGCGCGCAATCCTTCCTCGAAAGTAGGGAAGAAAAGCGCGTGGAATTCCTCGCGTTCCGGCAGGGGACTAGCGCGCACGGTGGCTTCGGTGATGAGGCCCAGCCGTCCCTCCGAGCCAAGGACGCCCGCCCGCAAATCCGGCCCGGCGGCAGAGGCGGGGATGTTCGCGGGGATGTCCCACGTCCCTACCGGCGTCTCGATGCGCCCGCCCGCGAAGAGCTTCTCGATCCGCCCGTAGCCGAGTGATTGTTGCCCGCTGGAGCGTGCGGCGATCCAGCCACCGAGCGTCGAATACTCGAAGGATTGCGGGTAGTGTCCCAGGGTGCAGCCGTGTGCGCGCAGGTGCGCCTCTAAATCCGGCCCGCTGACGCCGGCTTCGAACGTCGCCAACTGGCTGACCGGGTCGAAGGCGCGCAGGCGGCACATACGCCCCATATCCACGGTGAGGACGGGCGTGTCACCGGGCAGCGGGTTGATCTGCCCCACGACGCTCGTGCCGCCCCCGTAGGGGATGAGGCGCGCGCTCACGTTCTGGGCATAGCGGATGAGTTCGCGCACGTCCTCGCCGGTCGTGGGATAGGCGACGCCGTCGGGGAAAACGCCGATAGCGCCGCTCTTCAATGCGATCCAGTCGGGCAGGCTGTGCCCGCGCGCGTGCCGCAGGCGTGCTTCGGCGCCGGTCTGGATCAGCGGGTGCTCCGGCAATCGAGAGGGCGGAACCTGCGCGAGCACGTCTTCCATCGTCGCGTCTGGTGTGACGACGCCTGGGCCGATGGCTTTTTCCAGAAACGCAAGCGCCGCTTCAGGCAGCGGATAGCTAAATGTGTCATCTCCCCAACCGTTCCACCGTCGCATAATTCCTCCGAAAATAATCCTACTTCAATGCTTAAGGCGGATCGCAATCCGCCGTCCCCGCAGCGCCGGATTGTGCTCCGGCGCAAACTTTTTCGTGTTTAGTGCTGTGCCGCTTCCCACAGAGCCAGGCTTTCAGCCATGGCCTCGCGGGTGATGACTTCAGCGGCGTCGGCATCGCGCTGCAGGATAGCCTCCAGCAGCCGGGTGTAGAACCGTTGTGACGCGGCACGCGCTTCCGGCTGCGTAAAGTAGACCTCCGCCATGGGGGCGTACAATTCGGCGAAGCCGTTCAGGATCAACGTGTAGATCGGATTGCACGATGCCACGGTGAGTTGGTGGTGCAGGCGCCAATCGAAGCTCGCATAGGCTGCTGGGGTGTCGTCGAGGTTGGGTGGGACGCTCAGATGGTCGATGAGCCCGTGATTTTCGTCGCATACCGCAGCGGCACGCGCGTAAGCCGGTGCCAGGGCCAGGCGTACTTCCAGCAACCGGGGAATGAAGTCGAAGGGGATGTGGCTCTCGAAGCCCGCATATCCATGGCGCGCCAGCGAACTCAGCACGTTGAGGCCACCCTCGGTCCAGATGTCGCGCACCAGCGTAGATTTGCCCTGCTGGATGCTGATCCAGCCGTCGCGCTCCATGCGTTGCAGCGCCTCGCGCAGGGTGGGGCGCGTCACGCCGAGTTGCTCGGCCAGCTCGCGCTCAGCGGGGAGCGCGCTGCCGGGTGGGTATGTGCCGTCCAGGATGGCGTTGATGAGGGCTTGTTCGGCATAGATCGCCGGACGTTGCGGCGCGGTCCAGGTATTGTTGGTCATAATCGGCTCCTTTGTCTTTCTGGTAAGTGGTCTGACCAGTTGAGTTAACTATAGCACGAATACGAGAGGCTGTCAATGGGGAATTTTTCCATTGAGGATTACTGCGGTGGCTTTACCGCCGCAGTAATCCCTCTGGTGGACGGGGAAAAAGTGGAATGCGCCTGCTATAGCGATTTGCGGAAGGCGGCATCCTCTTTGATGGGCGTGAAGCCCATACTTTTGTAGAGTTGTAGCGCGCCGTTCGGGTTCTGCGTATCCACGCCGAGCGCGGCTTCGGTCATCCCCTGTGCTTTGAGGACGGTGAGGCTGCGGGCGATCAACGCGCGCGCCAGACCCTTCCGGCGCCAGGGACGGCGCACGCAGACAGTTTCCGTGTAGCCGCGCAGGCGATGGTAGGCCGCGTTCTCTTTGTGATCGATGAAGTTCAGCACCATGCCGGCGACTTCATCGCCGTCCCAGGCCACCTGCCACAGCTCCGGTGTGAAGATGTGGCTTTCCTGCCAGTTCTCGAAGTTGGTATCGGCCCACTCGTCCTCAGAATAGCCCCAGTGATCGCGGAAGGCTTCTTTAGCGGCATACCAGATCGTCCAGTAGTCCTCCGGGCGCACCGGGCGCACTTCCAAACCGTCAGGCAGCGGCAGATCGGGGATGTTTTCCAAATCAGGCCGCACCATGAGATAGCCATAGCGCACGGGGGCGTAGCCTGCCTCGGTCAACAACGCGCGCCAGTGCGTCTCCGTCTTGTTGGCCCAGCTCTCGAAATAGCGTCCGGTGCACTCGCGTCCATTGCTGTTGATGTGCGCTGTTGCGATCTCTAGCAATCTGCGTTCGTTGTGTTGCAGCATCGCGTGGCGGATGCCATGACCGCGCCACGCCGGCAGCAGGTTGGCGAAGTGCCCGTAGGCGTATGTGCCGTCGTCCCGTTTGAACCAAAACACGCGGCTGTAGCCGATGACCTCGCCGTGCATTTCCACGAACAGCATATCCCGGTACGGATCGCTGTTGATCAGGTGATCGTAATCGCGGGCGATGTCTTCCACGGTCGTCGTCTGCTCGAGTTGATCGACTTCTTTGCTGCCCTGGATGACGTCGACTATGGCGGGGTAGTCTTCCGGGCCACGGAAGCTGCGGAAGACCAGGCCGTCGATAGCGGGTGTATCGTAAACGGTTGTTGTGTTTGTCTTTACCTGCAAAGCAATCATTGTTCGTTCCCTTTCTTCATAGTGTAGTGCGGGCGTCTCGTCCGCGCGCGAGCCAGAGGCCCGCGTTACTCCAGCGTTTGTGTGCTCAACTCGACGCCAGGGCGCAGCTCTTTCTCGTAGTTGGCGTACTGGCGTACCGGGTGCATCCCGGCTTTCTCGTAGAGGCGCAGCGCGCCGGTCAAACTGTCCGCATCGACGCCCAGTCCCACACGGCGTTTCCCGCGCCGGTAGAATTCGCCGAAGGTGTGGTACAGCAGGGCCAACGCCACCCCGCGCCGTCGCCAAGGGCGCCGGACGCCGAGTATGTTGACCCACCCCATATCCGGGTCTTCGGTTATCTTGGGCGAGCACAGTGACATGCCGGCGATCTGGTCGCCTTCTACCGCGACGAACCACAGCGCCGGATCGAAATCTGGATCAGTGTCGATCCGGTGCATCCACCGCGCGAATTCTTCCTCGAAGGGGTGTTCGACGTAGCCCCAGTGATCTCTGAATGCCTCACGGTCCGCTTTGACCAGCGCGCGCTCTTCCTGCCCGCGGATGAAGGGCCGGATCGTGATACCTTCAGGGACGACGGGGTCCGCCGGCGGCGCATCCAGCTCGATGACCATGCGGAAGAAATAGCGCACGAGCCGATACCCCTGTTCGCGTAGCAGCGTCTGGCTTGCCTCGTCATGCGCGATGACGCCCTGAAGCAGCGCCACGCGCGTCCCCTCGGGCGCTTTGGGGACAGATTCCCTGGCGCGCGCTTCGAGCCACTGCGCGAGGTGCGCACCGATGCCGTTATGCCGGTAATCGGGATGCACGCGCGCCCAACCGTGGAGGCAGACGTGGGGATCGGTATCCCACAGGTCCACGTAGCCGACCAATGCGCCTTCGCGTGTGACAACTACGTGTGTATCGGTCTCCAGGTTGAACCCCGGCGATTGCCACCAACTGCGGTTTTCTTCCACCTGGAATTGCGCTGCGCCGATGTCCTTCAGAGAGCAGACGTTGAACAGATCGGTGACAGCTTCCACGTCCTCCATACGCGCCGGGCGATAGATATAATTTTGATATGATGGTGCAGACATAGTTTCCTCCTTCAAAATAGTCAGATAGCTTTTAGTCTTGTCGTCGCTGCACGCCTGTGAATCTTTGTGGTGTGCAAACAAAAAAGGCCGGTGGTGGGGTCCCCGGCCTTCGACGCGCGAAAAGCGCACAAGAAATGAAAAAGGCCGTGGACATCGCAGACGCCCACGGCCTTTTGTTTTGACGGTTAGACTATTTTAACCTTCCGAGAGGCGCACTGCGACAAGGCAAGACACCCGAACCGGCGTCGGGCATTTGGGCGATGTAGGTAAAACACTTAACCTTATCCACGGCTTAACCTCCTGAAAGTTACGCTCTTATTGTAGCGCGAGTGCGATTTTTGTCAATCGGATCATGCCGGTCCCCAAAATTGACCCATTGTCGCCAAGTGCTGAACATGCTATAATATGAACAAATATGCGGAGGTGTAACCCAATGTTGAAAGCCCAACGATTATCTTTCAGGGAACTGAGCCAACGTTTGCGCGACTACGAACGGCAATACGGCTATTCCACCATTGAATTCTACCGTCGCTTCGAGAACGGCGAACTGGGCGACGATTCGGACGTGTTGATGTGGGTCGGACTTTATCATTTATACCTCACCTCACTGCCCGTGCGCCAGTTTATGCAGCGTGAACCTGTGACGGCATGAATATTGACGACTACTTCGATACGGTTGAGCGCAGCCTGCGTAACGCGCCGCACGTCAGTTCCCTGCGCGAACCCGTCGAATGTCTGGCATCAGACGATTATAACGGTTTGTTGCGTTGTCGGGTCTTTTTCTGGGACGAGTCCTACCTGGACATTTACGAGGTCGTCAGCACGGAGCTAGGGTATCCGGTGCGCATTCATTATGCGTATGCCTATATGCGCCACGGACAGCACGTTTTCCGTTACGACAATGCGCCGCATCATCCTGAGATCATAACCCACCCGCATCACAAACACATTGGCGTCACAGAATACTCTGCGCCCTCCGATCAACCCACACTCAATCAGATCTTGACCGAGGTCGCGCTCTGGCTAGAGCAAGAATAGATCGGTTGAGTGGAATCGAGAAATACAAGCCAATCGCCGCGTCGAGCCGCTGACCGCGCCTGCCCTGAGCGCGGCGGACGGGTATTCCGGCGGCCCGTCGCGCGGCAGCCTTGCGGACAATTAGTCCTCACCCGGCCAGACTCTCAAGTGCGGTGCTGCTACCCACCGCACGCCCCGACCGTTAGGAACATGGTGCATGTCAGACGTTGATCGCAATGGACATCAGGAAACCACCTTTCGAAGACGTGATGGCCGGCTGGTCACCGGCTCATCCGGCAAAGAGACCGTGTCTCACCCGGTTCATCAGCGGCTCAGACCTTCTGAGTTGCTCTGATTGTCTCCGGAACACCCAATTTGACCACTATGTGATCATATTTTATACAAGGAAACCTATGAGGAAATCGAGACGCGTCGTGATTGGCGTATTCTCTGCTGTAGCCGTCATCATCGCTGTGGGGGCGCTCGTGTGGTACTCGGCGTATCGTAGCACGCAGAACTTCAAAGTGCAGGCGTCCAGAGCTATCGTTGCCTGGGTGTTTGAGGGGCAGCCGATACCTGGGTTCAAGGGTATAGAGCAGTTGCGTGGATACTCGAGTGTGGATGTGATGCGCAAGGCGGATCGATGGTACGTCATCTGTGACATCTTGCCACAGGACATTTCCCTTAGCGACAATCCAAGGATCGAAAGGATATCTGCGGAAGAGGCTGAGGCGATACATGATCAGGCGATAACTACCCGTGAAGGTAGCTTTTTATGGATAGGATTCACGCACGACAGATCGGGACATGTGACCGCATCAAGCAATGAAATCAGACTCACCGCAGGCGTCGTTTATGCTGTGTTGGGTGGAGATATATACGAGTTCATTTTCACCAAAGTTGATGGGCAGTTGAACGTCACCGGCAAACATACAGGCGGCTCTTAGGAAACAGATACTACCCGATCAGGCGAAATACGCACGACTTTCACTTCATCGGTCACACTTGTGTCTCCTAGTCTACCGTCACAGAATTTTCTGCTGCGCCCAATCGCTTCCAAAACGATGAATAGGGAGGAAAGCCTATGACTAAATGTCGTTTACGCTTGATTCTGCTTGGACTCTTGTTTGTAACGCTCTTTCTTCCTGTGGACCCTGAAGTTCCAACTAACTGGTTTTTCAGTTTCTGGTCTTTATTGCTATTTCTTGCTGCCATACCTGATCTAATTGCTAACCCAAGCATTAGTCGTTTGCTTTTTGGGGTAGGATCCCTACTGTACTTTTTTGCCATTCAAATTCTGATTTTATTTAACTTGTGTCTTTGCTGCTCCGCTTGTCTCAGAAAATTGGAGAGGCTCTATAGAATCTCCCTGATTGTTCTATTCTTTGTGGTATGGTGGTTTGTATTATTCATTGTCGATCCGTATCGGGGTATTGGCTATTGGGCCAATCCGGTCATGGTCACCGTCGCTGCACTGCTGGAGATCGGTTTTGTAATGCATGAGCGATCAAGAAAACCGCTGAATCTCAATCCATAATCAATGACGCTGTCTTGTCTCGGTTGCCCTCTCTCCATTCCGCTGTATACTCGCGTTTTATGACACTCGCAGAACTGACCGATGCAATGAACGCCTTTGTCGGGGCGATGGGGTGGTATCGCGATGACTCGCCGTTTGTGCAGTCGCCGCGCAATATCGCCATTTCGCTGTCACTGGAGGCGGCGGAGGTGCTGGAACATTTCCAGTGGGGCGAGGACGCCGTCCCTGAGGCGCTCGCCGAGGAACTGGCGGACGTCGCCCTCTACCTGCTGCAACTGGCCTACCTCACCGGCATCGACCTGGAGCAGGCGATCATGGACAAGCTCGCGGTAAACTACCGCCGTTTTGGTTCAGATCAAAGGTGAGTGCGGAAGCTCATTGTCGCTAGACGGAGATTTGTCAATAGATGGCGCAGATTTTTTAACCGCGAATCACGCGAATCTTCGCTAATTTTTAAGAGATTCGCGTAGATTAGCGAGATTAGCGGTTTATTTTTGGAAGAACGAGGGAGCATCATGGCAGATTTTTTAACTTCTCAAACCGAGGACTTTTCCAAGTGGTATAACGAGATCGTGCAGAAGGCCGATTTGGCCGACTATTCGCCCGTGCGCGGCTGTATGGTCATCAAGCCCTACGGCTACACGCTCTGGGAGAACATCCGCGATGCGCTGGATCGCCGTTTCAAAGCGACGGGGCACGTCAACGCTTACTTCCCGCTCTTCATCCCGGAGAGCTTCTTGCAGAAGGAGGCCGAGCACGTGGAAGGCTTCTCGCCGGAGCTGGCGGTCGTCACCATTGGCGGGGGCAGTGAATTGGAGGAGCGGCTGATCGTGCGCCCCACATCGGAGACGATCATCGGTCACATGTACGCCAAGTGGATTCAGTCGTACCGCGACCTGCCGCTGCTCATCAACCAGTGGGCCAACGTGGTGCGCTGGGAGATGCGCACGCGCCTGTTCCTGCGCACGACGGAGTTCCTCTGGCAGGAAGGTCACACCGCGCACGCCACCCGCGATGAGGCGATGGAGGAGACGCTGCGGATGCTCGGCGTCTACACGGATTTTGCGATGAATGAGGCCGCGATCCCCGTAATCCCCGGACGTAAGAGCGAGAGCGAGAGGTTCGCCGGGGCCGTCGCCAGCTACACCATCGAGGCGATGATGAAGGACGGCAAGGCGCTGCAATCCGGCACCAGCCACTTCCTGGGGCAGAATTTCGCGCGGGCGTTCGACATCAAATTCCTCGATGAGAACAATGAACAGCAACTCACGTGGACGACATCGTGGGGGATGAGCACGCGCATGGTCGGCGCGATCGTGATGACGCATGGCGACGATCAGGGCCTCGTGCTGCCGCCGCGTCTCGCGCCGGTTCAGGCCGTCATCGTGCCGATCTGGCGCAAGGACGCGGAGCGTGATGCAGTGTTGGAGGCGGCGCGCGAATTGCACGCACGGCTCAAAGCTACGGTCCGTGTCGAGTTGGATGTCCGCGAGGGCTACACCGCCGGGTGGAAGTTCAACGAATGGGAGATGCGCGGCGTGCCGTTGCGGATCGAGATCGGACCGCGCGACGTGGCAAACCGGCAGGTGATGCTCGCCCGGCGCGACATCCCCGGCCGGGAAGGCAAGACGCCCGTGTCGTGGGACGGCCTGGAAACGACGGTCGCCGAGATGTTGACGACGATCCAGCAGGCGATCTTCCAGAAGGCGCTCGACTTCCGCGAAAGCCACACCCGTGACGTGAGCACCTACGACGAACTGAAGGAAACCATCCAGACCGGCTTCGCCCGTGCGTGGTGGGCCGGCAATGCGGAGGACGAGGCGCGTATCAAAGAGGAAACGAAAGCCACCGTGCGCTGCATCCCCACCGAGCAGCCTGGCGGCGCTGGGACGTGCATTTACACCGGCAAACCCGCCACCGAGGTTGCAATCTTCGGCAAAGCTTACTAAGAACCTATCCGAAAATTATCGTGCTGTCACGCTATCGCCGGAAGGGGCGGCTAAAGCCGCTTTTTTTTGAGGG
>JBNGDO010000180.1:0-9409 GCA_049975385.1 Anaerolineae bacterium | reverse complement strand
CTCCCACCCTGAGATTTCTGAGAAGATATCATATTTGCCTGTTTAGGCATAAAGGGATAAACTATGGATACAAGTAGCCACGATTTCTAGGATAGTGTTGAAGGATTAAATCGATGAAAGCGCCCCCTGTGTATAAGGAGAACCTTATCTTTCAGGTGGGACGTGCATTTGCCGTGGAGAGTTGGCCATGAATGTGATTGACATCCGCACACTCCTCATCATTCAGACGCTCAGCTATGCCCTATGTACCGGCGTAATTGCGTTGTTGTGGCATCAAAATCGCCATCGCTATGCCGGGCTAGGCTTTTGGCTGGCGAATTCTGTCTTGCAAACGCTCGGCATTTTATTGATTGTGCTGCGCGGCGTCGCACCGGATTGGTTATCCATTGTTGCCGGCAATGTTGTATTGATTGTTGGGCTGTTTTCCCTGTACGTTGGTCTGGAGCGCTTTGTCAGACACCGCAGCCGTCAATTCCATAACGGCGTGTTGTTGTTGATTTTCGCCCTCCTCCATGCTTATTTCACTTTTGTGCAGCCCAGCCTGGCGGCGCGCAATATCAATGTCTCGGCGGCGGTGATCGTTGTCTGTGTCCAGATGGCGTGGCTGTTACTGGGCCGGGTGGAGCCAGAGATGCGCGGTATGACATGGTGGCTGGGCCTTTTAGCCGTCGCGTATTGCGTGATCAGCGTGGCGCGTATTCTCGTAAATGTGCTTGTGTCGCCGGGAGACGACTTCCTGCAAACAGTCAGCCTGTTTGAGCCTTTCCTGGTCTTGGCTTATCTACTGCTTTTTATTGCCGTGACGATCAGCCTGTTGCTTATGCTCAATCAGCGTTTGTTTGCGGACGTGCAGGCTCAACGCATAGCGTTGCAGAAGAGTGAAGCGCGTTACCGTCAATTGATCGACCTCTTGCCTGATGCGTTGGTCGTTTACCGCGATGGGATCGTCGTCTTCGCCAATCCGGCGATGCTCGCACTGCTCGGTGCTGCTAGTCCGCAAGCATTGGTGGGCAAGCCGGTCCTTGAATTCGTTCACCCTCACTATCGCCAACTGGCAGCGCAGCGCATCGCCACTACGCTTGCTACGGGAGAAACTTCCCCATTGATTGAAGAGAAGTTAATCTGCCTTGACGGCACAGTCATCGATGCTGAGATCACGACTGCCCGGATCGACTATGAGGACGGGCCGGCTTTGCAGACCTTGGTGCGCGACGTCACCGCGCGCAAGCAGGCCGAGGCGGCGCTGCGGGCGAGTGAAGCGCGCTGGCAATTCGCTCTGGAAAGCGCCGGCGATGGCGTCTGGGACTGGAATATGCAAACCAATCAGATTTATTACTCGCGACAGTGGAAAACCATGCTCGGTTATGCGCCGCACGAGATTAGCGATACGCTGGATGAGTGGCTCAATCGCATTCATCCCGAGGATGCGGCTGGTTGCCAACGCGACCTGGATGCCTATTTGGGTGCTGAAACACCGGTCTACCGCAATGAACACCGTCTGCTGTGCAAAGATGGAACGTACAAGTGGATTCTCGATCAGGGGAAAGTCATTCAGTGGACCGATGATGGCAAACCCTTGCGTATGATCGGTACGCATCATGATATTGACGAGCGCAAGCGGGCGGAGGAAGCATTGCGTGCCAGCGAGGAACAATATCGCTTTATCGCCGCCAGTATCAGTGACGTGATCTGGACACTCGACGTCGAGACGCTGCGCTTTACTTACGTCAGCCCCTCAGTGGAGCGCCTCCGTGGTTTTACGCCCGAAGAAGTCATGGCCGCGCCGATGGATGCCTCCCTGTCCCCTGAAGACGCCATTCACATCCGCCAACTGCTGGCAGAACAACACGCCGTCTTTGTGAGCGATGAAGAGACGGACCGTACTCGATCTTTCATCGAAGAGGTGCAACAGCCCTGCAAAGACGGAACTCTGGTGTGGACAGAAGTACTGGCTAGATTTGTGCGCAATCCTCATACCGGGCGTGTCGAGATCCACGGCGTTACGCGTGATATCTCTGAGCGCAGGCGCGCCGAAGAAATTATTCAGTTGCGGCTACAATTGTTGGAGTTTTCCGCCGCTCATTCCCTCACCGAACTGATGCAGCGTGCTTTGGATGAAATCGGAAGATTGACTCGCAGCCCTATCGGTTTCTACCATTTCGTTGAGGACGATCAGAAAACGCTTTCGCTCCAGGCATGGTCTACACGCACCCTAGAGGAATTCTGCAAAGCGGAAGGCGCGGGCATGCATTACGACATTGATCAAGCTGGGGTATGGGTCGATTGTGTCCACCAGCGACGACCCGTTATCCACAACGACTACATGGCCCTGCCGCACCGTAAGGGTATGCCGCCAGGTCATGCCGAAGTCAAACGAGAGTTGGTTGTGCCCACTATGGCTGATGGGCGCATCGTGGCGATTCTAGGCGTCGGCAACAAACCGGTGGATTATGACGAACAGGATGTGGCGTTAGTGGCTTACGTCTCCGACGTCATCTGGAACATCACCGAACGCAAGCGGACTGAGGAAACATTGCGGCAGAGCAAATCCTTGCTGGAACAGACGGTCGAGGCATTGGAGGACCGCGAGCGCTTCCTGGCAACACTGAATGATGTCACCTATGTCGCTCTGAAAACGCCGGACCTCCGCGCGATGCTGCAAGGTCTGGCCGACCAGCTTGGTGAGTTGTTCGATGCTGACGGCTGCTACATCACCCTGTGGGATGAAGCAACCCAGACTGTCACGCCGGCTGCTGCTTACGGTCCCTTGCGTGACATCTACCCTAAAGAGCGTTCAATCGTGAAGGATCTTGCCCGACCACCCGAGTGGACGATGACTGAATCGGTGCTGCTCGCTGAGCATGCCCTCGTTGCGGAGGACGTGTTTAACACACCTTATCTCAGCCCGCGTATCGCCGCCCAGTATCCGGCGCGCTCGATGATTGGACTGCCACTTATCACTGGCTCGCGCAAGTTGGGCGCTGCTTTGATCGCTTACGATACACCACACACCTTTACGACAGATGAGATCGCGCGAGCGGAACAGACAGCCCAACAGATCTCCCTGGCGATGGCGAAGTCCCTGCTGCTGCGCGAATCGCAGTCGCTCTGGCGCGAAGCAGAGACCTTGCGTGAGGCCGCGTTGGCCCTGACGAGCGCTCTGGATCACGATGAGGTGATGGATCGCATTCTGGCCCAATTGCAACAAGTTGTACCCTATGACACAGCTTCTGTCCAACTGCTGCGCGAGGATCCGGATGGGGGAAAGCCGTGGCTGGAGATCGTCGGTGGACGCGGATTCACCAATTGGGACCAGATTCTCGGCGTAACGTTCGATCCTGAGCAAGTGGATAATCCCAATTATGAGGTGATCCGCTCGCGGGCGCCGGTTATCGTGGATGATGGGCCGGCAGTGTACGCGGGGTTTCACCAATCTCCCCATGCCGAGGCGGGCATCCGTTCCTGGCTGGGTGCCCCGATGTTCGTGGGTGATCGGTTGATTGGGATGATCACGCTCGATAAGACGGAACCGGGGTTCTACACTCAGGATCACGCCCGATTGGCCGAGGCGTTTGCGGCTCAGGCTGCTATTGCGATCGAAAATGCGCGATTGTACCGGGCGCTGCAGGATCACGCCGGGCAGTTGGAAGCGCAAAACTTGGAACTGCGCCGTAATGCTGAACAACTGGCGGCGCAAAACGCCGAGTTGGATGCCTTTGCGCACACTGTCGCACACGACCTCAAGAACCCGATAGGCTTGGTGATCGGCTATGCCCGCTTCCTGGAAACGGCGCATGACACTTTATCTGACGATGAACTCCAGTTGTCGATCAAGGTGATGCTTCGTTCCAGTGAGAAGCTCGACAGCATCATCAAAGAACTACTGCTGCTGGCTGGGGTGCGTAAAGCGGAAGTGGCCTCAGTTCCCTTGGCGATGGCGGAGATCGTTCAGGAGGCGTGTGCGCGATTTGAGTTGATCATTCAGGAAACTGGGGCGCACGTCATTGTGCCAGATCCCGCCGTATGGCCTGTGGCGCTAGGGCATGCCCCGTGGGTGGAAGAAGTGTGGGGCAACTATATCAGCAATGCGCTCAAGTACGGTGGTCGGCCTCAGGAAGGCATCCCGCCCCACGTGGAACTGGGCTATACGATACCTGAAGCTGGGAACTTGAAGCTGGAAACTGGAAGTGCAGATATCGAGCATCCAGTATCCAGCAACCAGCAAGCAGCATCCAGCATCCGGTTTTGGGTGCGCGATAATGGCCCGGGTCTCACACCGGAGGCGCAGGCGAAGCTGTTCGCGCCGTTTACCCGCCTGGAACAGGTGCGCGCGCAAGGCCACGGCCTGGGCCTCTCTATCGTGCGGCGCATCGTGGAAAAGCTCGGCGGCGAAGTCGGCGTCATCAGTGCGCCCGGCGAGGGCAGTTGTTTCTATTTCACCTTACCCCGAGCTACCGAGGAAGAGGCAGGATGCAGGACGCAGGATTAATCTTCTAGCTTACTGTTTCTTGCCTCTTGCCTCTTGCTTCTTGTCTCCTCCGCATTACAGGGTACAATAGATCCTGTCGCCAAAAACATCCGCTCCCTATCATCAGGGAGCGAATTGTTATTATACGGCAACCAGCCTTGCCGCCGCGACGACCAGACCAAGGAACTAACGACTACCAGACTAACTGACTAACGACTAACAGACTACCGACTACCGGACTATTTCCACAGGAGGGGGACCTATGGAAACGCCATTGTTTACGCATCGGTATCCGCGCCAGCGCGTCGACGAACACGACGCCTGCGCTATCGTGGCTTCGATCCGCACCAGCGGCGAAGCCACCCACGGGAATCTCAAACGCACCGTCGAAGCTCTGGGCCAGATGGGCCATCGCTCCGGCGACGTGCAAAGCGAGGGAGACGGCTGCGGCGTGCTCACCGACATTCCGCGCAGCCTGTGGTCTATCGCGCTCGAAGAGGCCGGGCGGCCCGCGTGGCTGTCCGACGACAAGCGCTTCTTCGTCGGGCATCTGATGATTCCTAACGCGCCACGCGCGCACGTCCAACAGTGGCAGGCGCGCGCATTGGAACTCGTCGCTGAAAGCGGCGCGGACTTGCTGCTCGAGCGTCCCGGCGCGACACGCCGCCAGGCGTTGGGCCGGTTGGCGCTGGCGCAGGAGCCGCTTTTTTGGCAGATCGCCGGCGTGATGAGCCGCTGCCCGCTGGAAGATGTCGAAAGCCGCCTGTTCGCGCTCGGCCTGGCGCTGGAGGCGCAGACGGCTATTCACGTCGCGTCGCTTTCCAGCCACAGCGTCGTCTACAAGGTGCGTGGCTCGGTCGAGACGCTCTACCACTACTACCCCGAACTGCGCAGCCGGGATTATACAACCGCCATCACCATCGGGCACGCCCGTTATTCCACGAACACGACCACGATCTTTGAGCGCGTCTAGCCCTTCACCCTGTTGGGCCACAACGGCGAGATCAACACCATTTCTCGCCTGCGCGAACAGGCCGAAATGCTCGGCACGCAGTTGGTGGATGGCGGCAGCGATTCGCAGGACGTCAACCGGTTGCTCGAAACGCTCATCCATCGCTACGGCTTTACGTTGATCGAGGCCCTGGAACTGATCTTCCCCCCGATTCTGACCGAAATAGAACGCCTGCCGGTAGACTTGCGAACCCTGCACCTTTACTACCGCCGCGCCTTTGGCCCTTTTAGCCAGGGGCCGGCGGCGATTATCGCTCGTTACGGCGATACCTGCGCGGGCAGCGTCGATGCGTTGGGACTGCGCCCATTGTGGTACGGGGAGACCGAAAAAGAGTGCTTTTTCTCCTCGGAAAAGGGTGTGGTGCCGATGGATTTGCTCAACGGCGATCCCAAACCTCTCGCGCCGGGGGAGAAAATCGCCGTCATGGTGAACCGGAATAACGGGGTGGAAGTGCTGGACTATCCGGCAATCCAGCAGCATTTGCTTGATCTGGCGGTCAAACGCTTTGGCGCGTTGGAGCAGTTGGCTTTAGCTGACCCGCATTTTGAGGCGCATAAACCGGCGTTCTATCCCGTTCCCGACGGCTTGCCCGTCACGGCGACGCCGCCATACCTGCGGGCATTTGGCTGGAGCCGCGACGATCAAACCTGGGCACAAGCGTTGGCTGAACAGGGCAGAGACCCTATCGCTTCGCTCGGCTACGATGGCCCGTTGGCAGCTTTGAGCGATCAACAGCACAACTTGAGCGACTACTTCAAAGAGAAGGTCGCTGTGGTGACCAATCCCGCTGTCGACCGCGAGCGCGAACAAGAGCACTTCTCGACGCAAGTCGTAATCGGACCGCGCCCCCCGTTGTGGCCGGGTGACGCGTCTGTGCCGCTTGGCGCCGCGCTCGCACCGCCCGTCGTGTTGGCGTCGCCGCTGCTGGCCGGCGGGCACGCCGGGACGCCACTGCTTCCTGACGATGAATACCGTCAATTCGCTGAGCATCACGGTACGCTGCGTTTGGAGGACATGCTTCAGGCTTTTCCGGTCGAGCAGATCCTCGTTTTACCGTTGACGACCGAGCCGGGGGAATCCACCCGCGCCGCGGTCGATCGTTTGGCTGAGGAGGCCCTGGAAGCTATCAAAGCTGGTGTGGTGCTGTTGCTCTTGGACGACAGTCTGGCGTTCGTGGAAGGTAAGGGGTGGGTGGATCCACACTTGGCCGTCGCCAGAATCGACAAGGCGCTGCGGATCGCGCAAAAGAGCACTCCGGATGCGCTTTCTTATCGTCGCGATGTGGGCATCGTCGTGCGGAGCGCTGCGCTGCGTAACCTGCACGACCTGATCCTGGTACTGGGTTTGGGTGCTGACGCGGTCGTGCCTTACCTGCTCCTGGAGACTGCCGTGGACGCGTCGTCCGACGGTGCGCCGGGTGATGCGCGCTGTGCGGAACGCCTCGACAAAACTTTGCACGCGTTGAACGCCGGGTTGGAGAAGGTGATCAGCACGATGGGCATCCACGAATTGCGCGGCTACGGACGGATTTTTTCCAGCATTGGCCTGAGCACAGGGCTGGTAGAAGTGCTGGATGTTCCCAATTACTGCGGTAGCGCAGAACGTGGCTTGACGTGGGTTGATCTGGATAAGGACATCGAGGCCCGCCGCCAGGCATTGCATACGGGCAAGGCGACTTTGCCCCCAACGCCGCGTTTCTATCCACAAGTGGGAAAGGCTTTGCGTGACCTGGCACAAGGGCGTATTGACGGCGACACAGCGTTCGCGGCGCTGCGCGCCCAGGAAAAGAACCGTCCGGTGGCGATCCGTCATGCCGTTGGGTTCAACGCTCCCATTGTGGACACCGCCCGCAAGATCAAGCCCCAGGATGTGGATACCGGAATCACGGGGCATGCTCTGCCTTTCGTCATCGCCAGCATGTCGTTTGGTTCGCAGAGCGAGACGGCTTTCCGCGCCTACGCGGAAGCGGCGCACTGCCTCAACATCATCGCGCTCAACGGTGAGGGGGGCGAAATCGCCGACTTGATGGGCAAGTACCCCAACAATCGAGGTCAGCAGATTGCCTCCGCCCGCTTTGGCGTCAACATCGAGCTGCTCAACGCCAGCAACCTGCTGGAAATCAAGATTGGGCAGGGGGCCAAGCCGGGGGAGGGCGGGCATCTGCCGGGCAGCAAGGTTTCCGCACAGGTGGCGCGCGCGCGGCACGTCTCGCCGGGCATCGACCTGATTTCGCCGTCCACCAACCACGACATCTATTCCATCGAAGACCTGGCGCAGTTCATCGAGGAACTCAAGACCGCCAATCCCAAGGCGCGGGTGGCCATTAAAGCGCCGGTGGTGCCGGGCATTGGCGTGATCGCCGTGGGCGTCGCCAAGGCCGGCGCCGACATCATCAACCTGACCGGTTACGACGGCGGGACGGGCGCGGCCCGCGCGCACAGCATCCAACACGTCGGCCTGCCGGTGGACATCGGCGTTGTGGAAGCGCACCGCGCGCTGCTGGCGAGCGCCATGCGCAAGCGCGTCGAACTGTGGGCGGATGGCGGCGTGCGTTCCCCCGATGACGTGGTGAATGATGTGCCTGGGCGCGAACCGCATCGGTTTTGGGACCGTGGCGATGCTCGCGCTGGGCTGCCTGCTGTGCCGCCAGTGCAAGACCGGGATGTGCCCGATGGGGATCACCACGCAGGTCAAAACGGCGGAAGAGGCGGCGGAACGGGGATTCAAGCGTTTCACGCCACTGGACTACAACCAGGTTGTGGACCAACTGGTGCGGATGTTCCAGGCTTTTGGCGATGAGGTGAAAGCCATTGCCGCCCGACTGGGTGTGGCGCGCTTGCAAGACCTGGTGGGGCGATCCGAGCTTTTGGAGCAAACGTCACACTTCTTGCAGTTCAACCTCCATGAGTTGTTGATGCCGGCTTCAGGCGGACATTCTGACCGTCCCATGGGTCTGGTCCCGTTGCGCCGCCCGCGCAACCACCTGACGACCGTTGTGTCGAACCTGGTGATGGAGACGATCGCTAGCGGTGAAAAAATCGTGGCTTTCGAGGATGATCGCGCCACGCCGGTCGACCGTGCGTTGGGCACGCATCTGGCGGGCGCGTTGACGCGCTACCAACACCACTGGAATTGGCCCCCCGGTCACGACGGGGTCGGTGGTCAAGGCGAAAGCTGGCGGAAGCCGATCAACGGAAATGGCGGCAGTCACGAGGATGTCGAGGACGTCTATCTCGGTTTCTACGCCAGCACCGTTCCGGGAAACGGCCTGGGCGCGTTCAGCAGCGCGCCGCTCACCGTCTTCGTCGAAGGCGGGGCGCAGGATGGTGTCGCCAAAGGCTTGTACGGCGGGCGGGTGGTCGTGCTCAAGGGGTATAACCACAACGGTGTGCGCATCGATGGCGCGGTGGGCAAGGGGCTGGCCTACGGCGCGATCGACGGCCTGATCGTCGTCCAGGGGAACGCCGACAGCCGCGCCTGCGTGCGGCTCTCCGGCGCCGATGTCATCATCGGCGGCGAGGTGACCCAGCCGCTCAACGACGCTCTGGGCTTGATCGGCGCGCGCGCCAACGTCAAAGGTTTCCTGTGCGAGTATATGACCGCGGGACGCGTGCTGGTGATGGGCGATCCCGGTCCGTGGATCTGCGCCGGGATGACGGGCGGTGTGCTCTATCTGCGCATCTGGCCGGAGATGGGGCTGGACATAGCCGCCATCCGCCGACGCATCGCGCGCGGGGCGAACGTGATGCTCAACCCGGTTGCCGCCGGAGATGGGGAAAATCTGTACGAACTGCTCCACGCTTACGCGAGCGAACTAGGGCGCAACCACCAGCAAGTGGAAGCAGAAAAGGTGCGCGAGCTGTATAACGGCTGGGAGCGGCGCTTCGTCAAAATCGTGCCGTGCAAATGGGGCGACGTGGATATCGAGG
>JBNGDO010000179.1:0-9490 GCA_049975385.1 Anaerolineae bacterium | reverse complement strand
AAAACGGCTTCCTCGCACGAGGAAGCCGTTTTTTGACGTGCTTTTGCGCTATGGTATACTGACCAGTGAAGGGGACAAGTGATTGGGGATTGGGAATTAGGTTGTGGTATGCACTCCTAACCCCTAATTCCCAATCCCTAGTTCCCTATTTCCCAATACAGCACACCAGGAGATACTATGGGAATTGGAACTCGCAAGCATTGGCGCATTGCACCACCGGCGCCGCCGGCATTTTTCGAACAGGCACCAGCGATTCCTCCCCTGGTAGCCCAAATCCTCTACAATCGCGGTATCGCTGCACCGGATGACATCGATGCATTTCTCCAGGGCGCGTTCCAGCCTGATAACCCCTTTGATGTGAAGGACATCCCTGTGGCCGTGCGCTTGCTCCGCGAGGCCATCGCGCGACGCGATCCCATCGTCATCTACGGCGACTATGACGTGGACGGGGTGACGGCGGCGGCAGTCTTGGTCCAGACGTTGCAGGCTTTGGGCGCGCAGGTGAAGGCCTATATCCCCAATCGCCTCGACGAAGGATACGGCTTGAACATCGATGCTATCACCGAACTGGCAGCGGAAGGCGCGCGCGTGCTGGTCACCGTGGATTGTGGCATTCGCTCCCTCGACGAAGTTGCAGTCGCCCGTCGTTTGGGGATGACGACGATTGTGACGGATCACCATCACGTTGGCGCGGCACTGCCGCGAGCGGATGCGGTCATCAATCCGCGTCGTTCCGATTGCGCCTACGCGTTCAAGGATTTAGCCGGGGTGGGCGTCGCGTACAAGCTGGCTCAGGCGCTGCTGCTCACGAATCAGCAGGTGCCGTTGGCCACGACACAATTTGCGCTGGATGAAGCGGATTTGCTTGACCTGGTCGCTTTGGGCACGGTGGCGGATATGGCCCCGCTGTTGGGCGAAAACCACATGTTGGTCATCAAGGGACTGGCCGCACTCAACGAGGCGCGCCGGCCTGGGTTGAGCGGGCTGTTGGAATTATCGGGCGTTGAGCCGGGAACTGTGACGACCAAATCCATTGGTTTTGTACTCGCGCCGCGTCTCAATGCCGCCGGGCGTATCAGCGAGGCGATGACGTCCCTGGACTTGCTGTTGGTCGAGGATATGCAGGCAGCGCTCCCGCTCGCTCAGGAACTGAACGCCTTGAACGAGGAACGGCGCAGTCTGACATCGGAAGTGCAAGATCGCGCGCGGGAGATGGTGATGGGGCAGGGAGAAACGCCGCCGTTGTTGTTTGCCGCGTCGCCCGATTTTCCGCACGGGGTGGTGGGCCTGGCGGCCAGCCGGCTGCTCGACGAGTTTTACCGCCCTGCCGTCGTCGTCTCCATTGAGGATGACTTGAGCAAAGGCTCGGCGCGTTCGATCCCCGAATTTCACATCACCGAGGCATTGGATACGATGAGCGATGTCCTGGAGCGGTACGGCGGGCATTCGGCGGCGGCAGGCTTCACTGTGCCGACGGAACGCTTGCCTGAGGTGGAGGCGCGCTTGTTGGCGATGGCCCGCGAGCAGTTGGCCGGACTGTCCCTCGCACCCACACTCCAGGTTGATGCGGAGACGCCGTTGGAGACGCTCTCGTGGGACCTCTACCACGCGATGGAACGGCTGGAGCCTTTCGGCTACGGCAATGCGACACCGGTGCTCGTCAGCCGCAACGCGCGGGTGGTCGAAGGTCGCGGGGTAGGTGCGGGTGGTCGACATCTCAAGCTGCGTCTAGCCGATGACAACGGTGTGGTATGGGACGCCATCGCCTTTCGCCAGGGAGATTGGATTCGCCGTTTGCCGTACCGGATCGATCTGGCCTATATGTTGGAAGCCAACGTCTGGCATGAACGCGTCAATTTGCAGTTGAACGTGCAGGATATTCATTTTCCGGGGGAAGAGTAACTGGTAACTGGGGACTGGTAACTGGGGATTGGTAGAGATAACTAATCCCTAATCCCTGATTACCAATTACCAATTACCCCCCCTCCAAAGGAGCGACCCATGCACATCCTCGTGACCGGCGCAGCCGGATTCATCGGCAGTAACCTGGTGGAGGCGCTGCTGCGACGTGGCGATACCATCGCCGGGTTGGACAACTTCAACGATTACTACAGCCCGGCGCGGAAGCGGGCTAACGCGGCGGCGCTGATGGCGTATCCGGCTTTCACGATGTACGAGGCTGATCTGCGTGACGAGGCCACTGTCAAAGCCATCCTCGCCGGGGAACGTTTCGACGCGGTCGCGCACCTGGGCGCGATGGCGGGTGTGCGCTATTCCATCGAGCGCGCGCCGCTTTACACCGACGTGAACATTCGCGGCACGGTGAACGTGCTCGAAGGGGCGCGCCTGGCGGGGATACCGCACGTCGTCTTCGCCTCGACGTCGTCGGTCTACGGCAAGACGGAGCAGTTGCCCTTTGTCGAGAGCGATCCACTCGGCAAGCCGCTCGCGCCCTATCCTGCCAGCAAAATCGCCGGAGAGTTGATGGGCTACACGTATCACAACCTGTTCGACCTTTCGTTCACGGCGGTGCGCTTCTTCAGCGTCTATGGCCCGCGCGGGCGCCCCGATATGATGCCCTACATCATCACCGACAGCATCGTCCACGACAAGACCTTCAAGCTGTACGACGCCGGCGAGATGTGGCGCGACTGGACCTACGTGGGTGACATCGTGCAAGGCGTGATCGCCGCATTGGAGACGCCCCTGGGCTACGAACGCGTGAACCTGGGACGCGGCGAGCCGGTGCGCATGGCGGATTTCGTCGCGCTCGTCGAGCGCCTCGTGGGCAAGCCTGCGCGCATGGACACGCCACCCGCTCCCGCCAGCGAACCGTCGATCACCTACGCTAACATCACCAAGGCACGCACGCTGCTTGGGTACGATCCGCACGTTTCCGTCGAGGAGGGGATGACGCGGTTTTGGGAGTGGTATAAAGCTGAGGTTCAATGAGCACGTGCGTATTTTGCAAAATCGCGAAGGGGGAGGCCAAGTCCTGGAAAGTCTACGAAGACGAGAGCGTCTATGCATTTCTGGACGTCAACCCCCTCAACGAATACCATACGTTAGTGATTCCCAAAAACCATTACGAGAACATTTTTGACGTCCCGGAAGACGAACTCCTTAAGGTGATCGCTGTGGTGAAAAAGCTAGTGGATTTGTATCGAGACCGATTGGGGATCGACAACGTTCAGATCATCAACAGTTCCGGCGCGGAAGCGCAGCAAGATGTGTTTCACCTGCATTTTCACATCGTGCCCAGGAAAGCGGGCGATGGGCAGAATGTGGTTCGGCGGACGCATCCTGAGTGGCGCGCAAGATTCGATGCGATGCTGGAACGGATAAAGTTGCCGATCACGAATGAGAGCGAATAAATCAGGATTTATGCAATGATGATGCTGTTCTACCGCAGAGGTCGCAGAGTACGCAGAGACATGATAAAATCTCTGCGATCTCCGCGTGCTCTGCGGTGAAATGACGCTCGTTTGGGTAGGCCCTGACAATGGATGAGCTAATGGACAACACAATCGTTATCACCGGCGAACACCTGACCATGGAAGACGTCGCTGCCGTCGCGGCGGGGGCGCGGGCGGCGCTGGCGCCTTACGCGGCGGAGGCGATGGCGCGCTCGTGGGAGGGCGTGCAGACGCTCCTGGCGAACGGCGAGATCGCCTACGGCATCACGACGGGCTTCGGCGCGTTCAAGGGGCGCATCATCCCGCCGCACGAGGTGGCAGCGTTGCAGCGCAATCTGGTGTTGAGCCACGCGGCGGGCGTCGGTCCGGCGTTGGACGCGCCGACGGTGCGCGCGATCATCGCGGTGCGCGTCAACACGCTGGCGATGGGGTATTCCGGCATCCGCCCGCAGGTCGCGGAGGCGCTGCTGGCGCTGTTGAACGCCGGGATTGTGCCGGTGATTCCCGCCTACGGTTCACTCGGCGCCAGCGGTGATCTGGCACCGCTGGCACATCTGGCGTGCGTCCTCATCGGCGAGGGCGAGGCGTTCTACGACGGCGAACGGCTGCCCGGCGCTGAAGCGTTACGGCGCGCTGGACTGACGCCGGTGGTGTTGGGGGCGAAGGAGGGACTGGCGCTCCTCAACGGCACGGCGGTGACGACGACGATCGGCACGTTGGTGACGCTACGCGCGGAGAACCTGGTCCGCGCCGCCGACATCGCGGGTGCGCTCTCGCTGGAAGCGCTGCGCGGCACGATCGCGGCCTTCGACCCGCGCATCCACCTCGTTCGCCCGCACCCGCGCCAGGTGGATGCTGCCGCTTACGTCCGCCGCCTGCTCGAAGGCAGCACGTTCGTCCGCCCGCACGATCCCCGTGACATCCAGGACGCCTACAGCCTGCGCTGCATCCCGCAGGTCCACGGGGCGGTGCGCGACACGGTCGCCTACGCGCGGTGGGCGCTGGAAATCGAGCTGAACGCCGTCACCGACAACCCGCTGATCTTCTTCGATCCGGACGGTCGCCCGGTGGTGCTCTCCGGCGGGAACTTCCACGCCGAGCCGGTGGGGCTGGCATTGGATTACGTCAAGCTGGGGCTGGTGGATTTGGGCAACATCAGCGAGCGGCGCACGGCGCGGCTGGTGGATGAGGCGTTGAGCAACGGCTTGCCGCCGTTCCTTACGCGTCACGGCGGGCTGGAGAGCGGCTTTATGATCGCGCAGTACACGGCGGCGGCGCTGGCTTCGGAGAACAAGGTACTGGCGCATCCTTCGACTGCGGATACAATTCCCACATCGGCCAACACCGAGGATCATGTGAGCATGGCGACGAACGCGGCGCACCATGCCCGCCAGGTGATGGAGAACGTCGAGCGCATTATCGCCATTGAGTTGTTGGCCGCAGCGCAGGGTGTCGACTTCAGACGCGAACACTTTCACACCGACTATTGTCTGGGGAAGGGCACGGCAGTCGCTTACGCGGCGATTCGCGAGCGCGTGCCGTTCCTCGAACACGACGCGCCGCTTTCTCCATTCATCGAGGCTGTGCGGGATTTGGTGGCGAGTGGCGATTTGGTGACGGCGGTGGACGGGGGATTGTAGTTTTACATGGTGTTATAATGGAGTTAACCTTGTAGCAGGAGGTGACCCGATGACTTCGGAACTGAATACCAGAACAGGAACATTGTCGAATTCCAGAACTGTGGTGCTGGATCGCCCGCTCACCTTACCATTAGGGCGTGTGCGTGTGGTGATTGAAGCTTTGCCTGCGCCTGCTGTGGAGCGTTCCTGGTTGGAAAAGCTGGAGGAGATTCGCCAGGCATTACGCCAGAGTGGGTACCATTTTCGTAGCCGGGAAGAAATTGACGCGCAACTCCAGGCAGAACGAGATGATTGGGAGCGCAACTGATGCACATATATCTGGATTCCGCTCCGATCATTTATCTTGTTGAAGCCGTTACGCCATACGCAGCCATGTTGGAGACACGGTTATCTGTGTCAGGCACACAGCAAGTATGTAGCGATCTTACGCGGCTGGAATGTCGCGTCAAACCGATTCGGGATGGCGAACCGGCTTTGTTGGCAGCATTTGACCGTTATCTAGCTGAAATCATCACTGAGGTTGTGCCCCTCTCACGCCCCGTAATAGATCGCGCGACAGAACTGCGCGCGCAGTATGGATTCCGTACCCCGGATGCCCTGCATCTAGCCGCAGCAATCGTCAGCAACTGCGATTTATTTATGACGAATGATCGGCAGTTGTGTAGCTGTACTGAGATTCCAGTTGAGTACATCGAACCTTGAATTATGGAGTCGGTGCTTCTCGTCGATTCTTGATTCGCTGATTCTTGATCCATGATTCTGGATTCGCCATGCATGCACTAGTTACAGGAGCTACAGGCTGCGTCGGCGCGAACATCGTCGAGGCGCTGTTGGCGCGTGGATATGATGTGCGGGCGCTGCGCCGGGCCACATCGAGGCTGGACGCGCTGGCGGGATTGGATCCCGAATACGCGGTCGGCGACGTGTTGGATGAGGCGTCGCTGTCCGCGGCGATGGATGGCTGCGAGCTGGTCTTCCACGCGGCGGCGGTCTCGCAGTATTGGCGCAACAAGCCGGAGGCGATCTACGCGGCGAACGTCGATGGGACGCGCAACGTGTTGCGGGCGGCGCAGGCACAGGGCGTGCGGCGCGTCGTCTTCACCAGTTCGGTGGCGGTGCTGGGCGTCCCCACGGAGCGCGGGCAATGCCTCGACGAATCTGCCGCGTTCAACCTGCGCCCGGCGCAGTTCCACTACGGTCACAGCAAGGTGTTGGCCGAAGTGGAGGTGCAGCGCGCTGTGGCCGAGGGGTTGGACGTGGTGATCGTCAATCCCGTGTCGGTGATCGGGCAGCGTGACATCTACTTTGTGGGCGGCGAAATCTTGCGGACGGCGAAACGTGGTTTGCTTATCGGCTCGCCGCCGGGTGGAATGGGCATCGTCTCTGCGAAGGCGACCGGCGAGGGTCACGTGTTGGCGGCGGAGCGCGGGCGCACGGGGGAGCGGTACATCCTCAACGGCGAGAACGTCTCGCATCGCGCATTGATGGCATTCGCAGCGGAGGTCACAGGCGGGCGTGCGCCGTGGTTCACCATCCCGCGCGTGTTGATGACACCGCTTGCCACACTCGTTGATCTAGCGAACCGCGTCCGGCGCGGGCAGCCGTTGGTCGATGGCAGCCAGTTGCATTTGAGCGCGCGCGATATGCACTTCGACGGCAGCAAAGCCGAACGCGAGTTGGGCTTCGTCGGTGGTTCGGCGCGCGCGTCGGTGGTGGAGGCCTGGAACTGGTATCGTGAGTATGGGTTATTGTAAAGCAGGAGCATAACGATGTATCTGGAATCCCTATCCCCGTCTACTGTCTACTGTCTACTGTCTACTGATTAGGACCATGTACCTAAAATCCGACCGCGACCTCTATCGCCGCCGCAGACGCATCCCCTGGCTGCGCCTGTTGACGTTGCTCGCGTTGATCGGGGCAGGCGTTTACGTTGTCAATACCGTGATGGACGTGATGCAGGAGCGACCCGGCGGCGGAGCGGCCTCTGCCCCCACACCCATACCCTCGCCTACACCCACACCCTCTCCCGCCATCTACGTCGCCAGGGCCGAAGATGCCTACTGGACCGGTGATGTGGAAGGCGCTATCGACGCTTACCAACGCGCGCTGGACATCGAGCCGAACCAGTTCGATCTGTATGTGGCGTTGTCGCGGCTGCTGACGTTCCAGTCGCAGCCCGAGCGCGGCCTGGAAATGGCCCGCGAGGCGCTGCGCCGCCAGCCGGAGAATGCCCGTGCCTGGGCCGTGTTGTGCCTGGCCTACGACTGGATCGGGCTGCCGCTGGAGGCGGTGTCGGCGTGCGAGAAGGCCATTGCGTTCGATCCCACCCTGCCGGAGGCGTATGCCTATATGGCCGAAGCCTACATCGACGCCGGGAACTGGTACGCGGCGAACAGCACCATCGCCACGGCGCTAGAGTTGGGCGAGAACAACGTCGACGTGCTGCGCAATCGCGCCTACGTGCTGGAGACGCAGGGCAACTATTACGGTGCGATTGGCGCGTATCGAGAGGCGCTGGAGATTCACGACAAGCTGGTCCATATACACATGGCGATCGGCCGCAACGCCAACGCGCTCGGTAACTGGACACTGGCGGTTCAGGCGTACACCGACGCCGTGGAAGCCGACCCCAATAATGTGCCGGCCCTCGCGCGTCTGGGGCTGTTGCTCCTGCTCACCGGCGAGTATAGCAAGGCAGAGGTGCAACTTAGCAAAGCGATCGCCCTCGACCCCACGTTTGGCGACGCCTATGCCCATCTGGGGACGCTCTATTTCCAGCAGCGCAACTATGAGGATGCCATCGAGAACTTAAAACTCGCCGTCCGCTACGGCGAAGCGCGTTCCCGTAGGCGGGCGGTTTATCTCGTCATCACAATGGAAGACACCAATGCGGTTGGAGACGAGCCAGGAGGCACAGAGGTGGCGCGTGCCGTGTTTGTCCACCCGTCCGATTTCGAGGCCCCGCTGCGTGGAACCGTCGGGGGAGGCGACCCCGCAGATGGGGGCGACCCCACAAGTGGGGGCATTGTCGGTTCGGATATTGGGGGGCACGTCCGCTTCGATGTGATGAGCGGGCGGTATACGATGGAAATGCACGGGTTACCTCCTGCTCCCGCCGGGAAGATTTACATAGGCTGGTTCTTGCCCTTGTACTCTCTGGAAGGCCAACCCGTGCACTCCGAGGCGATCTTCCCTGCGCCGGATGGCCGGGTACAGTTTTCAGGGGACATCGGCCGGGTCAAAGGTCCGGCGATTGAGACCTATTACACGTTGGGGCTGTCATACTATCTCCTGGACCAATGCAACGAGGCGATGCCCTACATCGACGCGGCGTTGCGCATTGATCCTGAAGACGAGAATGCGCTCCAGACACGGCGACTGTGCCAACCGTAAACGACGGATGACAAAGATACTTGCCACGAAGACGCAAAGACACGAAGTGTTTATGCATTTCTCTTTGTGGCTTCGTGACTTCGTGTTTTATTTTTGGAAGCACGCACCCTACCTCTTGATGCTGCTTGGCGTATTGTTCCTCTACCGCCGGTTGGCCGCCGGTTGGGTGTTGGCCGGCGGCGATTTGCAGACGTATTTCTTCCCCTACTGGACTGCTGCCGCGCGTGCTTTTCAGGCAGGGCGGTTGCCGTTATGGAACCCTGACCTTTTCGCCGGCGCACCGCTCCTTGCCAATTCCCAGGTTGGCGTGTTCTATCCTCTCAATTGGCCATTATGGCGGCTCTCCGGTTCCGCGTTGGAGGGGATGGCGCGCACGTTGCATTGGAGTGTGCTGCTGCATTTGGGACTGGCTGCGCTGAACGCGGCTTTGCTCGCACGGCGTCTGGGACTGAGGCGTTGGAGCGCGGCCCTGAGCGGTCTATTGTATGCCGGAAGCGGCTATCTGGGCATCCACGTGGAACATCTCAACCAATTGCAGGGGCTGGCGTGGCTGCCGTTGGTGTTGTTACCGGTAGACGGCAGACGGTGCGCCAGCAGACTGGCGACGACGGTAGACGGGGGGGGAAAGAGCAGGCGCTGGCCGTCGCCGGTGAGTGTCGGCGCGCTGGCGATGATCGTGCTGGCTGGGCACACGCAGATGGCGTTTATCGCGGGGGTGGGGTTGGTGGTTTGGGTGGTGGGGTGTGAGTTATGGGTTGCGAGTTGCGAGTTGCGAGTTAGCAATCAGCAATCAGCCGTCAGCCGTCAGCCATCAGCGGTCAGCGATCAGCAATCAGCATCCACTATCCAGAATCCAGTATCCAATATCGAGCATCCAGCATCATCCCGCCAATCGAATGTTGTTTCGCGTTCTGTCCCCCGTCTACTGTCTACCGTCGCGCGAATCTTCGCGCTTCGTCTACTGCCCTATTCCCTTGCCGGACTGGTCGCAGCGGCGCAATTGCTGCCCACCGTGGAACTGTCGCGCTTTTCGATGCGCAG
>JBNGDO010000178.1:0-9535 GCA_049975385.1 Anaerolineae bacterium | reverse complement strand
AAGTCAGAACCGTGACCTGTCCTTGCTCGGTCTCCACTTCGATCAGTCGAAAGGGGCCGGTGCCAATGGGTTGGCGGTTGAAATCCAGGTTGGGTAAATCAGCAGCGCGAATATCGCTCAGCAGGTGCATGGGTAGCAGTCCGACTGTGGTGTAATCCAGGAAAGGGGCATAGGGTTCTTGCAGGACGAACCGCACGGTGTAATCATCCAGTTTGGTGACCTCGACCGATCGCCACAACGCGCCGATATCAGGCGGACCAGGATAGTCGGGGTCTTGCAACAAATTGACAGTAAACAGCACATCGGCGGCGGTGAAGTAGTAGCCATCGTGCCAGAGGACGCCGGGATTGAGGCTGAAGGTGTACGTGATCCCACTGGGATCGATGTCCCAGCCAGTCGCCAGGTCAGGCTCCACCGCACCCGACATCCCAATGCGCGTCAACCCGCTAAACACCAGCGCCACCACATCACTGTCGGCGTCATTGTAGAAGCTGAGCAGAGGATTAAGGGACTGTGGATAGCCCCCCACACTCTCGATGTACGTACCCCCGTTTGCCGGGCGAAATTCGGTGGTGTACGTCGTCGCCATGTAAGCTAAAATCATCGCGGTGAGCAAAAAGCCCACCCCGACCAGAAGCATTTGCCAACCAATTCGACGGAACATAACGTCAAGTACTATACACAGAAAAAGGACGAAGAAGGAAGGGAGGAATTACTTTGCTTGGGAATTCTTCCCTGAGGAATACTCCCCTACACTCCCCTAGCTCCGTCCTTTTCGAAGTACAGAAATCGACTACCCAATCAACAAAACGTTTATCACTGCGACCAGGAAGAATAAGATCGAAGCGCCTACAGTTAACCGGAACAGCAATAATTCAGGGCCGCGCCGCTGGCGAATCAGGTTAGTCTGCGATCCGCCGAAAACGCCGCCCATGCCGCTACTACGCACTTCAAAGAGCACCAAAACAGTGAGCACAACCCCCAACAGGATTTGTACAATATTCAAGTAAGTCTGCATTCCTAATCTACCTCCTGACTCAAGTAGGCGAATTATAACACGCTACATCAAAATGACAATAGACTAGATGCTGGATGTTGAGTTTTTACGCAATTCGAGCATAGAACAAAGGTAGAGGCTCGACCGGATCGGATGTGAATGTCAGTGCGCTTAGAGTACGCCGCACAGCCTCGTCACGTTTGGTAGCGTCGTTGGCATGGATGGTGAAGAGCGGCGTACCGGCTTCGATCTTATCACCCACCTTGCAGTGCATCACGATCCCCACGCGATGATCGAGGACATCACCTTTCTTCTCGCGCCCCCCGCCCAATCCTAGTACGGCCATGCCAATTTCGTCTGCAAGCACCTCAGCCAGATAACCAGTTTGAGATGCCGGTATGGTCTCGACAAGCGCCGCCTGCGGGAAACGGTCGGGTTCGTCTACATAACGCACATCCCCACCCTGCGCGATGATCAACTGGCGAAACTTCTCCCATGCCTGCCTGGAAGCGAGGGCTTTCTTCGCCTGGGCCACACCTGCTTCGAGTGTGTTTGCTTTACCGCCCAGGAGCAGCAGCTCGGCGGCAACCGTGACGCAGTGCTCGCGGAAGTCCTGCGGCCCTTCTCCGTGCAGCACATCGATGGCCTCGCGGACCTCGATGCTATTGCCGACTGCGCAACCGAGCGGCTGGTTCATATCCGAAATCAATGCCGTCACTTTGCGTCCAAGCTTTTGCCCGATGCGCACCATCCCTTCCGCCAACGCCCGTGCGGATTCTATGGTTTTCATAAACGCGCCACTGCCTACTTTGACGTCCAGCAGAATGGCATCGGCCCCACCGGCGATTTTCTTGCTCATAATCGAGCTGGTGATCAGTGGCATACTGGGCACGGTGCCGGTCACATCGCGTAGGGCGTAGAGCTTGCCATCCGCGGGTGCCAGATTGGCCGACTGCCCAGTGAGCACGATGCCGATTTGGGCTAATTGTGCCTTAAACTCCTCCACACTCAAATCTGCCCGATAGCCAGGCACAGACTCCAGTTTGTCCAGCGTCCCGCCGGAAAACCCTAGTCCTCGTCCCGACATCTTTCCCACCGGCAATCCGCACGCCGCGACAATGGGGATTGCTACCAGACTCACTTTGTCACCGACCCCCCCGGTCGAGTGTTTATCGACGACAAAAGACGCGACGTCCTTCAAGTCCAACACCTCGCCGGAATATGCCATCGCTAACGTCAGATCGCCAGTTTCCCGGTCGTCCATCCCCTGTAACATGATCGCCATCAGCAATGCCGATGCCTGGTAGTCGGGTATGGTTCCATCTGTGTACCCCTGAACGAAAAACCTAATATCTTCCGTCGTCAGCGCTCCACCGTCACGTTTCTTCTCGATCAATTCCACCATGCGCATAGGTTCATTCTCCATTAGTCAAATAGGTGCAGCACACACATGCCCCTTAGCGCAATTGTGTGCGCTGCACCTCGTCATCTAGGCTGAAGCAAAACAAATTCCTCGTGATTGGTACCTGTCCGAAAACTCTCGATTGATTCAGCGGAAACGCTCGCAAGAGCAATTTTCAGATAGAGCCTTAATCCACCACGTAGAAAGCCACCCCGATTGTCCCTGGACCAGCATGGGTGCCAACCACAGGCGTCAATATCGTATTATACATAACCTCCGGGGCAAAAGCTTCTTTGATCCATCCTTCCACCATATCCGCATCCTCACCAGCCTGGGAATGGATTATAGCTACCTCCACGAGACGCCGGCCATTCACACGCTCCTTGACGATGTCCACCACGCGTTGCAGAGATTTACGGCGCTTGCGCACTTTCTCCAAAGGCATGACCTTGCCATCTTCAAGATGCAATACTGGCTTGAGATTGAGAGCCGTGCCCAGCAGACGCGCCGCACCACCAATGCGCCCGCCGCGGTGCAGATATTCCAGTGTATCCACGGCGAAAATGATGTGCATATTGTCACGGATGTGCAACACCCGTTCGATTACAACCTCGAGCGGTTGGCCTTCTCGCGCGGCACGGGCTGCGGTCAACACCTGCATTCCCAAACCCATCGACGTCGAGCGAGAATCCACCAGCTCAATACGCAAGTCTGGCAGTTCATTTTTCGCCTGTATCGCTGAAGCCAACGTCCCACTCAACTCAGCGGAGATAAAAATCCCCAAAATATTCGTTGTTTCGTATTTTTCTGCCACATTCGAGAAGAACTCGATAAACGCTCCAGGTGAGGGTTGTGATGTCGTCGGGAAGGCTTCGCGCTCCTGGAGCCACTTATAGAACGTCGGCGTATCCAATGAAACACCATCCAGGTACGTTTCCTCGCCCCAATGCACCGTGAGAGGAATCATCGGGACATCATACTCCGATACTAACTCCGGCGGCAAATTAGCCGTACTATCCGTCACAACAACAAAACGATCCATATGGTCTCTCCTTACACATAAGAACTGAGAAAATGAAAATATAATAAGACGACAGCCTAGTTGCATCCCTACTATAGCGGACAAAGCCCAGATGACAAGGAACATCATCAATAATAAACCAACAGCTATTATACTAAATATACCAAATGTGGTACAATAGCTTGCAAAGATAGAATTTTCGCGATTGGTTAAGGAGTTCATATGTCCAAAATACTCGTTGCTGACGATGACAAAGTGATGCTCGGGTTACTCAAAACGCTTATGGAGATGGAAGGCAACGAAGTGGTTGCTGTAACACGTCCTGAGGATATCATTCCGGCTGCCCAGGCAGAAGAGGTGACGCTGATCTTGATGGATTATCACCTTGCCGGAGGTAGTTCGATGGATGCACTGCGCGCATTGAAAAGTGACGTGGTCTTGAAAGATATTCCAGTTCTCGTCACCTCGGGTATGGATCGCGAGCTCGAATGCAAAAAACTCGGTGCGGAGGCCTTTATTCTCAAGCCCTTTCGCCCTAATGAACTCCTTGACCGTATCAGCGCGATGATCGCACAAACACAATAGAGGTTTAAATACGTAATAATGGCTAGAAGAAGTCGTAAGAAGAAAACACAGCCTAATGATCAATGGTACAAGATGGATCTGCATATGCACACCCCGGCATCGGCAGACTATCAGCAGGAAAATGTCACCTACCTTGAGATTTTGCAAGAGGCCGAGCGACGTGGCCTGGACATCGTCGCGTTTACGGATCACAACACCGTAGCCGGATATAAACAGATGCTTGAGGAAATCGAAGAGCTCGAGTTGCTCAAGCGCCTCAACCGCTTAAAGCCGGGAGAGGAAAAAAAGCTCCAAGAATACCGCCGCTTACAGGATAAACTCCTCCTGCTCACCGGGTTTGAGTTCACCGCCACATTCGGCTTTCACATCCTAGGGATTTTTCCACCAGATACCTCTATACGAGAGCTAGAGTTCTTGCTCTTGCAGATGAACGTTCCTGATGACAAATTGGATGAGGGGGCTACCGATGTGGGTGCAACCGTCGACGTTTTGACTGCCTACCAGATGATTGCTGATGCAGGCGGGCTCGTCATCGCAGCGCACGTAAACTCGTCGCACGGCGTCGCGCTGCAAGGTATTCGCTTTGGCGGACAGACGCGCATCGCCTTTACCCAAGACCCCAACCTGCACGCCCTGGAAGTCACCGACCTGGAAAAAGTCGGCAAGAAAACGACCGCGCGTTTCTTCGACGGCTCCAAGCCCGAATACCCGCGCCGTATGCGCTGTATCCAGGGTTCAGATGCACATCGTTTGACGCGCGACCCCAAAAACCTGCGCAACCCTGGCGTTGGTGACCGCATCACCGAGATCCTACTCAACGCACCGACCTTCCAGGCGTTATACACCGTCTTGACGGGCGACGACTTCGCCCGTACGCGCCCTTACCGTGCCGAAGCCCACCCCTTCGATCACATTCAGGCAGCACGTCAAGAAGGCCCTAATATCGTGCAGGAATTTCACGAACGCTACGCACGCCGCGGCGGATACCGCGACGCTATCATCGCCGACGCGTGCGCTTTCGCCAACACAAACGGTGGCACGCTCTATATCGGCGTCTCCGCCAATACCGATAAGCCTCCCATTGGCGTTGGCAATTCGCCTACGAGAGCAATTAACTATCTCAGAAAAGACCTCAGCACGCGCCTTAACCCAGCGCTTTCGATCACTATCGATGTCCAAGAAACTGAAAACGTCAAAGTGATTCGTATTGTCGTACCTAGAGGTAAAGAACCACCATATACAATGGATGATAGCGAAATCTACATCCGCAGCGAGGCCGAAACTACCACGGCTGTACGCGACGAGATCGTAGAATTAGTAAAACGCGGGCTACAGGGCGGTCAATCGTCACCAACGAAACAAAAGCAGCGCACAGAGCACAAGCCAGCAGTGAGCGACATTCAAACAGCCACAGCCTCCATCGATCCACCAAGCACAGGTGTAGAAATCGCGGCCATTGAGGAACGCAACAACGTCCGCTACTATACAATGCGCGACCTGCGCAACGGTAACCTGGTCAAGAACGTTACCCGCAACTCGGCCCGTCGCCTCTGGCGCTACGCCATCGAGGAGGCCGAAAACAACCCAGTCAAACCAAGCCAGGTCCGCTGGATGGGCAACATCGGGATTTGGAAGCAGCGGGAATTCAGTTCGCGGATGCGTTACGATCTGGTAGAGAAAGCTGGCGACACGCAGCACGTTTACTACGGCGTAACCGAAGCGGGCATTCATGGCCCGTGGGCGGCCCTGGTAGGCGAGTAATAGCGTCACAAAATGACGCGTCAATGACGCGTCATTTTGTGACGGGCACCACATGCCGTGCGCCATAGCACGGCGCGTTAAGGAGGGCCTATGCGCATCCTATCCATATCCGAAATGCGAGCTTTGGAATCAACCGCCGATATGGCTGGCTACAGCTACGCGCAAATGATGGAGCAGGCCGGCAAGAGTCTGGCAATTGCAGTGGTACAGCATATGCCGATCAAAGGACGGCGTATCCTTGTCCTCGTAGGGCCGGGCAACAACGGCGGGGATGGACTGGTCGCTGCACGCTTGCTGCACGACTCCGGAGCCCGTGTCACCGCATACCTCACCAGCAAACGCGATCCCGAAAAGGAAGCCGTGTTCAGACAAACGCAGGCATGCGGCGTGACGATCGTTCAGGCACAAGACGATCCACAGTGCGAAACACTGCAGCGCCTTGTCGTTCAGGCGCGCGTCATCCTGGACAGCCTACTCGGGATTGGTGCGACACCGCCCTTGCGCGGCGTCATCGCCGACGTGCTGCGAAACGTAAAAGCGGGATTGGCGCAAATTGCTACCGATCCACTGACGCCCCTGAATCGCCCGCCAAAATCCACGCCACCGCGACCACTAATCATCGCTGTGGATGGGCCTTCAGGGTTGGATTTCGATAGCGGCGCAATCGATCCGCTGGCACTTAAAGCGCACCTGACCGTGACCTTCGCCGCGCCCAAGTGGGGGCAGTTTGCGCTTCCCGGCGCGGAATACGTAGGCGAACTGCTGGTGGCCGACATTGGTATCCCCAAACACGTCGAAATTCCGAGCAAGGGTACGGCTATCGCCGCGCCCGAAACCATCCGGCAATGGCTACCATCGCGCCCATTGGATGCGCACAAAGGCACGTTTGGCAAGGCGCTGATTGTCGCCGGTTCGGTCAATTACACAGGAGCCGCGCTCCTGGCTGCCTCGGCGGCGGTGCGTGCCGGGACCGGCTTGGTCACCCTGGCAATCCCCAACTTGTTGCAGTCGTCCATCGTTCCAGCATTGCCCGAAGTCGTCTACATCTTGCTACCGCACACACTCGGCGTATTGGATGGACATGCGGCTACGCCGCTGATGGAAAAGCTCGGGGGCAAATCTTCGTCCGGCGAATCAGCACCCGCATATTCGGCTATGCTTATTGGACCTGGACTAAGCCACACACCGGAGACCACCAGCTTTATACGCCGGCTTTTAGGGTTAGATCCGGGGAAACGCAGCACGGGCTTCGTACCGAGCGAGTCCAAACCCGAAAGCAAACGCCCGTCCCTGCCACCGCTGGTCGTCGATGCGGACGGCCTGAATATCCTGAGCGAGATCCCCGACTGGCACAACCTGCTGCCACCAGAGACGATCCTCACGCCTCACCCCGGGGAAATGGCCCGCCTTACAGGCACAACGACGGCAGAGGTGCAGGCCAACAGATTGCGCATCGCGCAGACAAACGCTGCCAAGTGGGGCCACATCGTCGTGCTCAAAGGTGCATTCACCGTCATCGCTGCGCCGAATGGGAAAGCTATGCTAGTGCCCTTCGCCAATCCGGGACTGGGGTCTGCGGGGACTGGCGATGTTTTGGCGGGCACCATCGTCGCGCTGCGGGCGCAGGGATTGGAGGCGTTCGAGGCTGCCGTCGCTGGGGCTTATCTGCACGGTCTGGCCGGGGAAATCGTCCGGGAGCGTCTGGGCACAGCAGGCATGGCCGCCAGCGACGTGGCCCACGCGCTGCCCGAAGCGATCCAAAAGATTGCAGTGGAACGTTCCAACGTCTGAACGTTCCACCGTCTAACCACTAAACCACTACTTACTTTAGCGATTGAGCGAAGGTGTAGCCCAGTTCCTCAGCTTTGAGCAAATCCTGGTGCGTCGCGCCGCCGGGGAACTCCCAGGTTTCGGTCAATTCCCACTTGAGCTTTTCGGCCCACTGTGCGATCTCGCGGCGCGCGCCCCCACTCCAGCCAAAGCTGCCGAAGTAGGCGGCCTTGCGATTCCGGATGCGCTTGCGGTTCAGCATATCCAGAACGTGCGCCATCTGTGGGAAAAGCTCCCCTTCATACGTGGGGGCACCAATCAACACACCACTACGCGTGTAAACCGATGGCAGGATGTAGCTGACGTGGATATGTCGCACATCGAAGATATCCATAGGGACACCCGCGCGCGCGACACCCGCCGCCACCGCCTCCACCATCTGCTCCGTGTTGCCGTACATCGTCCCGTAGAGGAGCGTTACGCCCACATCGGGGCCTTGGAGCGCGTAGTTAGCCCACTTCTGATACAGTTCGATGATCCGGCCCGGATTCTTGCGCCAGAGAAGGCCATGCGAAGGGGCAACCACGTCGATAGGAACGTCAGCCAGCTTATCGATAGCTCTGATCACCGGTTTGGGGAATAGGGACACGATGTTGGCGTAATAGCGTAGTGCCTCGTTTTCGTAATATTCTGGTGACGTGCATTGATCGTCAAAAATCGCACCTTGCAGCGCGCCATAACCACCAAAGGCATCGCACGAAAACAGCACCCGCTGCGTCGTCTCATACGTCACCATTGTCTCAGGCCAGTGAACCATCGGTGCGATGTGAAACTGTAGCTGGTGCGAACCAAGGTCCAACGTTTCGCCATCCTCAACGACGTGGATGTTATCCGTCACCTGGTAATAGTTCTCCAGCATCTTCACCGCACGGCTGGTGCAGAGGAACGTGACGTCTGGCGCGATTCGGCGCAGCGTGCGAAGCACGCCCGTGTGATCCGGTTCCATATGGTTGACCACGATGTAATCCAGCGACGCCGGATCGAAGACCTCTGCAATTTGATCGAGAAGCGCATCGCCCTTGATGTCTTTCGCCGCATCCACGAGGACTTTCTTCTCCCCGTCAATGACGTACGCATTGTACGAGACGCCCTCACTGGTGATCGGCCAGAGGCCCTCGAAAAGGTCGGTTGTCCGGTCATTGACGCCGATCCAGTAGATTCCAGGCTTTACGATTACCGCAGGCATTGTGTGCTCCTTACTCGTGATACAGTGTCCATGTTGTGTCGGATGAAAGGTCAACTTCGTACTGTTCGGTCAGGGTGTTATCGTCGCAGTCTTTGGCCATCATGTCGTAGATGTCCGGGCGCACATAGAAAACACGCGTCCTGCCGGTCATAATGGTTTCGTTCTCACCCATCTGATCGTCGCCCCACTCATCTCCGCTGGAAGGTGAAATGAAAATGTAGCAGACTTCCGTATCCGATGTGTTATCCACGAATAGTCGCGAGGTGGCACGCGAGTCCCCCACAGTGACTGTGGTGTTGCGATCGATAAACCATCCAGTCTCCAGCACGGCTTCGTCGCACCCCTCAAGCTGGATGTCGTGCTCCCCAGCGGGGACAGCAAATGTTTTGCTATCGCCTGACGCGATGGTCTCGTCGCCACCAAGCCAATCCTCACCCCACTGGTCACTCTCACTGCTAGAGATCAAGACATAACAGATTTCATCAGGAGACTCATTGACAACCTTGATTTCGAAACCGCTCGAGCTGGTTGTTCCACCACCTGAAAAAAGAGAGCAGCCTAGTGATGTCATTAACATCACCGTCACGATCAATAATCCTATACGCCGTTTCATGAACGCACCTCCTTATCCGGCTAATGACTGACCCAGTCTTAATTTGTTAAACGCTTATACACCTGTTGAATAGCGGAATAACTTTAGTCTTTTATGACCGGATCAGTACTGGCATTATACAATAGCAAAACAAAGGGACA
>JBNGDO010000177.1:0-9558 GCA_049975385.1 Anaerolineae bacterium | reverse complement strand
CGCGCACCTGCGTTCCCCGCACGCGGAAGGGGAAAGTGGTGGCGGAGGCGTAGGGCCGCTGGAAGGGGCCAGGCGTGCTATTGTAATATTTATACGTGCCCGTGACGGCGCTGGTCGCCGGTTGGGGATAGGCGACCATACGGAAGACGACGTTATCGGATTGGCCGAAGAAGTTGCTGGCGAAGGTATCCCAGGTGTAGACGTGTGTTACCGGTGGTGTCTTGATGCGTAGCCCCCACGCTGCCAACGTGCCGGCAGTTCCGGTAAGCGGATTACTGTCAGTGATGACCAGGGTCCAGGTCCCATTGATGGCTTGTCCCTTAAGATCTGTGAGATTGCCTACAGGATGATAGGTGCCGGTATAGGGCGCGGTTCCAGAGACGATAAGGGTTGTAGTGACATAATCTGAGAAACGAGTGTGGCTGAAGTTTTGCCCTATGGCCTGACCTGTCGTGAACAAGGGGATTTGCATCCCGCCGGGTGACTGTAGGGCAATGGCCAGGTCGGCGTTTTGTGTGTGGGTGATCCATACCCAAGCCTCAACTTCGGCGACGGTGGCACTGTCTGTGATATTCATTTCGGCATAGAGAGGGATGCCCGTATTGGGGATGGCTTGCGTAGGGGTCAGCACCGCGGACTTGAGCCAATATCCCGTGCTTAAGTGGGTGGTGATGGTGTCCGTGGTCGCAATCGCTGGCAGCCAATGCCCGCCGCCATTGAGAGAATAGAAGGCCTCTATGCTCCCAACTGGATCAGCCTCTGGATCGAAGAGCGTGTAGTGTAGAGAGAGGGTCTGGTCTTTCAATATAGCGGGTACAGCGTAAAAGTTGGCGCTGGAGATATAGGGAGTCGTGACATTCAAGGAGAGTACGTTGTTCAGCGAGGCCATCCTTCCCTGTCGTGTATTCTCATATCCTCGATTCTCCCCACCAGTACGATCTGACCTCGGAGTATTACCGGCAATTAGATCAAGATCTCCATCGCCATCAACATCTCCCCACGCCACGCTTGTAGTAACGTCGCTATCCGCAAATGCCCAAGGATCATCAGCGTCGTTTTGTAAATTTCCCATGCCGTCATTCAGATAAATTCTATTTGCCCCTCCCACGGGAACCGAACTTGGCAAACTGTTTCCAGTGATCAAGTCAAGGTCGCCATCACCATCTACATCTCCCCATGCCACGCATGTAGTAAAGTCACTATCGCCGGATAGCCAAGCGGCAGCAGACTCCAATGTCCCCAATCCATCGTTCAAGTAAACTTTGTTTGGGCTATCCCGATTCCCAGCAGCGAGGTCTAGGTCGCCATCACCGTCCACATCTCCCCAAGCCACACTATAAGTTTCATCACTATCACTAGAAATCAAAGCCGCTACGGTTTGCAATGACCCCGCTTCATTCAGGTATATCTTGTTGGGCGTGCCTTTACCGGTTGTACCACTGTTGCCAACAACGAGATCCAGGTCACCATCGCCATCCACATCTCCCCAAGCCACGCTTGAAGTAGAGCCATCATCACCGGAGGTCCAGGCTGCAACTGTCTGCAATACACCGGTTGTTCCTCCCTGATGTCCCCCCAGGTTGAGATAGACTTTGTTGGCGCTACTCCCATTCCCGACAGCAAGATCGAGATCGCCATCACCATCAAGATCCCCCCAAAGCCACACTATGAGTCCAGTCAGCATCATTGGAGATCCAGGCCGCAATAGACTGCAAGACCCCGTCTTCATTCAGGTATATTTGATTTTTGCCTCCGACATATTGGCTACCATCCCATACAGGCACATTTCCAATGACAAGATCAAGGTCACCATCGCAATCCATATCCCCCCAAGCTACGCTCGTGGTCGATTCGGTTGCATTAGAAACCCATACAGCAGAGGACTGCAAAATACCGCCTTCGTTCAGATAAACTTTGTTTGACGCACCTGTACCACTAGTACCTCTATTTCCGACAGCAAGATCGAGGTCGCCATCCCCATCCATATCTCCCCAAGCCACACTCCAGGTCCAATCATCGTCATTGGAGGTCCAAGCTGCAGGAATTTGTAGGATACCTTTTTCATTCAGATACACTTTGTTGGCACCCCAATTCCCCACGGCGAGATCAAGGTCACCATCGCCATCAAGGTCACCCCAAGCTATACTATAAGTATCATCATGGTCGCCAGAAAACCAGACAGGGCAAGGGTTAAGAGGAATAACGCTATCAGCACGGGCAGGAGACACTCCTAGCGGTGGCCATAGCCAAAAGCTGGGCAATGTGGTAACGAGCAGTATCCCTGCAATACGAAGCCCCCAGCGCACTTTTCTATTTAAATCGATATTCATCTTGTACCTCCTAAAAGTTTGTCGGAGAGATTTAGAAACCCGGTTTTAGGCCGAAAAACGCTCATTTTTGCGGAAAAAACACCCCGGTAGACGATCAAAAACCGGGTTTCTAGACCATGAGTCGTTCTCTCCGACAGACTGCTAGCATGGAAATGAGCGTGTTTATCCTAAATTTCGCAGCACCAATGGCAGGTAAATATGGGTCTTTTGATCAATTGGCGTTGTCTTGATTGCTACTTCCACCGGTCCAGCGCTATTGTTGCCTGCTTGAGGATCGACTACATTGCCGATTGGTGTGACTGTCGCACTGTTAATCAGTGTCCCGCTATAGGTCGCACTGGCAGTCACGAGCAGCGTTGATAGAGAGGGGGTGCTCGTCACTATGCCGGTCACAGTACAGGTGATGGTCGCCCCACCTGGCCAGGCGCAGTCCGGCCCACTGACGCCTGCCAGCGCGCTCGCGTCGTTGAACACGTCCACCAGCGTCGCCGTCACGGGGCTGGTGGGGCCAGCGTTTGTGATGGTGAAGGTGTACGTGATGCGCTCCCCGGCAGTCACCACCCCGCTGCCCTCGCGCACTTTGCCCAGGCTCAGGTCGGCTTCCGGTGCGGAAATCGCTCCCGTGGTGAAGGCCCAGGTGTAGGGCGACGTCATCGGATTCCCGGCCAGATCGCTACCCGCGACGGTGACGGTGTAGCACGTGCTAGCGTCGAAGTTATCGTGGTTCAGTGTCAGGCGCGCATCGCCGTTGCTCCAGGTCTCGACGAGGCCACCCACCGTTGGTGTGATGAGTGTGATGACACTGCCGGTCGCCATTGCCTCGCTGAAGTCCACGACGACCGGCGCGTTGCGCGGCACATCTGTTGCATTGTGTACGGGGCTAACTGCAACGACAGTGGGTGGGGTGATATCGCCAGGCTCGCGTTGTATGCTCACGCTGACCGGCCCGGCGCTGTTGTTGCTCGCATCGGGGTCAACGACATCGCCGGTGGGTGCAACTACCGCGCTATTACTCAACGTGCCGCTATAGGTCGCGCTCGTCGTCACAACCAGCGTCAGCAGCGTAGGCGTCGTTGTCACCACGCCGGTCACGGTGCAGGTGACGGTCTCCGCGCCGGGCCATATACAGCCTGCGCCGCTGATCCCCGCCAGCGGACCTGCGTCGCTGAATAAGTCCACTACCGTTGCGGTGACCGGGCTGGTCGGCCCGCTGTTCGTGATGGTGAAGGTGTACGTGATGCGCTCCCCGGCAATCACCACCCCGCTGCCCTCGCACACTTTGCCCAGGCTCAGGTCGGCTTCGGGCGCGACCTCCGCTCCGGTGATGAAAGACCAGGTGTAAGGTGATGCCATCGGGTTTCCGGCCATATCGCTACCCGCGACGGTGACCGTGTAGCGCGTGCCGGCGGCGAAGTCATCGTGATCCAGCGTGAGGCGCGCATCTCCATTGCTCCACACCGCAATAAGGCCGCCCACTGTGGGTGTGACAAGTGTGCTGACGCTGCCTGTCAACATCGGCTCGCTGAAGTCCACGACGATGGGGGTGTTGCGTGGTACGTCGATTGCCCCGTTTGCGGGGAGGACGTCCGTGACTTGTGGGGCGACAATATCGCCCGGAAACAAGTCGAGCGCGTGTACCTGGCTGTTGTCCCACAGCGCCAAAGGCTGCATCGGATAATCGCCCACTGTGAAGTGGATTTCGCGTCCCGGCGCGCCGCAGCCCGGTGCGGCATCCCAGTCGGCTTCCACGTTGATGCTGTAGACCACGTCCTCGTCAACGGCTTGGGTTGGCGCTTTCCCGCAGAGCGTCCCACTGATCCAGGCGGTTACCGTCATCCCTGATGTAGGGGTAAAGCCGGAGCCGGCTTGCAGCAGACCGTAATAGGTCGCCGGTGGGTCGGGTGCGTTCTGTTGGCTGGCCTGAGCAGGCAAGAGGCTGAGAAACAGCCACAGGCAGAGGATGCTCCACAGCCACGGGGTCCAGTGGGATTTGGGTATACGGCGCATAGGTTCCCCCTTTGTATTGCCCGTAGATCACCAATCCGCCAACGGCCGATCTACGCGCTGACTTTCCGCGATGGGGTGTGCCCACTAGCCCGGCAGTAGAAGTCGTACACAGTGGGGAGGAAGAACCTAGAGAAATACGCTGCACGCATCGCACAAAGTGTGTTGAATAAGTGCTATGCCTAGTATAGCATAGAATCGTGCAAATTTTTCACGAATTTCTTAAAAAACGTTGATGGTTAGTAATCAGGCATAAACAGGGCCGGAATGACAAGGATCCCGACCCCACATTTTTACCAAAACGCCGGATACTCCCCTTTCAGCTTCAGCCCGATCTCTAGGCTATGCGCGAAGAGCGCCCAGAGTACCCAGGCCAGCGCCCGTTCTGTCGGCTCGGTGAAGTCGCGGGCAAAGTACGTTTTGTTCTCGTGACCTGGCAGCATCTCCGGGTGCAGGCTCACTGCAACCTTGAAGTCCCCGGCCTTGTCCGCGCGATTGTAGTTGCTCGTCGGATAGGCGCGCAGCCCGCCCGAATTCGTGAAGCCGTGGTAGCCAAGAAAGACATCGATCACATCTTGCATCTTGTGCATGACCATGGTTGGATTCCAGGTCTTGCGGCTGGTGCGCCCCTCGATGGCTTTTTTGAGCGCCGTGCGCAGTATGGGATGTAGCTCCAGATACTTGCGCAGTAGATAGATGGACGCATAGGGATAGAGCGCCAGTTGCCAGGGCGTGGCGTCCTCGGGGTACGAGGCGGCGTAGATCACCCGCATCACCTCGAAGAAGGCCCGGTCGGGTTGTGGCTGGGCGGCTGTGCAGGCCAGGGCGGGGCCTTGTTCGATGACGTGCTGGTAGTAAGCTTCCATCACGCGCCGGTCGTCACTGGCGGTGCGCCGTTTCAGGGCCTCGGGAAGCCTGGCGCGCTTGGGGGCGGTCGGCTTGGCTGTGGTGACCGGTGCGGTGTTATCCTGGGTAGCCGGAGCACTGTCTTTTTGGGCTTGTCGGCCAAAGCTCCTGGTCTGCGCCGGATCGAACAGCGACTCCCAACGCGCGTCGGGGGTGGTGCCCCAGTCGGGCGTGTCGAGGAAGTCCATCAACGGCAGAGCGACGATCTGGAAGGGCAGTCGTCCGTTGCGTTCATCGGCGACGATGGCCGCGGCGCGCTCCCACACACTGACGGTGGTATCCCACAGGGGGCCGAGTGGCAGGTTGATGAGCACGCGGATGATGGGCGAGACGGATTTCCCGGCCTCGCTGGTGAAGAAGGCGACCTTGCGCCGCAAGCTGTTGTGGACCCTGCGCAGCAGGCTCATGTCGGCATCCTGCTCGATCTCGAAGAGCGCGAGCCGGCCGTCGGGCAGCGTCACCAGATTGTCGGGGCGGAGTGCCTGATCGTCGCCATAAGGCAGCTCCTTTTCGGTCTGCACCGATAAGCCCGCGGCGAGGGTGGCCAGGCGCACATCGAGGACGCTGCGCGCGTGGGCGATGGGCGTGCTCTTGTCCAGGCCGCAGGCGTGCGCGTCGGGATAGCCGTTTTCTTGCAGGAGCGCCGCACCGACCTCGCCCAGCTTGTAGATGATGGGAGCGCCACCGCGTCGTCCAGGGCGCGGTATGCTCTCCTGGATGCGCGTAAGAATGGCGTCGGGTGCCAGTGTATCGAAGCGCTTGATCAGGCGATTGACCTGATCGCGCGAGAGGCCACTGGCTTGTTGGAGCTGCTGCGTATCGGCGACGCCGGTGGGTAGCAGGGTTTCCAGCACGGGCAGCCATTGGGACAACGGGCCGATCTCCGCCAACAGCGTGGCTGTATCGACCGCGCTCCGCTTGCTGCGGCTGGACGAACGATTTGAGTTCCTTGGCATAGTTACTTTTCCTCCTGAATAAGTTTGAGATTATGATGAAAAGGGCGCACACGAATAACGTCTGCGCGCACACGAATCGCGTTATATAGAGTCGGACCATCTAATATAAACAGAGTATTCGTGTGCGGGTCAATGTGTGCAAGCATTGATGGTCTCCTGTTGTTCGAAGATCAGACGACGTTGTTCCACGATCACCCCCTCGAGCCGGCTCCGTGTGGCCTGGTGGTCGTTCTGTTCACGGACCAGGGCGGCCTTGAGTTTGGCATTGTCCGCTTCCGCCTCCTGTGCACGGTTTTTCCAGTGGTTAATTTGCTCGACCCGCTCGCGCAGTTGTTCCTGGAGGGGATGGTTGAGGAAGTAATCGACCTGTAATTGCAGGACGTGGCGTTCGCGCTGACACATCTCGTACGAGTCACGGCTGGTGTCGCGCGGTTGCGGCGTGCTCAAGAGCGGCCTGGCCAGGACCTGGCCCAACGCTTCTGCATAGCCGATCGGCTCGTCCATTTCGGGGAAGTCGTCGAGAAATTCGTCGAGTTGTTGTTGCGCGGCGGCAGGGCGCGCGGGATTATGGCTCAGGCCTTTGCGTAGTGCTCTGAGGACATCCCATTGCGCTTTGCGGACCTGTTCTCTGCTGTAACCGAATATACGCGATTCCATTTGTCACCTCCGCGTGCTTACGGCGTTCTCACGCCATTGATTGAATATCGTCAGCGCCGGGTGAAAACCCACGGAATGACGATGTGTGCGCCTTGTGTTGCCGGTGCGACGCCGTCTTGGAAAGCGTTGTAAGCTCTCCCAAGCGGCCTGATCCTGTGATACTACTGTAAACATTGCACCTCCTTGAACGACTTGATATACTGTGATAGGAAACAAAAAAAGGGGAGGACACAGGATTACTCCCGTGTCCTCCCCTTTCATTCTCCGTCCGCCTTACATTGGGCTGAGTGCCGCAGGCTTGAAGGCCTCCTGCGGTTCGGAGCGCCTAGCCCCAGACCTTTTCGCGATGTTTGTTCACCGCTATACCAATATTATACCATGCTGGACATGGCAAAATCAAGGGGGTATCTAACCGTTTTATAGCCTCCAATTATCCACTGGATCGGCCTTCTCGTGTTCGCGGGCGCAATCGGCGGAGACGATCTTGGCGTAGCGTTGTACCATCTCCAACGAGGTGTGACCGGGCAGGGCCTGGAGGGTGAACAGATCGCCGCCATTGCGCAGGTAGTGGGTGGCAAAGGTGTGGCGGAACTTGTGCGGATTAGCCTCGACGCCGGCGCGTTCGCCGATGCGATGAACCAGCTTCCACAGCACATCCCGCGTTAGCGGGCGTGGCGCATCCTCTGGCCCTACGGTGAAGATCGTGTCATCCTGTTTGAGGGTTTTCATCTGCGGAGTGAGATAACGCCACAGGGCACGCCCGGTGGACTTCCCGAAATGCACGACGCGCTGTTTCTTCCCCTGCCCACGTCCCTTGCCGGCGACTGTGATGCTGCGTTGCGTCATATCGATGTCGCACAGGCGAATATCACACAGCTCGCTGGCGCGGATGCCGGTGGACAGCAAGAGCAAGATGATGGCCTGGTCCCGGTCTGCCGTGCTGCGTTCGTTGGTCTTGTCCTCACGATTGTGCCAGGCGCGTGACGCTTTGCACGCTTTCAGCATATCACGTATCTGCTCGCGGGTGAAGGTCTCGATGACCGGGGCATCGGCCTGCGGGCGTTCGATGGTGTGGAAGATGTGCGTAGAGGCCAATTCAATGCCGGGCGAGATCGCCCAGGTGTAGAGGGCGCAGAGATCGGTATGGATATTGAGTAAGGATTTCTGCGAGAGGGGCCGCGGCTCACGCCGGGCAACGCCTTCGCACGCGCTGATGTAGTCGTCGCGCAACCAGGACATAAAGGCTACCCAATCCTGGCGCGTGAGATCGGCGAAGTAGGGATCGGGGTCATCCGGGCGGGTGGTCTTGAGCCACAGCGTGACCTTGCTGAAGGTGACGCGGTAGTTGCGAATCGTGTTCGCGCTCTTGCTGGCGGCTTGCTTGTCGAGGATAAAGCCGTGTGATCAAAATGGGCGAGCCGAGACTCGAACTCGGGACCTCACGGATGTGAACCGTGCGCTCTAACCAACTGAGCTACTCACCCTCACGCGCAGATTATAGCACGGGTGATAGAAAAGACAAGTATTGACGTCACCCACCAAACGGCACAACACCCTTAGGAGTGAAGCGCAATTGCCCTTCTTGGATTTCTTCTGAGGTTGTGTCCAGCGGCACCATCTGGAACCATGTGTTGCCGGGTTTCAGCGGGATTGGGTCGCCTTCCGCGACCCAGAATGTGAGCATGTGGTTGCGTTCGATACGTTCCCAATAGCCATTCTGCATCACACCGTCGCGGAAGACAAGCGCGGGGCCGGAGCCCCAGATTTGTATCTGGATCGATTGATGGCCACCTCCCCACGTGTCTTCCAGAATATCCGTTTCGATGTGATTGGCATACACGATGATGACATTGGTCGCGGTCAAGATTTCGCCTGTGAGATAATCCTTTTGCGTTACTCCGGCCGTGGCGCGTTCCCATAGCCCGGAGGCTGCGTCGTAAGTCCATTCTGCTGTACATGAACCTATAAGATAGTTGATTTCGAAGTAGTTGATCGGCGTTCCGCCTTCAAGTGGCGTTTCACTAAATGTCATCAGCTTGGGAAACTCAGGCCTTTTGTTGATCTCACGCTCGTCGGCGAGTTCGCGCAATACGGCTGGGTTGGTGAACAGGGTGTGCTCAAAGGCTTTGCCCTCCTGCGGCACGCGGTAGAAATAAGGCTGTCCTACACCGAAATCCGGCGCGGCGATATAGGTGGGGAAGAGATCCGAGTTACGGATGCGTTCTTTGACGCCTGCGCTGGATCCTGAATAGCCAAACAGTGCACCGTACATCGCTGGAATTTCCAGGTCGATCAACCGGCCGCTGCGCACCGACCCGACTTGTTCGGGCTCTTTACCGTAGAAGATGGTCGTGAAACGGGTGATGTTGCCCTCTGCCAGGTGCTCAAACACCAAATCCGCCGAGTTGAGGCCTGATTGCGGTCGCACTTCAGGTGAATTCGAGACTTTGATGGCGATGGGAATGCGGTCCAATACCTCGGCACTCGCCATTTTCTCCCCGGTTAGCGGATTGACATCCAGTGGGAAGGGGGTAGCTTCGACTACCGCCTTCGTGGGAGAAGCGGTCGCCGTGGGGGTCGCGGGACGGGGTGTCGATGTGGATGTAGGGGCAGGCGTTGCCGTTTCCTGTGGAGGCGGTGTGCGTGTAGGTGTGGCGGTTGCTGCTGGTGGGATAGGCGTGCTGCATCCGGTGATGAATAGCGCA
>JBNGDO010000176.1:0-9565 GCA_049975385.1 Anaerolineae bacterium | reverse complement strand
AACATTGGTCAAAAATGCCGAAAACGCTTGTTCGGGAAGCCACTTTGGTAACAGTCTGATCAGAAAGGGATGGCGCCGTCGATTGCCACCTGCAGAAGTGTCAATCTAACTTAGACCCTGCCCTTCTTTGATATATCTCTCTGCGCCCTCAGCGTGCTCTGCGGTGAGATATGGGTAATCACCAATTGTCAAAGCTATTGACAAATTATGAATTTAGTTGTATAATCCAACTATTGGATAATCAAACTAATTTCAGCTTTGGAGGATGAACCTATGGTACTGCCGGATAAAGCCTACCTACAAATCAACCAGGCCCTCTTCAGCCTGACGCACGCTTACGAAGCGCGGATGGCTGCAGAGGCGAGCGAGTGGGACGGGTTGAGCCTTGCCGACTGCTCGGTGCTGCTGGTGCTGCACCAATTCGCGCCGACCACGGCCGCGCGCCTTGCGGAGATTATGGACATCAATCCTGGTACCATCTCAGTCTACGTGCGGCGATTGGTGGACAGGGGACTGGTGCAGCGGACACAAGACCCCGATGATTTGCGCACCTGGCGGCTGACGTTCACGGAAGCCGGGCAGTCAGTCGCCGACTCAGTAGTCACAGGCGCGGCCGCTTACACGCATGATTTCCTGGTCGCGTTAGACGACGAGGAACAAGAAACGTTGCACCGGCTTTTGCTGAAGGCTTCCCACAGTTTGGGCTTCGACTGGCAGTAAACGATCAAGCGCAAGCACAAATCTATGAACACCACAATACAGCAAATCAGCGGCGGGCAATATATGGTCTGGCTGGCTTCGGAGTACCACCCTATCAACTTCGCTTTGATGGCCCGGATTCGGGGAGCCTTCACGCCCTACCAGTTCCAAAAAGCTCTCTATAAATTGCAGCGCAAATACCCTCCCCTATCCACACGTGTGATTAGGGAAGCCGGTGATGTTTATGTGGTTTCTGATCCTGCCCTGAAGTTCCCGGTGCGCATCATCACTCCAAAGAACGCCGAGAGTTGGATAGAAGCCGCCACCGCTGCATTATCTCAGGCTTTCGATCTATTCAATAATCCCCCACTCCACCTTGTTTGGCTCCAGTATAAGGATGTATCAGAGCTTCTTTTTATCTGTCTCCACGTTTTGGCCGATGGGCTTTCAATCGCCTATCTGGTCCGCGATTTCCTGACTTTTCTGAATGATTCTGATGCTGAGGTGACGCCCATGCCCCTGATCCCACCGATGAGCACGTCGATTCCTGAGTTTCCTGGGAAAAAGATGGTTATTCAAAGGGCAAAACTAAAAGCAAACCTACTAAAGCTCTGGCTAAGTCGCAGTGCAAAACAAAGCGAATCACAGATAGATGCGGTACATGGTGTTGGAGTCAAATATCATGTGCGCCCTTGGGTGTTGACCGCGGAGCAAACCTCTGCCCTGGTGGCGCGTAGTCGCGCTGAAGGCACGACCGTCCATGCTTCCTTGTGTGCAGCGTTCTTGCGAGCCTTTGGCGAGTTCTACGGCGACGGCTGGAAACGAAGAATACAAAGCCCGGTCAGCCTGAGAGATCGCTTGAGCAGTCCTGTCGGCGAGTCCTTTGGGCTGTTCGTCAATCTGGTCGAATTCTGCGTGAACTGTACCCCTCAGCGCAATTTCTGGGAGGTGGCCCGCAAAATCAAAAAGGGCTTCAATCGGCGCGCGGAGGACAAGCACATTTTCAATTCTTTGATCGAAGCCAATGTGGCCACAAACGCATTGCGGGATGTCATTACACCGAAAATCGTTGCCGACTCCTTTATGGCTGCCAACCACGATCTATCCATCAGCAACCTGGGGCGTCTGGATATCCCGCTTCGATACGGCGCGCTACACTTGGAAGCACTCTTCGGTCCCATCCTCGGCGGCAACCCGGAGGATATTGTGTTAGGTGTGACAACCATCGGAGGTAAAATGCACCTTAGCCTGTCATTCACCGATTTGAAGTTGACCCCGGCGCAAGCCGAAAAGATCATTGCATCGGCCATGCATCGGCTAGCCGATGCCTCAAATTGGTAATCCCAGTAAACTGAACGTCGTTTTTTTAGCAAAATAGTTGGGTTACCAAACTATATCCAAGGAGAATATCACATAATGTCTGTCCAACGTATTACCAAATCCGCAGTCAGGTATTGGCCCGGGCCGTTTTTCGCGCTTTGGGGAAGCCAGGCGCTGGCCGCGCTGACCAGCGAAGTGCTGCAATTTGCCTTGATCTGGTGGCTGACCGCCGCTTTCGATTCGGCAACAGTAGTAGGGATTGCAACAATGACGGCGCTGCTCCCGCGCGCGCTGCTGGGACCATTTATGGGCGCGCTCGTAGACCGGTGGAGCCGCCGGGCAGTATTGCTCGCCAGCCACGGCGTCATCATTGTATCGTTACTCTGCCTGGGGTATCTTTTCTGGGTAGAGGCTACGTCACTCGGCGCGGTCTACCTGATCATCCTGGTGCGCGCGTGCGGCAAGAGCTTCCAGATGCCTGCGATACTGGCGTCTACGGCTTTGATGGTGCCAGAGAAACACCTCCCACGCATCGCCGGGCTGAACCAGATGCTCCAAGGCCTCATCCTCGTCGTCTCACCAGCGCTGGGCGCGATGCTGGTTCACGCACTGACGTTGCCGGCTATTATCGCTGTGGACGTCAGCGGCGCACTGCTAGCCGTAGCCGTCCTGCTCTTCATAGCGCTGCCCAATCCGCGGCGGGGCACGCACGCGGGTGTGCCGAGGGCCGGATGGCGGTTGCTGTGGGAAGACGTGCGGGCTGGCCTGAGATACGTTTGGGAATGGCATGGCGCACCGGAAATGCTCGGTATCTCCACTGCCATGAACTTCCTCTCCACCCCGGCCTTTATGCTGACCTCGATGCTGGTCATCCGGCGTTTTGGCGGCGCGGAGCGCGAGTTTGGGATCATCGGCGCCGCCGTCGGTATCGGGATGGTCTGCGGAGGGATGATCTTGAGCGTCTGGGGCGGCTTCCGGCGCCCGATGCAGACGTCCCTGGTGGGCATTGTGGGGATGGCACTCGCCATCCTGATCGCCGGGCTGGCGCCGACATCGGCCTTCTGGCTGGCGGTCGGGAGTATGGCCGTCGGCGGCTTTATGACGCCGGTATGTATGGCCCCAATCCAGGCGTTGGTGCAGAAAAGCGTGGCCCCCACAATGCAGGGCCGCGTGCTGTCGTTGCTTGACAGCATCTCGACGGCTATCGCGCCGTTGAGCGTCGCCATCGCCGGGCCGGTGTTCGACTCGCTGGGGCCGCAGGTCTGGTACATCGGTGCGGGCGTGCTGGCCTTGTGCATCGGCCTGCGAGGTTTCACTTCGCGGCGCGTCCTGAACCTAGGCGCGCCACAGTCTCCGTTAGAAGATAACACGGCGGCGATGAGTACGGATGATCGTCAATCCCACATAGACGACAAGACCTGGCAGATCTCGAGTGAACGCCTGCCAGGTCTTGTTACTCAGGTCTTGTTTTTAGTGCCCGTGGCCTCCAGAGGTGTGAGCGTGCCCGTGCTCCAACTCCTCGGGAGTGGCGTCTTTCACATCCACAACGTCGACGTCGAAGTTCAGCGTGACGCCGGCCAGCGGGTGATTCATATCGAAGGTCACGGTATCGCCGACAATACTCGTAACAGTAGCAATGCGCATCGCATTACCGATTTGCACCCGAAATCTCACCCCTACCTGCACCTGCGAGGCGTCCGGAAACTGTGAGAGCGAGACTGTATCCACCAGCTTGGCATCGCGCACACCATAACCTTGCTCCGGGAGCACGACCACGTTTAACGTGTCCCCCACTGTTTTACCGTCGAGAGCTTTTTCAAGGCCGGGGATAATGTTGCCCACGCCATGCAAATAAGCGAGCGGCTCCTGACCCTCAGAGCTATCCAAAACCTGACCAGCATCATCTTTCAATGTGTAGTGGATGTGTACGACTTTGCCTTCTGTGATATTCATGATAGTCCTTTCATTCATAGGATGAGATTTATGTAGAAAATTATCACCATTATCACACAAAATCAGCGGAAGCCAAATGGCAATATCTATTCTTCGCTAGAGTTTTCTTTGCGCTTGCGATGCAGCCAACTCGCGCCGAGTACTGAAGCAGCGACCGTCCCCACCACCGAGATGATGGCGAGCACCTTCTTGGGCCAGGCGCGATTCTTCGGCTTGGCAGGCGGTGTTGGCGCGTCTGCATCCGGTACTGCCAGGGTTTCCTCTTCCGCCAACAGGGACGGCGGCACAGCGACATCCTCCACGCGCGGTATCTCAATTGGGACAACTGTCTCTTCCTCAGAAGGTTGCCCCTTCGGTTTCGCCAACGAGCCAAATTTCTGCGCGTAGACGTGGGTGAATTCGGCGCCCAGCAGAAAAATCTGCGCCGAGTAATAGATCCAGACCAGCAGCACCGCCAGCGATCCGGCTGCGCCGAAGATGGAGCCGATGTTGCTCCAGCGCATGTACGCGCCGATGAGGAGCCGGCCCACATTGAACAGCAGCGACGTCACCACCGCGCCAACGAGCACGTCGCGCCAGGCAATTTTGACCTGGGGCAAGATTTTGTAGATAACGGCAAATAGCAGCGTCAGCATCCCCAGAGAGACGAGGAAATTACGCGCCTGTGGAAAACTCTCCAGGTTGAGATACCCCGTAATGGCCGAAATAACAAGCTCCGCAAACAGCGAGAGCATCAACAGCGCCCCCACCCCGAAGACCATCGCGATGTGCAGCACACGCTGCTTGAAGAAATACACCACGCCATTGCCCGACGTGGGCGGCGCGTGCCAGATGGTGTTGAGCGTCCCCTGAACATGGTTGAACAATCCGCTCGCGCCGTACAGCAGCGTTCCCAACCCAACAAGGGAGGCGAAAATGCCCGAAGCGGTATTGCCGAAATTGGCGAGCATATTCTCAATCATCACCGCCGCTTCTGGCCCCACAAGGTCTTCGAGTTGGTGGGCGATTTCAGCCTGCGCGGCGCGCTCGCCAAACACCAGCCCGATAATGGCGATGATGATGACCAACAGCGGCGCTATCGAGAAGATCGCATAGTACGCCAGCGCCGCCGCCAACCGCGAGGCTTTGTCCTGCTGCCAAGCCAGGGCCGTCTCCTTGAGAAGATCAAAAATCGCCCCCAAGCCCCGCCGCCACCAGGCCACGCGCTCATTCACCAATTCGCTCATTCGTTCATTCACTCATTCGCTCTTTCGTCCCGCCAGGATGATGTGGACATTCACGAACGTCGCCTCCGGCGTGCCGAAATCACGCGGTTGCAGCCACTCGACAGCGGCAGGAGGCGCGCCGGCGACCAACGCCTCCAGACATGCCTTCGTGCTGGGCAGCACGTGCTGCGTCGTCGTCCACTCGTCGAAACTGTGGGATTTGGCGAGGCTCTCGACGTGCTCTAACGTCAATCCCGCCGCCGCGAACGCCGCGCGCCACTCGGTCTCGGTGAGGGCGTGATTGTGGCTCGGATCGCGCAGCTTCTCGAAGGCTTCCACGTACCCGCCGATCACCGGATCCTCCGGCATCTGCTGGTCCTGCACGAGCACCAATCCGCCGGGCCTGACCACACGCGCAGCCTCCTTGACGAACCCCGCCACGTCATCGAAATGATGCGGCGCAATGCGGCACGTCACGAGGTCGAAGGCATTGCTGTCGAAGGGCAGGTCTTCCGCGCGGGCCTCCCTGAATTCGACGTTGCGCACGCCTTTGCCAGTGATGTGCGCCTCCGCCGCTTCGAGCATCTGCGGCGTGAGGTCGCTGGCGACGACGCGCGCGACGTGCGGCGCGAACTTGAGCGCCGTGTGGCCGCCACCCGTCGCCACGTCGAGGACGTGCCAGTACGGTCGCGGCTGCGCGAGTTCGAGCAGGCGATCGAGGTCCGTGCCTTTCGCGTGAGTCGGGCTGGTGACGTAGTTTTGGGCGTGCGCGCCGAAGCGTTGTTGAGAGAGAGACATCATCCCCTACCCTTTTCGCGCAATCGCCAGCAGATGCCCGGTCGCCCCGCGTAGGGACGGCTCGCACTCCAGCCAGCGTAGCACTTCCAGCAGCCGCTCGCGCCGTCCATCATCCTGCCAGTGCGCCTCGAAGTTCTGCAACATGCAACCGATGCCTTCCACGGGCAGCGTCGCTTCATAGTGCAAACCCGCGTAAGCGATCTCGCATTTTAACTCTTCGGGATGGTGAAAGTAAGCAGTGGTGAAATAGCCGGGATGCTGCGTGGGATTGCGATGCTGCCCGCTGCGCAGGTCCTCCCGAACGATACTGACAAACGCGGGATCGTCCAGGAACCCGGAGAACAGGCCGTCCATTGTCGAGGCAAAGCGCGATATGGCCGCCGCAACGACGAGGCCGCCCTTGCGCACCACGCGCTTGGCCTCACACCAGGCCCGCACCCGCTCCTCGCGTTCCGGCAGGTGGTACAGCGGGCCGAGCAGCAACACAACATCGACGCTGTCGTCCGGCCATTGCAGCGCCCGTGCATCGCCGATTTCGGCGCTGGCAAGAGGATGCGCTGGCTGCGCCGCCGAAGCCGCGCGCGCCTGCTCAACGTGCTTGGGCGCCGGATCGATCAAGTGGACCGTATAGCCCAGTTCCGCCAGCCACAGCGCATAAATGCCCGCACCGCCGCCCACGTCCAGAATCACAGCGGGCGGTGGAGGCAAGTAGCGCGTGAGAATTTCTTGCGTCCGCGCACGTTCAAGCTGTCCCGTCATCTGGAGCAACCGCCCGGCTTCGTCAGTAACTTCATAATGGGCAGTCACCTCAGGCAGTGGATCAATGGATCGTTCCGGTAAATCGGCCATCGTATAAATTCCTCCTTATTTTTGCTTCGAGTGGATCGCACTACGCGCATGCCCCGCCGCGCTGCATCCGCCAACGTCCGCGCTCCCTCCGGGGGCAGCACACCGTCGCTGCGCAGCAACGTGCCGTCCAGATCGACGGCGATCAACCGGATCATTTACTGATCCAGACATATTTAGCTAAACGTTTATACGCTTGTTAGACACAGGGATGGCTTTAGTTTTTTATGACCGGATCAGTAAGCGACTGCTTCACAATCCCAATTTCGTTGCGCTTCAGATAAAATTTGCCGGTGATACGCGGTTTAGCTAAGTCCTCACCCTCCGGGATATTTTCGACGCACACGAAACCATCGGCGTCGTTGATAAAGAACCAGAGTCGTTTCTCGGCGTTCTCGCGCACGATCACGTGAATACCCTCCGGCACGGACGGCCATAGCGGGACAAGATCGTTCCGTTCCTGAAGCGCGGGGAGCAATTGTTCGAGAATCCCCTCGGTGAAATATGTTCCCACATACAGCGTTGCCCCCGTGCCGGTTTTCTTCATCATGATGGCGGGCTTCCGTTCAAGATGCAGACGGCCTTCCCAACGCGCCATAACGGCGCCACCGGGCAGCACGTCCAGTTGCTCGTACCAGTGTGCGGTGGGGACTTTCGCCTTGGGGAAGTTGATCCGCAGTTGACGTTTGTCCGGCGCGTTCTGGCGGCCGTATTCGGAAACCCGCGTGCCCGTCAGCTCGCGCAATAAGCCCGGCGGCGTCTCGGCGATGACGTTATTGTTCCAGTCCTTCGTCGCCGTGCGCGCGCCAATGACGAGCGTGCCGCCATTCTCGACGAAACGTGTCAGATTCGGCAGCCACTCAGGCTTGAAGAGCGCCCAGTGGGGGATGATGTAGGCTTTCAGCCCGCTCAAATCGTCCGAGGGATGCACGCAGCCCACCGCGTAGCCACGCTCGTAGAAGAAGCCGTGGATCAGTCCCGCGACCTGATGAGGTGAAGGCAGCCCCAACGAGAGCGCCTCGTGCGCGTCGTAGACATCCATATCGGCGGCGGCAATGCCCACGTCCACGCGCACGTGCGTTCCCAGCACCTCCGCGCCGATAGTCTGCAACTCCTGCCCGAGCGTCTGGACCTCGTCATAACGGCGGCGACGGACGTTGTCGTGATCGAGGATGCCGCACCAGTACTCCTCCGCGCCAAAGCGGCACGTTCGCCAGCGGAAGAAAAGGAGGCTGTCCGCGCCATGCGCAATTGACGTGTAGGCCATGCGCTTGATCTCTTCCGGCTCAGGCGTAGCGTGGAAGTAGCCGCCCTGCCCGCCCGGCCCGGACTGCTGCTCCGGGATCATAAAGTTGCCCGACCACGCCCGTGCGTGGTCCAGGTTGAACGCCTGGCTGAGAGGCCGGTGCGCCGGATCGGGATCGAAGAACGGGTACACGTCGAAGCCCAGGAAGTCCAGGTCTTGCGTGAATTGACCGCGATAGTCGAGGTGGCGGAAGGTCCCGTTGTGGGTGACGAACCACGCCGGGTTTACCGCCCGCAGGAGTTCCACCTGCTCGCGCTGGAAACGGGTGACGTTCCACGAGATGAAGCGGGCATAGTCCAGCAGGTGCGCGGGATTGGCGTAGGCAGGTTTAGCGTTTTTGGGCGTCTGGATTTCATCGAAGCCGCTATAGGTAAGCGCCCAAAAGGCATTACCCCAGGCTTCGTTGAGCGCGTCGATGTCGGCGACGCCCTCGCGCCGGTACTTCGCCCCCAGGAACTCGCGGAATGCCGCCTGGCAGCTTTCGCAGTGACACTCGCTGAAGTGGCAGTTCAGCTCGTTGTCGGTCTGCCAGCCGATAACGTAGGGGTTGTCCGCGAAGTGTTCGGCCATCGCCTGGGTGATCCTGCGGCTGTAGGTGCGGAAGACGGGACTGCTCGGGCAAGCCTGCTGCCGCGACCCATGCTGCATCGCCACACCATCCGCGTTGACGCGCAACACGTCGGGATGCGCATAGGTCAGCCAGCGGGGCGGCGTCGCCGTCGGCGTGCAGAGGATCGTGGCGATCCCCTTCTCACCGAGCCGAGCAATCGTCTCGTCGAATAGCGTGAAGTCGAATTCACCCTCGCGCGGCTCCATCAAGTCCCAGGCAAACTCCGCCATCCGCACCACGTTGAAGCCAGCCTCGACCATCCACTCCGGGTCTTGCTCGCGGGTGGCGGCGTCCCAGTGTTCGGGATAGTACGGCGCGCCGTAGTAGAACGTCGTCAAATTCGTCGGATTTTTATGCGAAAGTTTTCGAGTCATCTTTCCCTCCATAGGAATATTTACCACTAATCACGCGAATCAACGCGAATCTCATGTATGCTACAAGTTGGTACACGGATTAACACGGAAAACAGAGATTCCTTTCCCAAAAATCCGTAGAATCCGTGAAATCCGTGTACAATAAACTCACTCACGCTACCAAGACCTTCATCACCCGCCCACGCCGGTAGCCGACGGCGACTTCGATATAGCCGCCGAGTGCCGCATCGAGGGCTGCGTCGCCGGTATCGACGCGCAGGCCGGGCAACGCGCGCATCTTGTCCTCCGTGCCAACGACGATAATGTGCTCCCGCCCTACACGGCGGATAACCTCCGGCGTGAACTGCTTGTTCCCGCGCCCAAAGATAAAGCCGTTGCCCCCTAGCGGCGTGACCACAATTTTACGCTGAGGATACCGTCTGAGCAAGTCGAGGATCGCACGCTCGTGCACATC
>JBNGDO010000175.1:0-9649 GCA_049975385.1 Anaerolineae bacterium | reverse complement strand
CTCCCACACTCAACACTCCCAATCCTCCACCTTCAATCTCTCCACCGCCTCTCTGATCTGCTCCGTTGACGCTGTCACCGAAATCCGCACATACCCCTCACCTGCCGGACCGAAGAACGAACCGGGCGCAAAGACCACGCCCGTCCGCTCCATCACTGCCAGCGCGAACGCCTCGGATGACGCCCACCCCGCCGGGATTGCCACCCAGAGATAGAGTGCCGCCTGCGGTCGCTGCGTCACAATGCCGACCGCTTTCAGGCCTTCGATGAGGAGGTCGAATCGCTCAAGGTAGCGCGCGTTGCGCGCCGCGAACCAGGCCGGCTGTGTCTGTGTGATCGCGGCAATGGCGGCCTCCTGCAGCGGGTGAAATAACCCTGAGTCCATGTTCGACTTCACCTGTGCCAACGCGGCCAACGCGCCGGGATTTCCCACCGCCATCCCCATCCGCCACCCGGCCATGTTGAACGTCTTGGATAGCGAGTTGAACTCCACCGCCACGTCCATCGCGCCTTCCACCTGCAAGATGCTCGGTGCGACGTAATCGCCGTAGGTCAGATCGCAGTAAGGCACATCGCAACACAGCAAGATACCGTACTGGCGAGCGAAGTCTACTGCACGCGCCAGGAAGTCCAGGTTGGCGACGGCGCCCGTGGGATTATTGGGGTAGTTGAGCCACATCAGCTTTGCACGGTCGGCAACCTCGGCGGGGATAGCGTCGAAATCGGGTAGGAAAGCATTTTCCGCCAGCAACGGGAATGTCTCAAAATCCGCCCCCGCCAGCCGCGCGCCAGCCGCGTAGGGCGCGTAGCCAGGATCGGGCAATAGCGCTAGGTCGCCTGCATCCAGCCACGCCAGCGCCATATTGACGATACCCTCCTTCGAGCCGATCAACGGCACCACCTGCTTATCGGGGTCGAGCGTCACGCCAAAGCGCCGCGCATAGTATCCGGCGAGCGCCCGGCGAAATTCCGGCAACCCGTGATAGCCGGAGTACCCGTGGACATGGGGCTTCTTCGCCGAAGCGTACAGCGCCTCGATCACCACGTCGTCCGGCGGCATATCCGGGTTGCCGATGTCCAGGCGGATCATCGTTCTATCGCTGCGGCGCGCATCCGCTACCACCCTCTCCCACCGCGCAAACGGATACGGCGGCAGGCTGCGCAAACGCGCAGAGGGAGTAGGGAGTAGGGATTCGCTGGTTCGCTGATTTTGTGATTTGCTGATTTGCTGATTCGCTGATTCTTGATTCATGATTCGTGATTCATGATTCGTGATTCTCCCCAACAACGCCTCCAACCCACGTAGATAACTCCGCCAGCCGAAGCCGCAAATCTGGCCGACGCAGACCGGCGCGAGCAGGGATATGTGGCGGAATGCCTCGCGCGCGTGGATATTCGAGAGATGGACTTCCACAGCAGGCAGGCCCGTTCCCGCTATCGCGTCTCGCAACGCGACGCTGGTATGCGTATAGCCGCCGGGATTGATGAGCACGCCGTCCGCCCAATCCATCGCGGCGTGCAGCGCATCGATCAGCGCCCCTTCGCTGTTCGACTGCAATATCCGCAGTTCCGCCCGCCCTTCCGCCGCCGTCTCTAATGCCGCGTTGATCTCATCCAACGTCACCCGTCCGTACGTCTCCGGCTCGCGACGGCCCAATAGATTCAAATTCGGCCCGTGCAACACGAGGATTTTGGGGATTGGTAATTGGGGATTGGTAATTGGGGATTGGTGATTGGTGATTGGTGATTGGGTCGTGATTCGTAATTCGTGATTCGCAATTCGTGATTCGCCCATTCCCCGATTCTCCGATTCATGATTCATGATTCTTGATTCTTGATTCTTGATTCTTGATTCATTCCATCGCTCCCATCTCCACGAGGATTTGCTTAACCAGACTCTCCGGCACATCGTCGGCAATCTCCACATCGCCGATGGCGCGGGGAAGGATCCAACGCAGGCCTTTGCCTTGCCTCTTCTTATCATGTGTCATCGCCGCCCAGACCGCATCCACGGAATACGGTGGACACGTCACCGGCAGGCCCCACGCCGCCAGCGTCGCTGCAATGCGTGCCGCCAGCCCCAGCTCTGCGCGCCCCAGCGCCTCCGCAATGCGCGCCGCAACAACCATGCCGATACTCACCGCGTCCCCATGGCGCAGCGTGAAGTCGCTCACCTGCTCCAATCCGTGCGCCGACGTGTGGCCCAAATTCAACACCGCCCGCCGTCCCCGCTCGAACGGGTCTTCCTCCACAATCGCAACCTTCACCTGCAACGACCGCGCCAGGTAGGGGATTGGTAATTGGGGATTAGGGATTGGGGATTCGTAAGTCGTAATTCGTAATTCGTGATTCATGATTCGTGATTCATGATTCGTAATTCCCTCGAACAACTCCGGCACGTCGATGACCCCGTGCTTCAGCAGTTCCGCCATCCCGGAGCGAAACTCGGCTTCGGGGAGCGTATGGAGCACGTTCAAATCGATCAACACGAACTCCGGCTGCTTGAACGCGCCGACGAGGTTCTTGCCCTGCGGCAGATCAACGCCCGTCTTGCCCCCCACACTGGCGTCGGTCATCGCCAGTAACGAAGTAGGCACCTGCACAAAGCGTGTCCCGCGCATAAACGTCGCTGCGGCAAACCCGGCGATGTCGCCGGTCACGCCGCCGCCGAGTGCGAGCACGACACCGCTGCGATCGAGTTGGCCCGCGAGGAATTCGTCGTACAGCGCGCGCACCGTGTCGAGTGTCTTGTGCTGCTCGCCGTCGGGAATCGTGCAGACGAAGGGCCGATAACCCGCATCGCGCAACGCAGCCTCCACTTGCTCTGCATACAACGGCCCAACAACAGTGTTGGTAACGATGGCGATGGCAGTCTCCTCGCGCACACCCGCTGCCCGCAGCGCGCCGCCGAGGTATGCCAGCAGTCCACGCCCAATGTGGATGGGATACTCACCGCCAGGATAGCGCACCGGCAGAGTGATCGTCTGCGCCAGCGCGAGCACCTGTGCGACGACCCCATCCACGCTCTGTCCCGCCGTCTGCACGTGCCAGGGAATAGCGCCGTAGGCATCGCGGCGGGTCGCCAACAACTCGGCGATGCGCGCCGCCGGATCGGGCACGTTGAGCAACGGCCGCCCGTCATCGTCTCCCACACGGCGCAGAATCTCGTCCGGCTCTGCGTCCAGACAGACCACCACACCGCTACGCTGCATCACCGCGCGATTTGCCGGGTTCACCAGCGCGCCGCCACCGGTCGCGATCACCAGTCCATCCCGCGCGCTCAAGTCGGCGCACACCGCCGCCTCGACAGCACGGAAGGCCGGTTCACCATCCTCCGCAAAGATGCACGGAATCGGCTTTCCAGCGCGTGCCACGATCTCATCGTCCATATCCACAAAGGTGCGAGCAAGCCGCTCGGCAGCTTCGCGTCCGATCGTCGTTTTGCCAGTTCCCATAAAGCCGGTAAGAATAAGATTCATACTAACTCCCCCGCCCTTTGAAATAAGCCTTACTTCAACGCTTAAGGCGGATCACAATCCGCCTTAAATCCGGGAAATAACGAGAAACAATCACACGCACTTCGTCGAGCCACATACGCCGATCCTCCGCCGTGCTCGTCACAATCACCCGGTACATCTTGCGGTAGAACGCTGGAACACCACACAGATCGAAGATGCAATTCTTCCACAGAAGTTGCAGCGGGTCGCCGAAGACCTCGTTCTCGCGCTGTTCCGGCGTGTTAGCCGTATTGAACACCAACGCGACCCGCGCCTTGAGCAAACCCATCGGCACGCCCTCCCCGCTGTCACCTTCTAGAAACTCGTAGGCCACGCCGGGACGGATCACGCGATCCACCCAGCCCTTCAGGATGGCGGGCGGTTGTCCCCACCAGTTCGGGTGGATGATCACAATGCCGTCTGCCGCCGCGATCTCGTCGCAGTGCTGCTGAATTTCCGGTGGCAGGGCAGCATTCTTGGTAAATTCTCCGTGGAATAACAGTGGATCAAAGTGCTCTGCATACAAATCGTGAAACCAGACCGTATGCCCGTTCTCGCGCAACGTCTGCGCTGCCGTCTTCGCGATCGCGTGGTTGAAACTGCCGGGATGGGGATGTCCAAGAATGACCGAGATGTTCACAAACTTTACTCCATTGTAAGATAGCGATCAGCTTTCAGCGGTCAGCAGCAAAAAGCTGAAAGCTGGCGGCCGATAGCTGACTGCTCTGCCGCACCAACACCGCGTTCAGCAACTCAATCGCCAGCCGCGATTCGAGCGTCACCCCCGCACGGACGCCGACGCACGGATCGTGGCGGCCTTTCTTGAGAGCAAAGTCGATCTCTTCGAGGTTCTGACGCACGGAACGCTGCGGCATCAGAATCGAAGCCGTCGGCTTGAAGGCGACGCGGCACACGATCGGCATGCCGGTGGTGATCCCGCCGAGCAAACCACCGTGGTGATTGCTCCGGTAGCCAGCAGTGCGGATCGGATCGTTATTCTCGCTGCCATGTCGTGTGACCACGTCGAAGCCGGAGCCGATCTCGACACCTTGCGCCGCGTTCAGGCCACCGAGCGCGCCCATCAAACGCGGCTTGAGGCTCTCGTAGAGCGGCGCGCCGGCCAACGCGGGTACGTTGACCGCAACGACCTCCACCATCGCGCCGATGGAGTCGCCGCCAGCGCGTGTTGCCTCAATCAGCGCGCCGGCCTCGCGGGCGAAATCGGCGTCGAGCGTAGGCAACTCGGCGGTCGCCAGAGAAACTTCGAGTCGGTGGAGATCGTCCGCCGGAACGGGATGCGCTTGTGTGTGCTGCAAGACCATCCGCTCCACCATCTCTGCAAGCGTGATGGATGCTTTGAGCTCTCCCACCTGCACCAGCGACGAGAGAATGACCGTCTCGAAATGCCGTTCGAGGTACAGTCGCGCGATCGAGCCGCCGATCACATCGGAGATGGTAGCGCGGTAGCTAGCCCGCCCGCCGCCACGCGGGTCGTTAAAGCCACACGCCTGGTGGTATTTTACCAGGTCGGCATGCCCGGGGCGAACCTCGCCTTCCGGCCCGCTGAACTGGCTGTAATCGCCGGAGCGTTTGGCTGCCGAGAGCACGACGGCGGCAATGGGTTCGCCGGTGGTGCAGCCCGCCTCGTAAGTGCGGATGACGCTTTCCGCGCCACCGGCAACGGTATGCACCTCCGGCCCGGCAAGCAGCGCGTCGTGATCGTCCGTGTAAAGGCCGGACAGCAGTACCACCTTGTCACTTTCACTGCGCGGCGTCCCGTGGATACTGCCGCCGGGACGACGGCGATCCAAATGGCGTTGAATGTCCTGTCGCGCTAGCCACAGGCCCGGCGGGCAGCCGAAGACGATAGTGGTGTAGCCTGGGCCGTGGGATTCTCCCGCACCGGCTACAGCAAACAACGGGCCACCGAGAATTTCCATTATGCTCTATCCCTTCTCCGGTGAGTTAGGCTCGCTTTATGCACGACTGAGTATCTCATCAAGTGTCTTCATAGCATGTTCGACAACCTCTGGGCAGAGAGTGAAGTAGCCTTGTTCCCTGGCATGGATGAACTTCTCCGGCGAGCTGATATCGTGGCCGAGAATATCGCGGCACTGTGTAGAATGATAGCGCGCTTCGAACCTGGTCACCAATTCCTGGATCAGCGTACTGGTCATTTGGCGAGCATTCCAGTCATCGAAATTCTCTTCGTGTGTCGTGAAAAGGCTGATAACAAGCGCAGCCCCATTCACAGCGCCGCAGACATTGCCCGATAGCCCAATGCTGGGCATCCCTTGCGTCAATCTGGCAGCAAGCGTCTCATCGATGCCCAGTTTGGGAGCACACGTCGCAAACACGGCAGTGCAACAACTGTGATATTTCTTAAGAAGCGCTACGGCCTGTTGAATGCGGTCCTGCTGGATTTGTGTTTTCATTTTGTTTCGCCCTGATCCGCAACTACGGTATAATGAATCCCGAAAATGGAGAAAAAGGAACTTATGAAAATGACCCATCCCCTGCGCGTCGTGGTGGCGCTGAGTGGCGGCGTCGATAGCGCGGTCACGGCCGGACTGTTGCGCCAGGACGGCTTCGAAGTCTACGGCGTCACGCTGCGACTGTGGCGCGATGCTGCACTTCCGCCGAGTGATATTTTCGAGAGCGCGGCGGCGGTGGCGGATGCGCTGGATATCCCTTTGCACATCGGCGATCTACGAGAACGCTTCTACGAACAGATCGTCGCAACCTTCGCCGACGCTTACTCACAGGGCGAAACACCAAATCCGTGCATCACCTGCAATCCCACGATCAAGTTTGCCGCGTTATTGACAGAAGCGGAGCGCGTCGGTGCGCAATGGATCGCCACCGGGCATTATGCCAACGTCACACAGCAGGCCGGAGCACCTGCACGCCTCTCTCGCGCACGCTGTCAGGCAAAGGATCAGTCCTACGTGCTGTACCGCCTCGGCCAGCCGGTGTTGACCCGGCTGAAGCTGCCGCTCGGCGAAGTCGAGGACAAGACTCAGGTGCGAGAACTGGCGCGCGCCTGGGAGTTACCAGCGACATCACGCGCCGACAGCCAGGACCTGTGTTTCCTGGACGGCAGGGACTATCGCGGCTTGCTGCAAAAACTGCGACCGGAAGCACTCCAGCCCGGTCCCATTTACGATGAAGCCAGGACGCTGCTGGGACAACATCGCGGCCTGCCCTTCTACACAGTGGGGCAACGCGAGGGATTGCGCATCGCCGCCAGCCAACGCTTGTACGTGCTGCGGCTGGAACCAGAACACAACGCCCTGATCGTCGGGCCGGGAGAACATCTACTGCGGGATGGCTGCACGCTTCGCGCCGTCACCTTCACCGCTGGAGCCCCACCGGCTACAGCATTTAACGCGACCGCGCAGATCCGCTATCGCGCGGCCCCGGTCCCCGTCGAAGTCACTTTGCTAGACGACGACCGGGCGCAGGTCGCATTCTCCACACCGCAGCGCAGCGTCACTCCCGGACAATCGCTCGTATTCTATCAGGACGACATCGTTCTGGGCGGCGGGTTCATCGAAGCATGAATCAGAATCAAAGACTACAAAAGTCTCAGCACGTACTGTGGCTTGTAGGCTTGGTGTTTGGCGTCTATATTGGCTCAAGCAAGCGTCTTGTGAGACTTTTGTAGTCTGATCCCGACTGTTAAAGTGCCCTACCCTACAACCTGCACCAGATGATAACTCTTCTTCCCCTTGCGCAGTACAACGAACTGACCCTCAATCGTGTCCGCCAGCGTGACGGTCTGGTCCACACCGGCGGTCTGAACATTGTTGACGTAGACTCCACCGTTGTTGATCAACCGGCGCGCCTCGCCTTTGGACCTGGTCAGCCCGGCACCCACCAGAACGTCGACCAGGGATTGGCCCGTGCCCTCCAATGTGGCCTTAGCGACCTGGCTGGAAGGTACATCGCTAAAGATATCGCCGATTTCGTCCGCACTCAGCCCGGCAATCTCGCCGCCAAACAGGACTTGCGATGCCTGCTCAGCCTTTGCTAGTTCTGTCTCACCGTGGACCATCGCCGTCATCGTGCTGGCGAGGGTACGCTGCGCCTCGCGCCGCTCTGGTTGTGTCGCCACCTTGTGTTCCAGCGCCGCGATTTCGTCCTGCGTCATCCAGGTAAAGTGCTTGAGATCGTCGATCACATCGGCGTCGTCGCGGTTGAGCCAGTACTGGAAGAAGCGATACGGCGATGTGTTTTTGGCATCCAGGAAAATCGTACCTTTCTCCGATTTGCCAAGTTTCGAGCCGTCGGCGTTGGTAACGAGCGGGTAAACCAGACCATAGGCGCGCGCGTTGCGCATCCGGCGCATCAACTCCACACCCGCGACGATGTTGCCCCACTGGTCACTGCCACCGGATTGCATCGTGCAGCCGTAGCGATCGTAGAGTTGCACAAAGTCGTAGGATTGCAGCAGCATGTAGCTAAACTCAGTGTACGAAATACCCTCCTCACGGTCCAGCCGCGACTTGACCGAGTCCTTCGCCACCATGTAATTAACGCTAAAGTGCTTGCCCACATCGCGCAGGAAATCCATCAGCGAAACCTGACACAGCCAATCGGCGTTGTTGACGATGCGTGCCGGATTGCTCTTGACCTCGAAGTCGAGGAAGCGCTCCAACTGCGGCTTGACGGCCTCCAGGTTGGCCTCCACCTGCTCGCGGCTCAAAAGCTGCCGCTCACTCGACTTGCCACTCGGATCGCCGATCATCCCTGTGCCGCCGCCCGCCAGCGCGATGGGCGAATGGCCGAAGCGCTGCATCCGTGCCAGGCCCATCAGTGTCATCAAATTACCGATTTGCAGGCTGTCCGCCGTCGGGTCGAACCCGATGTAGACCGTCACCTTCTCTTTCGCCAGCACCTCCGGCGCTCCCTCGGTAAAGCTATGAACCAGGCCACGCCACTGAAATTCCTCGAATACGTTTGTCATAATCTCTCCTCAAAGTGTTAATCAGGAGTATGGAGTACGAAGTACGTCTGTTCCACATACTCCTTACTTCTTACTCCTTATTGATACGCTGTGCCAAAATGCGCCACATGCCGCCCGCGTCAGGCAGATACCGGTAGTACAAGAACAAATCTGTCGCAACCATGATCATGTTGATAGCGTACAGGGCAATGACCCAATCATAGGCAAAGAATAGCTTATGCAAGATACCGCTCAAATAGCCGACACAAATCACGACCATAAAGACCGGGCTTTTGCCCTCAACTTTTTTCGTCCGCAGCGCCTTTGCGATCGAAATCGGCCAACTGACGCCAAAACAGACCAACATCATAACCTCAAAAACGCTCATTGGCAACCTCTTTAGCAATCTACCGCTGTCCCAATGCGCGCTCGCAGGCTGCGCGCATCACATCGAACGGAGCTTCTTGACCGGTCCACAACGCGAAGGCGATCGCCCCTTGCCGCACGAGCATATCCAACCCGTCGATGCCCAGCGCGCCTGCCGCGCGCGCCTGCCGTAAAAGCTGCGTTTCCTGCGGATTGTAGACCAGGTCGAAGACGGCCAGGTGCGCCGGGAAGGGCACATCGTCCGGCCAGATGGAGCCGTCAATCTTAGGTGACATCCCCACCGGCGTCGCGTTGACCAGCAGATCCGACGCCCGTGCCGATTCGACGAGCGTATCCGGCGTCAACGGCGCTGTGCGCAACACCGATGTCCTGATCCGTCCCAGGTCCTTCACCAGCGATTTGACCTGCTGCGGCACGGTATCCAGTACCAGCACGTCGCGCGCGTCCGCCTGCAGCAATCCGAAGATCACAGCACGTCCTGCCCCCCCGGCCCCGACGACGACAGCAGACTTGCCTGCTGGCTCAAATCCTCCCTGCCTCAGCGAACCGAGGAAACCCTGGTAATCCGTATTATGCCCGGTGATCATCGTCTGTCCAGCTGCGTCCCGGTGTTCTGTACCGGCACGGTCGACGACGATAGTGTTCACCGCGCCGAACTGCGCCGCGTCTGGCGCGACCACGTCCAGCGCCGGGATCACCGCCTGTTTGTGCGGCACGGTCACGTTGACGCCGCGAAATCCGAGCGCCGCCGCGCCGCGCACGGCATTTTCCACCTGCGACGGCGCAACCGGGAGCGGCACGTAGCACCAGTTCAGGCC
>JBNGDO010000174.1:0-9867 GCA_049975385.1 Anaerolineae bacterium | reverse complement strand
ATGATCTTTGCCGGACTGATGTCGGTGCTACCTGCGATTTTCATCCTTTGGCAACCAAGTATCGAGAATACCGACTTTCACGCCATTGCACCGCTGGCCGCCGGGCTATTCATCATCGTGATGATGAGCATGATGGTGAATATGAACATCATGTCGAACTACTTCGGCATCATCGATCGCGAGGGGTTTGGCGCGCTGGCGTTATCACCGGTAGATCGCCGCCAGATCATCGTCGCGGCTAACGTGACAGTATTTCTTATTGCGGGAGCAATGTATACCTTGGTCCTTGTTCTGATAGGCATCTTCACCCACACCTGGATCATCGTTCCCTTGGCACTGTGCCTGGGATTGTGTATGCAAATCAGTGGGAGTCCCCTATACACGCTAGCGGCGATTATCGGCCCGTACCGGACGCAACTTCAATTCACCTCAGGCACGCGTCAGCGCGGTAATATGTGGGGGATGTTGGCATGGCTCATTTCAGGCATCCCGATGGCCCTACTCCTGGTGCTGCCGTATATTTTTTGGAAGCCCGCGTTGTTCGCCACCATTCCCGTAGCGTTCCTCTACAGCGTGGGGTTGTACGCGATCACGCTCAAACCGCTGGCCAGGCTTCTGCAACGCCGCGAGCACACGATTCTGGAAGCCGTGACGACAGAAACGTAGCTCGATCACTGAAAAAGCCTCACATCCCCATTTTGAAATCACCAAACACACCAGGTTTGACAGCCCCTCTGTTTTATGCTAATATTATCATATTAATATTCTTAATCGAACATGAAAAACATCGTCTCACCATCATAAATCAAGGAGGACGAGATGAACACACAAAATCCACGCCAGGTTATCCGCCTCGTGACACCAGAGCCAGTAGTCGAAGGCGCAGGCGTGAAATTACGGCGCAGCATCGCCTCGCGGGCACTAGATTACGTCGACCCGTTCCTGCTGCTGGATGACTTTCGCTCCCACGATCCCGACGATTTCGTCGCAGGCTTCCCGATGCACCCGCACCGGGGCATCGAAACCGTCACCTACTTGCTCGATGGCTTAGTGCGTCACCAGGACAGCATCGGCAATGCTGGAGAAATCACGGCAGGCGATGTGCAGTGGATGACTGCCGGACGCGGTATCCTGCACGAGGAAATGCCGCAACGCCATAAGGGCGTATTGGAAGGCTTTCAATTGTGGGTGAACCTGCCCGCAAAAGACAAGATGATGCGCCCGCGCTACCAGGATGTCCCTGCCGCGCGCATCCCGGAAGTGGAACAAGCCAATGGAATTCGCATCCGAGTCGTTGCCGGGGAAGTAGATGACATCCCTGGGCCGGTCACAGACATCGTTGCTCATCCACTGTTTCTAGACGTCACCATACCGCCACACAGCAGATTTGTCCAGGTGATCGAACGCGGGCACACCGCACTCGCCTACGTCTTTGAAGGCGTGGGCACCTTCGGCATAGCGAACGGTGAAGCAGGGACAGCCATCACTGCCACGCAGCTCGCCATTTTCGATGACGGCGACTTCCTTGAAGTACAAACCGGTGACGAGGGCGTACGCTTCCTGCTAATCGCCGGGAAGCCGCTGCACGAACCCATCGCCCGTTATGGGCCGTTCGTGATGAACACCCACGAAGAAATCCTGCAGACGCTGAAGGAACTGCGTGAAGGAATATTCCCGCCTGGTTGACAAATCCGGCAAACCTGGGAAAATTTCTTCCGAGGGATGTTATGAACACCCGTTATCAGCATACTGACAAGAAAAGCAAGCGCAGCAAGCCGGACGACGAGTCTGGATAATGGCGTTTGCGCCCAAACAGGCAAAACCAGCTTCCAGCCTCGTGCACAAGACCGGAAGCTGGTTTTTTCATATATCCCAATCAGCCAAGTTCAATTCTAAGGAGGAAAATCATGGTTACAGAGTGTCCAGAATGCGCCGCCGAAATTCAGTTGGCCGCCGATGCCATCGTCCACGAGATTGTCGTGTGCCCCGATTGCGGTATGGAACTCGAGGTTCTCAACCTCGACCCACCCGCGGTGGATTATGCACCGCAGGAAGAAGAAGACTGGGGCGAATAAGGAGCACATCACCATGGGCAAAGTAGGGGTTTTGTGCTCCCGTATCCGCGTCGAAGAGAAACTGCTCATCAACGAACTGCGAAGTCGCGGGGTGGATTTTGACATCATCGACGACCGCGAGGTCATCTTCGACATCCAAAAGAACGGTTGTCAATACGACGTCGTCCTGGAACGTTGCATCAGCCACTCGCGCGCGCTCTACGCACTGCTCCTGTTCCGCGATTGGAGCGTACCCACCGTCAATACCTACCAGGTTGCCGAAAACTGCGGCAATAAGCTGCTGACGACCAGCGCCCTGGTACGCGCCGGGATCCCCACCCCGCGCACGGTGATTGCCTTTACACCGGAATCGGCGCTTGAGGCCATCGAGACAATGGGCTACCCAGTGGTACTCAAGCCCGGTGTCGGTTCGTGGGGCCGGCTGCTCTCCAAGATCAACGACCGTGAAGCGGCCGAGACGGTACTCGAACACAAGCAGATCCTCGGCTCCTACCACCACTCGATCTACTACATCCAGGAATACATCCACAAGCCGGGCCGCGACATCCGCGCCTTCGTTGTCGGCGATGAAACCATCGCCGCCATCTACCGCACGTCGCCGCACTGGATCACCAACACGGCGCGCGGCGGCGTGGCAACGAAGTGTCCGGTGACGCCGGAACTCAACGAATTGTGCCTCAAGGCAGCCAAAGCCATCGGCGGAGGCGTCGTCGCACTCGATATCTTCGAGGACGAGGACCGGGGACTGCTGGTGAATGAGATCAACTACACGATGGAATTCCGCAACAGCATCGACACCACCGGCGTCAACATCCCGGCGAAAGTCGTGGACTACACGTTGCAGATCGCGGCGGCGTAGAATGGGTAACGGAGGCCGACCACGAATGGGACAACGAATAAACGAATCTCGGTCCTGGTTAAACGAAAAACTTGCGTTGGCCAAAGCGCCTATTCGCTTATTCGTTTGAAATTCGTGGTCGGCAGGCTAATCCTGGCGAAAAAAGTGACTACGATGACGATATACGATGATAGACAAGCGGACGACCTACTGCAGAGTCTGGTCGCGCAGTACAGCCCTTCTACGCAGGAGCGCCCCGCCGTCGAATACCTGGTCGAACAGATGGGGACACTCGGCTTCCACGCGACCATCGACGGCGCGGGCAACGCCGTGGGCGAGTTGGGCGACGGCGCGCGCACCATCCTGCTGCTGGGGCACATCGACACCGTGCCCGGTTTCATCGACGTGCGGCGCGAGGGCAATCTGCTCTACGGGCGCGGCACCGTCGATGCGAAGGGACCGCTGGCAACGTTCATTGCAGCGGCAGCACGGGCTGGAGTCGCCAGCGACAAGCGCATCGTCGTGGTTGGCGCGGTGGAAGAGGAAGCCGCCACGTCCAAAGGCGCGCGCTTCCTGCTGGACAAACTCACGCCGGATGCCGTCATCATCGGCGAGCCGAGCCGGTGGAACTGCGTGACGACGGGGTACAAAGGACGTCTGCTGGCGCAATACACGCTTTCCCGCGAGATCGGGCACACCGCCGGACCCGACACGAGCGCCTGCGAGGAGGCATTCGCGTTCTGGCACGCGGTGACGGGGCACGCTGCTACCTACAATGCCGCGCATCCACGCATGTTCGAGCAGCTCGCGCCCTCGCTGCGGGCGATGCACTCCGCAGATGACGGCTTCGTGCAAACGGCGACGCTCACGCTGGGGTTCCGTCTGCCGCCGGAGATCGCCATTGACGAGTTGCAGACCACACTGCGCGATTTCGCCGGGGACGCAGACCTGCACTTCAGCGGCGGAGAGGTCGCCTACCACGCCGCAAAGAACACGACACTGGCACGCGCCTTCGTCAGGGCCATCGACGCGGAGGGCGGGCGCATCCAGTTCAAGGTCAAGAGCGGCACGTCGGATATGAACGTCGTCGGCCCGGTGTGGAACTGTCCGATTCTGGCCTACGGCCCGGGCGACTCGGCACTCGACCACACGCCACACGAGCACATCGATCTACACGAATATCACAAGAGCATCGCGGTGCTTACCCGCGTGCTGGAAGAGGTATAGCGGAATGAAGAGAATCCTGGCAAAACTGGCGCTCGATCCAACGATCTGGAGTCGCAATCTCATAGTGCTGGCCATCACCGTCTTCCTGAACCAGTTTGGGCAAGGCGTACTCGGCGGCGCTCGCACGAACTTCTTTGTCGATGTGATGCACCTCACCGGAAACCAGGTTTTGTGGCTGGAAGGCATTCGCGAAATACCGGGGTTAGCGCTGATCTTCATTGCAGCCTTCACCATGCGATTGCCGTTGTCCCGAAGTGCAGCCTGGTCGATCTTCCTGATGGGGATCGGCTACGGGCTGTTCGCGTTCGTCCATTCCTATACCGCGCTGCTGGTAGTTGCCGTCATCGCCAGCCTCGGCATTCACGTGTGGATGCCAATACACAGTGCGCTATCGATGTCCCTGAGCACCAAGGACAAGACCGGACATGTTATGGGGATACTCTCGTCGGTTGGCGCCCTGGCCTCCATCGTAGGCATGGCAGTGCTAACACTGATTTCGAAGCTTGGGGCCGCCATCCCGTTGACAGCGTACTACATTGCCGGTGCCATCTTTATCATCATTGCGGCGCTCCTGACGCTAAAACTGCCGACAAATATCGGTAGCACCGAACGGGAGCCACCGCGGATGTTGCTCAAACGTCGTTATTGGCTATATTACGTTTCGACCTTCTTCCAGGGATCGCGCAAAGAGGTCCTCAACACCTTCGGCATTCTGGTGCTCGTGCAAAACTTCGGCCTGGAAGTGTGGCACGTCAGCCTGTTACTGCTCACCAGTGGTATCGTCAACCTGGTTGGCGCACCCTACCTGGGCCGATTGCTCGACAAGTTTGGCGAACGCGTCACAGTGTCGACCAGCTACATTCTGCTCACATTGTGCTGTGTCGGTTTTGCCATGGTCAACAACGTGTGGCTGCTTGTCCTTTTACTGCTCACCGTCAAACTGTTGGTTATGCTGGGGATGGGGCTGAACACCTACGTGTATCGCAGCGCGCCCGCCGAAGAGCTAACGCCCACATTGTCAGCCGGGATCAGCATCAATCACGTCACCTCGGTCGCGATGCCGTTAGTCGCCGGGGCGCTGTTGCCGCTGATCGGGTACGAGGGTATTTTCTTGGGAACCGCCGGGTTGATTCTCCTATCGGTGCCCTTCGCGCTGGGATTGCGCACCGAGCCACAACGCGTACCGCAAACCGTTCCCGTCTCTGCCGAGTAGGCCGACACATTCAATCGTAGCGATGCAACCCAAAGTACGAGCAACCGCCGTATTGATCGAAGATGGCGACATCCTGCTCGTGGAACAGAAAATCAGCGCATCGCTACAACGCACCTGGTCACTGCCCGGCGGCACACTGGAATTCGGCGAAACGCTGGAAGGCGGCCTCATCCGCGAGGTGCAAGAGGAAACGGGACTGCACGTCGCCATCGAACGGCTCCTCTATGTCTGCGATCGCATCGTGGATGGGCGGCACGTCGTACACATCACCTTCGGCGTCAAACGGACTGGCGGATCGTTGCAGATGGGACTAGAACCGGAACCCGGCGCAAATCCCATTCACAGCGTGCGCATGGTCCCGTTGAGCACGCTAGCAGGCTACGGCTTCAGTGAACGCTTCATCGCACTGGCAACGCAGGGTTTTCCCAACGCCGGAACCTACCAGGGATCGGTAGAGAACATCGGGCTTTGATCCTATCAGAATTTCCACAAAAAAGGGCGTCAGGGCGTTTTGCATCCTGACGTCCTTGCACTAGAATAGCCAGCATAATAACATCCTACCAAAGGAGATTTGCTATGCTCATCATTGACGCAGATACCCACATTGCCCCAACGGGCGGCGCGTTTGCGCTGGAGGAACACCTCAAACGAATGGAGCGCGCCGGCATCGACAAGACCCTCACCTGGCTCAAACCCGATTATCACGGTGAAGAGATCGAAGGCCACAACCGCTACATCTACGACGCGATGCGCCGGTATCCCGACAAAATCCTCGGCTTCGGCTGGGCCGATCCGACCGTCGATGTGGACCACGCCAAGAAAATGGTGAAGGTTTGCACGGAGGAGTACGGCCTGTACGGGGTCAAACTCAACGGCGCGCAGAACAACTACCGCATCGACGATCCCACGCTGGCGCTTCCCGTGATCGAAGAGATCGCCAAGGCGGGCGTGATGCTGGCATTCCACATCGGTGCGGATTTCTACGAGAACACCCACCCCTTCCGGGCGGAGCGCGTGGCGCGGATGTACCCCGAAATGCCCGTGTTGATGGTCCACATGGGGATGACAAACCGAGATATGAACCAGGCCGTCGTCGAAATCGCCCAACGCTGCCCCAATATGTATTTAATCGGCAGTGCGACAACCGACCATGCCGTGATGCACGCCATCAAGACGATCGGCGCAGATCGCGTCCTCTTCGGCACCGATGCACCTTTCCAGCGCCCGCACGTTGTCCGTGCCACCTACGAGGCCGCGCTGGCAGATGACGTCAGTCCTGCCGAACACGACTTGATCATGGGCGGCAACGCCGCCAGGCTGTTCAATATTTAGCAGCGTCCAATCTTTACCCATCAAAGGAGCACACGATGTTATATCCGCAACAAAATGATATCCGTAATCTACTCGATCTCTCCGGTTTTTGGGACTTCAAACTCGACCCGGACGACGTGGGTGAAGCTGAAGGCTGGTTCAGCGGCCTGAGCGATCCGCGCACCGTTGCTGTACCCGCGAGTTGGAACGAGCTTTTCCAGGACACACGCGATTATCTCGGCACGGCCTGGTACGCGAGTGAGTTTTATGTCCCCCAAGGTTGGCACGGGCAAACGATCTTTCTGCGCGTCGGCTCCGCCAATTACGCCGCCAAGGTGTGGATCAACGGTCAATACGTGGGAGAACACCAAGGCGGGCATCTACCCTTCGCTTTCGAGATCAACGATTACGTCACACTGGACAAGCCCAACGTCGTCGCCATTATGGTCGAAGGGAAATTGACCCCTACCCGCGTGCCACCGGGCAACGTCGACCGGGGTGACATGAGCGGCTTTATGAGCGGCTATCCCAACACCAGCTTCGACTTCTTCCCCTACACCGGCATCCAGCGGCCGGTGATCCTCTACGCTGTACCAAAAACCCGCATCGAGGACATCACCGTCGTCACCGAGATCGAGGGCACAGATGGTGTGATCAAGGTTACGGTGAAACAGACCAGCCAAAGCTGCACTGGCCAAGCCGTGCTCAGTGGCGAGAACGGCGCGTTGACCGCCGACCTTTCTTTCGTGGATGGCGTCGCGTCCGCCGAGATTGCCGTGCCCGATGCGCACCTCTGGTCAACCGAGGACCCGTATCTATACACCCTTACCGTCACGCTCACCGATGCTGATTCGATCATCGACCGTTACACCCTCGATGTCGGCATCCGCACGATTGCAGTTGAGGGGGACAAAATTCTGCTCAACGGCAAGCCGATCACCCTCACAGGTTTTGGCCGCCACGAGGATTTCCCCATTCACGGGCGCGGCCTGAATATACCCCTCATCGTCAAAGATTACGCCCTGCTCAAATGGATTGGCGCCAACTCGTACCGCACGTCACACTATCCCTATTCCGAGGAGCAGATGGTCATGGCCGACCGCGAAGGTATTCTCGTCATCGACGAAATTCCGGCGGTGGGCTTGCAGTTCGAGGATAGCGAGGAGAACATTCAGAAACGACTCACGATGTGCAAGCAGCAGATGCAGGAACTGGTCGCCCGCGACAAAAATCATCCCAGCGTGGTGATGTGGAGCGTCGCCAATGAGCCGATGCCACCCGATATGATCCGCCGGTTTATGGGTGGCGGCGACGACACAGAGGACAATGCCAAAGAGGCGCGGGGTACAGCCTTTTTTAAAGAGATGTTCGAGCTAACCCGTGCGCTCGATCCCTCGCGGCTGGTCACGCTGGTCGGCGTGATGGGCGGCCCGTTGGACTGGCTCGATCTCGCTGACGTGGTCTGCATCAACCGCTACTGGGGTTGGTATACCCAAGCCGGGCAGATTGATACAGGCGCGGAATTCCTTGCGCAAGAGCTGGATGGGTTGCACGAACAACTACGCAAGCCCATCATCATCACCGAATTCGGCGCAGATACCATCGCCGGAGCGCACAGCGATCCACCGGAGATGTGGACCGAGGAGTACCAGACCGAATTCCTGCGGGCTTATCTCGATGTTGCCGCGGAGCGCCCTTTCGTCGCCGGGCTGCACGTGTGGAATTTCGCCGATTTCAAGACCGGACAGGGCACACGCCGTGCGATGGGGCTCAACATGAAGGGCGTCTTTACCCGCGACCGCCGGCCCAAAATGGCGGCGCACTTGCTGCGCGAACGGTGGACAAGACCTAACAGGTTTGACAAACCTGTCAGGTCTGATGCCACGAATTCCGAGACCGAGACGCCGTCCATCCTCACCGCCCTCAGCGCGGTCGCGCAAAAACTAGATGGCAAACATCCCGGCACGACCGCCACGCTCAAGTTCAACCTGGGCAGCGATGGCATCTACCGCATCGTGATCACGGATGGACACTGCCACGCCGAACAAGGCGATGGCGATGCCGCCGCTACCATCAAGATGCAGCTTGCGGACGCGGTCAAGCTTATGTCTGGCAAGCTCAACCCGATGATCGCTATGACCACGGGCAAGATCAAAGTCAGCGGCGATATGAAGGTGTTGATGCTGCTCCAGGGCGCGATGCGTAGATAGTCAGGTAATCGTCAGTCGCTTAGTCGTGTAGCCTGACCGGGCTACACGACTAAGCGACTATATGACTGGCGCGGCGCACCTCTTCTACGACGCGGCAAAACTTGCAATCACGGTTGAGGACATTCCTATTCCTTCTCCGCTGCCAAGCACGCGATCTTATGTGCATTGAGGAAGTCCGTGCCCAGGGGCAGGTGCTCGCTGTGCTTTTCCAGCACACCCATCGCGATCACGCAGACGCCGGTCTTACGTACGGCCTCCGCAAACGCCGATACGGTCAAGTTTTCCCATTGCATAGATTTGCTCCTAACCGGTGATGGGTAACTGGTAATTAGTAACGAGTAACGAGTAACTGGTTACCGATTACTGATTACTACTCCAACCACGCCTCAAACACAGCCTCGACGTTCTCCATCGGCACGTCGTTGCCCCACTCACACTGGGCGATAACGCCGCCGGAGCCGTCGTCTAGGGCGCGGCGCACGCGATGCACACCGGCCTTTACGTCGTCCGGCGTCCCGAACGGGAGCAAACTCTGGCGGTCGATTTCGCCCCAGAAGGTGATCTTGCCACGATAGGCTTGTCCCAACGCCTCGATATCCATGCAGAAAAGCTGCGAGTTGAGCGCGTCCACGCCGATTTCGATTAGATCCGGATAGATGGCGGCGATATGTCCATCAGAATGCATAAAGGCGAACTTCCCGGCGCTGTGGATGAGGTTCACGTAGTCGGCATAGAGCGGCTTGAATAACTCGCGCCACATCTCCGGGGAAATGAGAAGCCGGTTTTGCGCACCCCAGTCGTCCATAAAGCTGATTGCGTCTACATCGGTCGCAATCCACAGTTCCAACTCACGGAGGAAGAACTCGTGGAGCATATCGCGCAAAGTGAATAGCTCCGCCGTGCCGTAGGCCAGATCGACGTAAAGTTTCTCCGAGCCGCGGATGAACTGCATCCGTTCGAAAGGCCGCACGGTGGTTCCCGCGAGGATGAACG
>JBNGDO010000173.1:0-9969 GCA_049975385.1 Anaerolineae bacterium | reverse complement strand
TGGCCGACGTCATCAGCAAAAACGGTAACCTGCTACTCAACGTCGGGCCGATGGCTGACGGGACGATCCCACCGGAACAGGTAGAACGCCTCGAAGGCCTGGGTGCGTGGCTCAGGATCAACGGCGAAGCCATTTTCGACACCCGTCCCTGGAGCCGCGCCGAAGGCCAGACCGGCGACGGCCTACCGGTGCGCTTCACCCAGAAGGACGATGCGCTGTACATCATCATCCTTGGCAAGCCTCGGACAGATCAGGTGGTAATCCCCGACCTGTCGATGCCGAAGACAGCCAGGGTCTACGTCCTCGGCTACAACGCGCCCTTTGCGTGGCAGCGACGCAGGGAAAATCTGGCACTTCTCCTGCCCCGCACGCTACCGGATACCCCCGCCGTCGCACTGAAAATCGTCCCGTAACCGGCACTACGCCGCAACCGTCTCCGTCTTCGCTTCCCCTTTCGTCACCTGTAACATACACAGGATGGCAAACAAGAAGAAGAGCGGCGTAACCACGAAAATGAGATTATAGTCGTTGCCAAACCATTCCACAATGTGCCCGTTGAGAATCGGGCCGACGACCGCCGCCAACTGCGAAGCGATATAGTACAACCCCGTGTACGTTCCTACGTCGGCATCAGAGGCGGCCGTGTCGACGACCATGGGGAGTGAGTTGATGTTGGCCAAGTGCCCTCAATCACAATGGTTACGCCCACTACTCGGTAATATTATCGCTCGACGATCCCAATCCTGATAAAGCGTGAAACGCTACTGTGATACAGCGACAGCCTCGCGCGATTCACCTCGACTCACCCCGCGCATCGTCACAAAGGCTAGAGCGAAGAAAATCACCGGCATCAACAGTGTCAATCCATAATTGTTTGACTGTTCAATAACAAAGCCGTTCAAAATCGGCCCCGTAATGGCCGCCAGTTGAGAAGCAAGATAATAGAAGCCGGTGTAAGTACCAATACTAATATCAGTAGGAGCAGAGTCAATTACCATAGGCAAGGAATTTATGTTAACCATTGCCCAGGCGCAACCGCCTATAGCAAGCGCTCCTCCGATAACATAAATATTAGGCAAAAAGTAGCCGATCAACAACAAACAAGCAAAAACGGTCAATCCTGTCATAATGGACTTGCGACGGCCGATACGCGCAGCAATGTATCCACTGGGTATTGCAAAGACGATAAACGTAATGTAAGACACGCTTGATAGCAATGATGCTTCATTTTCCTTAATGAACAGGATGTTAACACCATAAGAAGTAAAGAAAGTCTCTATGGCATTATATCCGATAAACCAAAGGAAAATCGCCAGCATCAGCAACAACAAGCTGCGCCGGTATTCAGTTGGAACACTCCGCAAGTTGTGGAACACATTCAGGCGTTCTTCAGATTCCCATTCTTCCGGCACATCCGTCAAATGTCGAGGTTCTTGTACAAAAATGACTAACATCAACACTGCGAGAACCATCAGCACCCCGGCGACGATAAAAGGCAGAGTAATGTTGATATCGTATAATGTTGCCCCTACAAGGGTGATGATAACGCCCCCTACCCCGCCCATCAAGTTGATAATACCGTTGGCCTGACTACGCAACGGAGAAGGGATGAGGTCAGGCATCAATGAAATGACTGGAGTGCGAAAACCGGCCATTGCCAGCAGGAAAATCCCTATGACAATCATAAATAGCGCCAATGGTTGCCCCAGCAGTGCGGTTTGCCCACTCAGTTCGGGCGAAATCTGCCGTACGACAAAGGGGATAGCCATAAAGGCCAAAATAGAGATCGGCGCCAGGGCCACAATAAAAGGCCGACGACGTCCAAGACGTGTCCACACCCGATCACTCCATACGCCAATCAGTGGCAGCAGGAAAAGCCCTGCAATGTTGTCTAGGGTCATCACTACGCCAGTAAGTGTAGCGCCTAGACCAAATCCTGAAGCTGTCGTGGAAGTCTCAAAAGCAGGGTTGCCGGCTTGCAGGAAGATCGGCACATAGTCATTATACAATTTCCACATCACACTGATACCGAAGAAACCAAAGCCAATGAGGAAGGTCTTACCGTAGTTAAGTTTAGGTTTATCCATAGCGAATCGTCATCTCCTTTGCAGATATATGGTGGTGTGAAACACTGGCTCTAGTTGTAGCACGAATATGCAGGCAAGCAAGCCCTGGATCGATGATATCCAGGGCTTTTGCGTTAACCCGTTCTAATCCATTCGGATTATCCCCCAAAAATGCGGCGATAAAATCCGTCATTGAGTTACGAAAAATCCGTCAGCGAGTGACGAAAAATTCGTAACTGCCCGACGAATCATCCCAAGCCTTTTGGCATAAGATTGAGGACAATTCTCACACTGCATCCGCCAGATGCAAATATCTTATGTCGGAGGTAAAGAATCAATGAGTGAAGTTACACCCGAAGCGCGGAAAGTCCTGGCGCAATGCTATGCTTATCTGCTGAGTTTACCAGACCCCAGCGAAGATGAAACAAAACTACCTGAGAGTACTCAAGCTAAACCACAGAATGTTCTGGCTGCCAGTAACGACTCTAGTGAGGTAAGCGACACTACCAATGAAACCGCATAGCCCTCTCTCCCCACCACTCGCGTGGCTATCGGCATTCGGCCTGTTGGCGCTTTACCAGTGTTGCCTGGTTCCGCTGTTCTACATTACCCGTGACGAGGTTCGGATGTGGCTGGCAACCCATCGCTACGCTCAGGGCAGGCTGCCTACCCCCACGCCGCCATCAACACCACCAAGACCCTGGAAGGCTTCGACTTCACCTTCAATCCGACCCTCAACCGCCAGCAGGTCCTCGATCTGGCGGCCTGCACTTACATCCGCCAGAAGCGCAACGTGTTGTTATGCGGCCCCACCGGCGTAGGGAAAACTCACTTAGCTCAGGCCCTCACCCACGAGGCATGTCGGCGCGGCTACACCGCCCTCTTCGTCAACACCTACCGGATGCTCCAGCACCTCAACGGCGGGCGCGCCGACGGCACCTTCGAGCGCCGCAGCCAGACCTACCTGCGCCCCGACCTGCTGGTCCTCGACGACTTCGGCCTCAAACCCCTGCATCCCCCGGCTCCGGAGGACTTTTACGACATCATCAACGAGCGCTACGAATCCGGGAGCATTCTCCTCACCAGCAACCGCCCGCCAGAAGAATGGCCCGACCTGTTCGGTGATCCCTTGCTGGCCTCCGCGGGCCTGGATCGTTTAACCCACAATGCTGCTGTCGTGGTCATCACCGGGGCCAGCTTCCGAGCTCACGGCTCCCGCTCGAAAGAGGAGGTGCCTATCAAACAACACGGGTAGCGTCATCGGATTGTTCCCCTGGAGTTACGCTCCCGCCTGCTCTGCGAATGGCCCATCTTGGCCGAAAATCGGTGGCCCATTCCCGGGCGAAAGTTGACGCGTGCCACGCGCGCGATCAGTGGGCCGGCGTCGCGCAGCGGGGGTTCGCACTGGTACTGCGTTCCACCACCAGGGGCGGGGCATCGGGGTAGACACCGCGCAGATCGCGCCCGATGGCCAAGTCGTGGAACAACTCGGCATCCGCGCCGAACTGCCGCACAATGGCGGCGCGAGGCAAGGCTGCCAGTGTATCCAGCGTGGTGATACCGAGTAAGTGCAGGCGGCGGTGCATTTCGGGATCGAGGGGCAGAGTCTCGATGGGCAGTGGCGACAGAAAAGTGCGCTCCTGGCCTGGCTGCAGCGGACACCAGCCATGAGGCCGGGCCGCGCGGACAGACTGTTCGGCAGTGAAGCGTTGGGGGGCCAGACCAATACGGGCATCCAGGGTGCTGACCTGCTGTATCTCGCGCGCTAGCGACCGGGCCAGTTCCACGTCAAGCTGCGCTGGATCGCGCCCTGGGGGTATGCGCAGATCGGACACATCGGCGAACAGGTAGCCTAATCCTGCCGTCTCGACGCGGTCGGTGTACTGGCGTAGCACGGCTTCGAGCGCGGCGTTTTCTTGGACAGGATTGACAGGACGCACAGGATGAAAAGATGCGCTATCCGGTGAATCCTGTCGAAACATACACATTCATAGACAGAAGGAGGATTCTGGCAAGCGACCAACTGACTGAAACTGCGTTTGAAACTGCCTGGCATCAAGACCGGGGGATGTGCCTGGACGCCATCGCTAACTTTGCGCTGAGTTGCGCGTAAAATGAGCCTATATCCCGACCTGCCAGTCCCACCCGGCCTCTTCAAGTTCAACCAGGGCGGCGAAGCGTCCACCTTGCTGAATCAATGCCTCCGGTGTGCCCTGTTCCACGATGCGCCCATCATCAAGGACGATCACCCGGTCGGCCTCGCGCGCAGTAGATAGGCGGTGTGCCACGGTGAGCGCCGCGCGTTGCCGCCCGTCGGCCCCACGAATTGCCGCACGCAGCGCCGCGCGAAAATCGGACTCACTGGCATTATCTACAGATGCCGTAGCTTCGTCCAACAGCAACACTGCCGGATCCCACACCAACGCTCGCGCCAGCGAAAGCAACTGCTGCTGACCTTCGGAAAGCTGTACTCCCTGACCCCGTCCTACCCCACTCAGCGGGGTAGCGTAGCCTTGCGGCAGCACGGCAACCAGTCGCTCCAGGCCGGTCATCTGCACGGCGCGTTCGACCGCGACTGGCGAAGCCGTCGGATCATCCAACGTCAGGTTATCCCATACCGAACCGGCAAACAATTGCACCATCTGCGGTACAACCCCCACCACACGCCGCCGCTGCGTGTCGGACAGCGCGCGCGGATCCAGCCCGGCCACACGCACCTCCCCGGTCCAGGGTGTATATAGCCCACCGAGCAAGTGAACCAGGCTGCTCTTACCGGCCCCCGTACGTCCCACCAGCGCAACGTGCTCGCCGGCCCGCACCGACAGCGAAATCTCACGCAATACTGGATGACCGTCCAGATAGCCGAAAGTCACGCCGCGCAATTCGACGGCTTCCCCGCGGTCCGGCGACGCCATCCCAATCTCTTCCAGGGACGCTTCCGCCGGGATTTGTAGTACTTGCACGATGCGCTCGATACCCGATAGGGCGCTTTGCACCGTCTGCCAATCCTCGCCCAAGTTGCGCACCGGGTCAAAGAAGCGTTGGAAGAGCAAGATAAAGGCGATGATCACGCCCATCGAAAGCCCCCACGCCTGGCCCAGACCACCTGTCCCGCTCCACAACAAGAGCGCTACACACAACGCGACTAACACGGTCAACGACGGGGTGTAATACATATTGTACGATTCAGCCCGCCAGAACGCGGCCAGCGTATCGCGCAGCGCGCGCCTGAACCGCGTGAGCAGAGTTTCCTCACGGCCAAAAGCTCGCACGACCTCCACACCCGCCAGGGTTTCTTGCAAGTATACATTGAGCAGACCAATAGCTTTGCGCCGCTCGCGCTCCGCGTCACGGATATGAATCTGGAAAAAGCGCGTCGCGAGGGCCAGCGGCGGCAGCAACAACAGTGCCAGCAGCGCCAGGCGCGGGCTGAGTGAGAGCATCGCGACAAAAGCCACTACCAATTGCACCAGACGCAAAAGCAAACTGGACACGCCGGTGCTGAATAAAGTGTCTACCGTTTCCACATCGGCAGTACAACGGCTGATCGCATCGCCGAGTGGGGTGCGGTCGTAATACGCCAGCGGCAAGCGCAATAAGTGCGCGAACAGGTCCACACGCAAGGCACGCAAAGCGCGCTGGGCCACCCATGCGGTCAGATACGTAATGCCGAAATGCATCGTCTCGGCCAACACCGTCGCCGCCAGGTAAAACAGCGCCAGGGGCAGAATGCCATCCGCGAGGCCTAGCAGCAGATGCTCATCCACGATGCGCTGCATCAGCAACGACGGGATGACGGCCAGCGCCTCGAACACGAGGATGCTGACGGCAATGACCGCAATGTGTACGCGCCAGGGGCGCAACAACCGGCGTATCTCGCTCCAAGCAGTGATCCGCGACCCGACGACTGGCGTGTTCATAGCGCGGTCTCCTTCAGCGCGACCCGCTGTTGGGCGCGGTAGATGCGCGCATACAGGCCACCATCCGCCAGTAGCGCTTCGTGCGTCCCCCGGGCGACGATGCGCCCGGCATCCATCACCACCACCTGGTCGGCCAGCGGAAAGGCGGCCAGGCGATGCGAGAAAAAGATCACCGTGGCTTGCTGCGCGGGAGAGGCCGTCGGGCCAAACGTCTGGCGCAGCGCGGCGATGATGCGCGCTTCGGTGTCCAGATCGACGGCAGAAAAGGGATCGTCAAGCACCAGCAGACCAGGGCGAATGGCAAAGGCGCGCGCCAACGCGATGCGCTGCCGTTGCCCGCCGGAAACGCGCGTTCCCCGCTCGCCGATCTCAGTGTCCAGTCCATTGGAAAACTCCGCCCCTTCCATGTCCAGCGCTGCCAACCGCACCCACTGGTCTATATTGTCGCCCTGTCCAGCGGCTTGCCCCGGTTCGGGGAAAGTCATCTGGATGTTATCGCGGATGCGCCCGGAAAAGAGGAAGGGGTTCTGCGGCAGATAGCCGATGCGCGCGGCACGTTCAGCCGGGGAAAGGGTCTCCAGGGATACACCGTCAAGCTGCACCTGCCCCCCTTCGAGGGGATAAAGACCGAGCATTACGCGCGCCAGCGCGCTTTTCCCACAACCCACCGGCCCAGTGATCGCCACAAACGTTCCCGCTGATGCGTCCAGGCTTACCTGCTCCAACACAATCGCCTCGCTGCCGGGGTAGCGAAAGATCACGTCCCGCACCGTGAGCGCCAACGCGTGCGGCGGACGCTCCGGCAACGGCGCGAGGGGCCGGTCAAGGCCAGGCACATACGCCGCGCGCAGAGCCGTGCGCAGCGGGGGATGCTCATCGAGCGGCGGCGCCAGCATCGGCTGCAAACGCGCATACGCGGCAGCGCCGCTCTGCACCGAGTTGAACATCTGCGGCACGCGGTGTCCACGGTCGGTAAAGCGGGTATAGAGATCAAGGTAGGCCACAAACGCGCCCAGAGACATCGCGCCGGCGGCCACACGCTGCCCACCGAGCCAAAGCAGAAAGACCACACCGCCGAGCATCAACAGGCGGTAGATCGGCTGTAGGCCGCCGCGCAATCGTGCCAGCGCCAGATTGGCCTCAACCAGCCGGCCGGAAAGCGCTGCCGCGCGATCTACGGTAGCCTCGACGCGACCAAAGAGACGCACCACGCGTAAACCGGTCAACCGCTCCTGTAAAAAAGCGGTCAGGGCGGCATTCGCCTCTCGCGTCGCGGTGGTGCGCGTGCTGATCCAGCGGCCCACCGTCTGCGCCAGCAACATCGCCAGCGGCACCGGCAGCAGCGTGAGCAGGGTCAGGCCGGGGTCGTAGGCCAGCATCCCCGCAATCAACGAGAAAGAAAAGAGTAGCGTGTCCCACGTCTCTGTGGTGATCTCGCTGATCCCGCGCCCCATCACTTCCACATCGCCAATGATGCGCGCCATCAGGTCACCAATGGCGGTGCGGTGCAGCCGCTCCGCCGGCCAAGCCAACACGCCGCGCAGGGCGTCGGCGCGGACGCTGGCAATGATGCGCCGGTTGCCCACACGTAGCCCCCAACGTTTGACTAGGCGCGCCCCCTGGTAGAGCGCCATCCCACCGGCATAGGCCAGTCCGGCCCACAACACATCGGCGCCGGCGCCCTGCCCGTTGGCCCAGGCTGTGGCGGTATCAATGGCGCGGCCTAGCAGCACAGCGGGCAGCACCACCGCCGTATTCATCACGATCCCGCCGAGCGAACCGAGAATCAGCAGTCCGGATACCTGTTTGAGATACGGCCAAATCGCTTTAAGAAAGTGTCGAGTCAAGAGGAAACCTCCTTATGAGAATAGAGAATGGTAAAACCCAACGCGCATCGCGATACGCGGCAACCTCGCGCGCGGCAATCTCGACCGGCACAACAGGCTCAGGCAGGAGAGCCTGGCGCAGGCGACCTAACCGGACTGCCACTGCCGCACGCTCAGGGCACTCAAAATAGTCTATACGAGCAATCTCGGCATATTGTTTTCGCAACCGGATTATAACAGACGCCGATTGGACTTCAAGGTGTTGTGGCAATGCCACAACACAGCGATTTGACACCTAGCGAAAGCGCGATATAATTATTTAGACTAACTAAATAAACGAGGCTAGAACAATGACCGAACAGATAACAACCGCAGCTCATTTGATGCATTTACTGCGCCGGTTGCGGCAGATTGGCCCAGAACGACAACCACCGTTTGAAACAGTAGGCATCACCAGCGCGCAGTTGGCTTTACTGGAATGGCTCATCGCGCAACCGGGGAGCAATTTGCAGGGAATCGCCAACGGTCTGAGAGTGACACCGCCTACCGTCAGCGTGGGCGTGCGGCGACTGGAAGAGGTGGGATTGCTAGAACGCCACCCCGATCCCACAGATGGACGTGCCTGGCAATTCGATTTGACCGAAACGGGGACTGCTTTGTGTGAGCGCGTGCAGCGGTACCGGCAGGAGAAGACGCAACGGCTGCTCGCTGGCCTGACGCCAGAAGAACAGACGACGTTGTTGATGTTGTTGGAACGCGCGCTAGAAACGGCAGAGGAATCTTCATAATTCACTTGATCACAGGAGGAAACATATGCATATCGTCAATGCTTTAACGGCAGCGGAATCGCCAAATCCGCATGAGGTCAGCGCCCGCGAGTTGCTCAGCACCGAGCACGCGCAGGTAGTCATGGTGACACTGCAACCCGGGGAGGCGCTCAAACTGCACCTCACGCCGGTAGATGTGTTTTTCTACGTGTTGGAAGGGGCTGGCATCGTTGAAATCGGCGGTGAACAGCAGCCGGTCGTCCGCGACATGCTTGTCGAAAGTCCGGCGCGCATCCCCCACCGGTTGTTGAACGAGGGCGACGCTGTCTTCCGTTGCCTGGTCGTGAAGACGCCGCGCCCAACGACCAGCACGAAACTCTTATAATCGAGGATCACGATGCCGAATCCAACACTCAATCCGCTTATTCTGATCAAGTTCGCCCTGTGGATCGCCACAATCGTAGTCGCTACTGTGCTGTTACGGCGGCGCAAGGTGACGTCAAAAGTGCGCCTCGCTTTTCTCGTCGGCGGCACGTTGATTTTCGGGTTTCTTTTTGGGTTGCTCATTCCTGCCGGACTGAACCCAAATCCGGTCGCCTCACTGCGCAACCTGCTAACCGGCGCTTTGGTGCGCCGCCAGTTGGCCTTGCCTGTCGCCGTGATGTTGGTGATTCTGCTATTAGCCGTTTGGATTTCGAACAAATCCATCTGCGGCTGGGCCTGCCAACTGGGCGTGTTGCAGGATGCGCTTTATCGTGTGAAGTTGCCCAAGTGGAAACCGCCCTTCTGGCTCACCAATACTGTACGGATCATCGCCTTCGTTGGGCTGGTGGGTGGGCTGCTCGTGGCCGGGCTGGATTGGATCGGCGTCATTGACCCGTTCCAGCTTTTCTCCTTCAACTTTACCTGGGCCATTGCGCTGTTCTCTGTCATCGTGCTCGTTGCCAGCCTGTTTGTCTACCGTCCCTGGTGCCGCTTCCTTTGTCCGTTTGGGCTGGTGGGGTGGCTGGTAGAGCAGGTGAGCCTGATGCGCCCGCGCATCAACCGGGAGGCGTGCAAGCAATGCAAATTATGCGTCAAAGCCTGCCCCTCCGGTGCCATGGCTGACTTTTACGCGGACGCCAAACTGCACGCCGATTGTTTCGCCTGTGGTGCGTGCATTGCCGCCTGCCCGCAAAAAGACGCTCTGGGTTGGTGGACGAAAAAGGCGCTCAAGAAGTAGAATCGGCAAAGTCCTCGGAGTAAGACTGTAGCCCCTCCCTGCATCTACATTACAGAGCGCCAGGCCCTTGTCCTGGCGCTCCCAATTTTCAATAGCCCCCAACAGTGTTCGGTAAACAACAAAGCAGACGAAAGCCGTGCTCCCCCACCAGAGCTTACAGCGAGAGAA
>JBNGDO010000172.1:0-10290 GCA_049975385.1 Anaerolineae bacterium | reverse complement strand
CCTCGGTAACATTTCCCACCGGTGAATGTAACGCTTGTCACGAAGCTAACGTTGGAGTATCATTGAGGAGTAGCATCGTACGGATACAGCGCTATACTATAAAGTGCTAGACAACAGCGACCAGCATTTATGTATGTGTGATACGCCAGACCATAATATCCTACCGGGCAAAGAAAGGATTCTATGAAAACATTGAGCCGCGGACAAAAAATCATCTTGATTGTCTTGGCCATTCTGGACGTGAGTGTGATTGTGGGCCTGGGTAGCATTGTCGTCCGCTCGATGCGCGCACCACTGCCCACCCCAAGCGTCCAGCCCACGCTCACGCCTACCGCGCTCAGCGCGCCCGTCGGGGTTGCCACTTGGACACCGACTGCGGAGCCAACCGCGCGCCCGACGTTGCCACCCCGCGCCACCAACACCGCCACCCCCACGGCTACCCCCTTCCCCACGCACACGCCTACCCCCACCTCGACGCCCCGGCCGCTACCTACGGCGGGACCCGTACCGCTCGACAACGCGGATTTCGACTACATCATGCCCAATCGTATCCCGGGCTGGGAATGGTATGCTTATGTGAATTATCAAAGCGGAGAATCCGATCCGCAGAACTCCTTCGCCGAACCGATCTTTACCACGGCCGACGATTCTGTGCGCCAGATTAACGGCTCGACCCTCAAGGTAGAAACCGTCCGCTGGCTCAAGTTCCGCACGTGGGTACACCAAACCGTGACTGTCACCGCTGGCAGCACCGTACAGTTCAGCATCAAGGTCAACGCCTTCTCCTCGCTGGACCGGTTGATCGTCAAAGCGGGGGTCGATCCCACCGGCCAACCGCACTGTGACGACGTCCGGTGGGGCGAGACGTGGCAGATCAACCAGGACGACGGTATCGTCACACTGACATCGCCCAGAGTCATCGTCGCAGCCATGGAGGATAAGAACACGGCTACACCGACCGTTACCCCAGACCCCATGGAACGGGAGACACTCGCGCCGGTGGAACCGGAAGAAGAAACAGAGATACTAGGCCAAGTGACCATCTGTTTTTACGCCGAACCTACGTACCCGCACATCAACAACGCCGCCTTCTTCGATCAAGCGCAATTGATTGCTGTGCCGCCACGCTAATCAGCATATCCGAGAGAACAATTAAGGAGGAGTATGTCAACGCTGTCAGATACTTACGATACTGTTGTCGTCGGCGCGGGCTTTACCGGTGCCCTCGTCGCCCACCACCTTGCCAAAGCCTCCCAGAACGTCGTCGTCTTGGAAGCGAAGCGTGCGCCTAGCAGCACGGCGACCACAAATATGGGGGTCGCGTTCCTCGGCACACCGGAGCCATACGCAGCCCTACAGGCGCGACTGGGGGCTGATGAAGGGCGTCAGGTTTGGAAACTTACGCGGCGGAATCTCGATTTACTGAATACGACGTTGCAAAAAGTCCATCAGCAAGCCACACCGGTCGGAAGCCTGCGCGTCGCCACCGACACTGCCGAAGTCGCTGTGTTACAGGAATCCGCGACCTTGCTGCGGCAAGATCTGTACGCCGCTGAGATGGACGACGAAATTGGTGAGGCCAACCTAAGTGACTACGGCTACGAGGCCGCCCTGCGCACCGCCGAAGACCTGGCCTTCGACCCAGAGGCACTCACAGTTGCGCTACTCGACCATGCCAATATTACTGTCGAGTACGAGACCGAAGTGCAGGCAATTCGCCAGGCACATCGGTCAACAGACACAGGAGCGCTCAGCATTTGGGCACGCAAACACTATCTCCATGCGAAAAATGTCATCCTCGCCAGCGGTGCGCACGCGGCACGGTTATCCCCTGAACTTGCCGACATCATCAACCCATTACCGATGCACGCCATCGATCTGCGCAATGAAGCAGCGTTGCCCACACCGTTGATCATTGATCGCGGGCAGGTCGTCATCCAGGCACAGGGAGAAAGCTGGCGCATGACCGGCTGGAGCAGCACCAACGAGGATGTTTTGCCAATGATGACTGAAGTCGCACAACAGCTTTGTCCCGACGCCCCTGTTCTTGCCCGCCATTCCTGGTGGGCGGCGCAAAGCGTCGATGGGCTTCCGGTGGTAGGGCAGGCAAATATGCCAAATGTGTACATCGTCAATGGGTTGGGCCCATTTGGATGGAGTTGGGCCTGTATCGCTGTCGATCGCCTGATCGGCGCAATGTTGCACGATGAAAAGATCGGGCTTCTGGCGCTAGACCGGTTCTCGACGACCTAGCCTAAGCCGGCCAGACTGCGAGCAAGAGAAACTGCGAAGCAGTGCCAACTATTTCGCAGTTTCGAAATCTGCTGGCTATGGTATACTGAAAAACGTAGGAAAGGAGCACGCTGATGTCAAAAAAACCGGCAAGCCAAACGACTCCGCTAAAAGTCGTCGTCGTCGACGATCACCCCTTCTTTCGCCAGGGCGTGCGCGATGTTTTGGACAAGGAGGCTGATATCGAAGTGATCGCCGAAAGCGGCGATGGGCAAGAAGCACTCGAACTGCTGCGCGATATCCAGCCAGATGTCGTGCTCATGGATGTGAACCTGCCCGCGATGAATGGGTTAAAGGTAACACAGAAACTCAAAAACAAATACCCCGACATTAACGTCATCATCCTCACAGCCTACGACGATGAAGAACAAATCTACCACGCGATTCGAATCGGAGCTTCGGCCTATTTTGCCAAAGATGTAGATCCTAGCCATTTATTGGATACTGTGCGGACAGTCGCCGAAGGATACTACGTCATCGCCAGTAAACGGATGACACCCAGTCAGGCCGAACAATGGTTGCTGGAACGTTATCGCCGTTATGGCCTCAAACCCGAGGATGTCACCTTCTCGCCACTCACTGACCGCGAGATGGAGATCCTGGAACTCATTATCGAAGGATTGAGCAACAAAGAAATTGCCTTCCGGCTGGGCATTAGCCAACAAACCGTCAAAAATCACGTCACCTCCATCCTTGCCAAACTCAATCTATCCGACCGTACCCAGGCCGCCATCTATGCGCTACGGCACGGCTGGGTACGCTTACCATGCGAAGAGGACGCATCAGCATCATCCCATACAGCATAGCCACGGAGAGATAATATGGATGAAAGCAATTGGGAACAATTTGTCGAAGTTTGTCATCGCGACAACGAACAAGTCAAGAAAGAATTGAAAGAAGTAGACATGCTGATTCAGCAAACGTCTGTAGAGGTGGATCGAATTATGCAAGTCAACTCCCGCGCGGTCGCTCGCGCCCGGCAGATCGAATCCTCATTCGACACCACCCCCAGAGAGGACATCAAAACTGCCTACGACTCGTTGATCGAGAACCAACGGCGACTCTTCACGATGCGCGGGCAGTTGGAGAAACTACAAAGCGACCAGAAAAATCTCGCTCGCCTGGCCGAGCTTTACCAGATCATCCTGGATCACACTGCCCCTGAACAACTCGACGTCGCTGAAAGCATCGGCTTTGACGCACCCGCTGCGCCGCAAGCTATGGTTATCAGCATCATCGAAGCCCAGGAACAAGAACGCCTACGTCTCTCACGCCAGATGCACGATGGCCCGGCCCAAGCACTCACCAACCTGGTACTACAAGCCGAAATCTGCGAACGGCTCTTCGACAGAGACCCATCCAGAGCGAAGGATGAGTTGTCCGAGTTAAAGAAGAACGTCGTCAATACCTTTAAGTCGGTGAAGGGCTTCATCTTCGACTTAAGGCCTATGATGCTGGATGACCTGGGCTTAGCGCCTACCTTGCGCCGCTACGCCGAAGGCACCAAAGAAAGCGGTTATACCGGGTTGAGTCTGCACATCACCGGCAAAGACCGGCGTCTCGCAGCACACAAAGAAGTGACCATTTTCCGCGTGGTGCAGGCTTTGATCCATCTAGGACGCGAGCAAAGTCGGGCAAGCAGCATCAACGTCACGATGGATATTGGCGATACACAGGTTATGGTGACCATTGAGGATAACGGGAGCGGGTTCGAACTCGATGAGGCTTTGACTACTGCGGATGCTGTGCGCCTCAACCTGCCGACCCACCGCGAACGCATCGAAATGCTTGGTGGGAAAATCTTCTTCAATAGCGCTCCCGGGCAGGGATTACGCGTGAATTTCTCGTTGCCGGCCGAACCTATCGAATAATTCCCGTATAAATGTTACTTTTTCCTACTTGACAAACGTCTGTCAGTTATGCTATAGTAGGATGCGAAGAGCACACGGTGGCCTTGCTACCGGTGCTCTTTTTTAAGGCATTTTCTGGCTGGCAGAATGGCGCTCGCGCAAAGAGCACATTTTGTTAGTATATCCAGAAAGGATTTGACAAGCTATCAGATTTGAATATGCTGATAGCATAAAGTGTATTGCTCTTTGCAAGGGTTTAAGTAACCGGCAGGTTCGTACTCCTTTGCAAGGGTTGCTAAACAGTCACAATAGTACAAGAACTGGTGAGGAATTTAGAGATTGGTTATAAAAAATGATCTAGACAACGCACTCTTAGAAGAAGAGTTAGCGGAAGATAATAGCGACGAAGACGAAGGGGAAATTGAGGATTTGACCGAAGAAACCTCTGGCGAAGAATACCTGCTGGCTTTGGGTTACGAACGCGGCCATGTGACCTACGAGGATATTTTGCGCGTCTTCCCTGAGGCAGAAGAGGACGTCGAGCGCCTGGACGAAATTATTGGTGCGCTGATGGAATCAGGCATCACTGTTGGCGGTATCGGCAATAAATCCTCCGATAAATCTGCCGAGGCAGAGGAGAATGAAGAAAAAGAAGAAGAGAAAGCGGCGGAAGACATTTACCGTGCCATCGAAGTGGATGATACAATCGGCCTATACCTGAAGGAAATCGGGAAGGTCGCGCTACTCACCGCCGAGGAGGAAGTTTCCCTGGCGATGCGTATGGAGAGCGGGAAAAAGGCCCAACTTAAGTTAAACAACGGTAAATATCAAAGCGAGGAAAAACGCTGGGAGCTGGAACGTCACATCGATGACGGCATTGCCGCGCGCGAACACCTGATCCGTGCCAACTCCCGTCTGGTCATCAGCGTGGCGAAAAAATACATCGGGCGCGGCGTGCCCTTCCTGGATCTGATCCAAGAAGGCAACATCGGCCTGATTCGCGCCTCCAACAAATTCGACTACAAGCGTGGTCACAAATTTTCGACGTATGCGACCTGGTGGATCCGCCAGGCTGTCACGCGCGCCATCGCCGACCAGAGCCGCACGATCCGCGTGCCCGTCCACATGGGGGATCAAATCAACAAGATGCTGCGCATATCACACCGACTCACGCAGCAGTTGGGACGTGGCCCCACCCCAGAGGAACTGGCGGCGGAAATGGAAATCCCAGTGCGCAAGGTCGAACAAATGCTCGACGTTGCGCGGCGCCCGCTCTCGTTGGAAATGCCTACCGACGATGAGGGAGATAGCACACTGGGTGATTTTGTCGAGGATACCGACAGTCCTGCCCCCCACGAAGAGGTGAGTGCGGCTATGCTGCGCGATTTGCTGCTGGAGATCCTGGTCGACCTCCCTCCACGCGAGGTGAAAATCCTGCAAATGCGCTACGGCTTACTCGATGGGCAGACCTACACCCTGGAAGAAGTGGGAAAGAAGCTTGGGGTTACGCGTGAACGTGTGCGCCAGATCGAAGCGCAGGCATTGAGCCGTCTGCGGCATCCAGCTCACGCGCGGCGTTTGCGCGACTTCTTACGAGCCTAGAACAAGAACACATAAACCTGTCAGGTTTCGCTCGTCACATAGACGACGTTTCCAGCCGCGGCGCGCGTCAAGCGATCGCGGATCGCCAGGCCCAGACCACGCGCACCAAAGTCACGGGCCAGGATCGTCGACACTCCAGCGCGATCCAACGCTCTCAGGGCGGTGAAAAGCTGCCGGGCCGCGCCTTCCAATTCACTATCGACCTCAATGGATTGGATGGTCACCGGCAGACGAGCAAACGCGGTGGCATCACCTTCCGCCAACAGCAAACCCACGCGCTGCCCCGCTGCCGTCAACTGTGCCGCTGTCGCGTGCATCACCCGCAAGACAGCCCCGCGCGCTCCCTGGTAGAGTGTGAGCTTTGCACGCGGCGCGTAGTGCTGTGGCAGCGCACCCGGTGACGGAACAATGTCCTCCGCTGTAAAAACGCGTCCCGCCACGTCCACCTGCCCCAACGCCCCCACCAGTGCCTCGCGGCTGACACCGCCGGGCCTCAGGATCGTCGGCACGGGCGTGACCAGCGACAGCACGGTGGATTCCACACCCACCGGCGTCGATCCGCCATCGAGGATGACATCGATACGGCCATCCAGATCATCCAGCACGTGGGTAGCCTGCGTGGGGCTGAGGTGACCGAAACGGTTGGCGCTCGGCGCAGCGATCGGGAACCCGGCAGCGCGGATCAACGCGAGCGCCACAGGATGCGCCGGGACGCGCACCGCTACGGTTGGGCCACCCGCAGTCACCGCCAGGGGGACACGTGGGCCGCGTGGCAGCACCAACGTCAGTGGGCCAGGCCAGAAACGCGTGACCAGCACCTCAACCAGGGGAGGAACCTCCGCAACCACGTCTAACAGCGCTTCCGTTCCCGCCAGGTGGACGATCAAGGGATCATAAGCGGGCCGCCCCTTCGCGGCGAAGATGCCCTGCACAGCTTCGGCGTCCAGGGCGTTGGCTCCCAGGCCATAGACCGTTTCCGTGGGAAAGGCGACCAGCCCACCACTCCGCAACACCGTCGCCGCCTGCCGGATCGCCGCAGGGTCTGGTGAAGCGGGATCAACCGGCAGCACCAGCGTTCTTGACCCTGGCGCAGGTTGCCCCTGGGCCTGCCCTATACGGGCGTTGTGCTGGCGACGATCGTTGCTCATGCCAAATCCATGGAACCTTTATTGCACGAGCAGCGCGCCGCGCTCGACCAGCGCCTGGGCAAAACGCAGCACGTCGGCTTCGACTTGCGTCTGGTCTGCGTCAAATTCCGCAGACAGCGTATCCGCGATCTCACGCAGCGTGCGTGTTCCATCGGAGAGCTGCAACACGCGCGCGCCGGTGGCGTTCAGCACCACAAATTTACCCTTTTCGGGCAGCACCACCACCAACTCCCCATCGCTTTCGCGGGTCACGAGGGTTGGCGCAGCAGCGAGAACATCATCCCAACTCAGCATCGATCACCTCCCAAAACGTCGCATCGCGCCGGAAGTGCAGCGCGTAGGCCGGCACTGTGCTCAACAACGCTTCCCAACGCGCAAACACCTCCGGCAGCCACAATGAATCGGCGGATAGTACCGGCGTGTTGGCGACCAGTTCACCGAGCGCCCGGCCCGGTGACAATGGTACGAGGGCCACGTCCGGGGCCTTTATCAGGCGCAACAACGCGCGCAACAATACGGCGCGCACCTCGCCACGCCGCCTGCCGAACGGCGTGGCGTGCATCTGCCAGCCCGTCGCCGCAGGCCACAGCAGCACGAGATCGTCGTTCAACACCGAGTCGGGGGCGGAAAAGTGCGCTGCCGTCGTCTTGCCGCTCCCGGAGACGCCGAAGAATGCGTACCCCTGTCCACGATGCACGATCCCGGCGGTGTGGAAGAGCATCCCGCCGCGCGCAAACGCCTGGACGGCCAGGACGACGCGCAGAAAGTAGCCGATATCGGCAGCTTCGGCCTCTGGGTGCGCCCGCAGGTGGGCCACGCCCTTAGCGGCGGATACTTCTCCAGCAAATCCCGGCGCGGTAAGGGTACACACGCCGCCCTGCGCGCGCGGCGGCGCTTCGAAAAGAGGCGCTTGCGGAACCGAAAGGCCTGGATCCGCCGTGAGTTGCACGTCCCAGGGAGTACTCGCAGGGGCAGGTTGCCACGCGGCCCAGGCGTTACACAACGGGGCCAGCCACGCCTCCGGGCCGCGCGTCTGAAGCGCCGTCCCCGCGATGCCCAGATCGAACGTGATTGCGCAAGGATTCGCGGCGTTCATCGCTTGAGGCTGCGCCACAGCAAGAGCGCACCGAGCAACAGCAGCAGGCCGCCTTCGGCTTTGGTCCACGCACGAGGTAGCCCCGCACGCACGGTCACAGTCTCCGGGTAGAGTGTGGTGCGCCCATCCCACTCCACTTCCTCGATACGGTACGCATAGCGCCGGCCTGGGGTAACGTCATCGTCCTCGAAACGATACGCCGCCCCCACCATCTCGTCGCCCTCGGCAGCGATCAGCGTAGGGTTGACTTGCACAAAATCGTTGTCAGACACGTCCGCAGCCGGCACATCTGCCCGGTACACGTTGAAGCCCGCCGCCCCCACCTCACTCGCCGTCTCCCAGGAAAGCGCCACCGGGGGGATATCATCCAGCAGCAGGAATACGCCGCTCACAAGCAGCACTGCGGCGAGCAGCACGCGTCCCCAGGGGAACGCAATGTGATCATCCTGCGTCATCTGCTCATCCTCCGAAAACAAACCGCGAATCTCGCAAATCTACGCGAATCTTTACAAAAGCAGAGAACACAGAGTCCGCAGAGATTCTATGGATTTATCTACGCTCTCAGCGAACTCTGCGGTTAAATTTGTCCGAATCCCGTGCTATACGTTGACCGGCGTTTGTTTTTTGGTCAACTGCGCCCAGAGATCGCGCGGGCGACCCTCCAGCCCAATGTAACTGAACAGGAACGCGCCGAACACGCCGCCCATCAAGCCAACGGCCAGACCGATAGCGGTGTTCGTCAGCTTCCCGGAGCTTACCGGCTCGCGCGGCGGTACCGCCGGTGAGGCGAAGCGCACGTCCGAACCGGCGGAGGTAGTGGCGATGCGAATTTCCTGCTCTTTCGAAAGCAGATTGGTATAAGCGTCCCAGGCCAGATCGCGGTTTTTCTGTAGCTCATCCTTGCGGCCCTGTAACGCGACGATCTCAGATTGCACCTCGCGCACGTGGTTTTCAAGGGTGACGATCTCCTGATCCAGGGGCGCTTTCAGCACGTCGGCGTAGGGGAGCAACCCCTGCCAACCCGTAAATTGCGCCAACGCCTCTCCCGAGGGCGCGGCCTCCATATCGAGGGCCTCCACGGTGAGCGCGTCGAGGAACTGGTAGCTCTCCCGGGTCGCCAACGCCTGCGCCTGCGCTTGCAGTGAGGTTTCCAGACGACGCACCTCACCCTCCATCGCTACGATGAGGGCATCGAGGTCGGCAACCTGCGTCACCGGATCGGTGGCCGAGAGCAAGGTTTCCAGGGAAGGTGCGGTGATATCCAGGGTATCGAAGGGCAGGGCATCCACCGTGGAGAAGACTTTGGCTTTGAAGGATAACCACACCAGCGCGTCATTGCCGGTGCTCTCTCCGGCGAGCAATTGGGTTCGCATCAGATTGGCGTCCAACAGGAGGTCGTTCAGATGGCGCATCCGGGCATAATCCCGGTCAAAGGTACGTACCAGCTCATCGCGCTGCTTCTCGAACACCTTCAGGTTCGCGTCCACCTCGGCGACGACCGAGGTATCGAGTAGCCGTCGCTGCACGGACACCTGAGCATCGGTCACTGCCGCGACGCTGTCCTGGCGCCCCGAGCGCAGCTTCTCGATCACGGCCTCGTCCTCGGCGACCTGACGCTGCAATTCCGCGATGCGGTCTTCGGTATTCAGGAAAGCGACCCAGGCGGTCTGGGCCTGGTCGTACTCGGCTTTCGCCGTAGCCACCTGCCCACCGATATCGGCGAACGGGCTATACGCCGCCTCGCCGTAGATGGCGTTGACGTGGACCTCGAAGGCGCGCGCCCAGGCATTGGCGATCTCCGCCGCGATAAGCGGGTTGGGGTGCGTGACGACGATCTGGATAGTATCGCTGTCACCGCCGCCGTTCAAGCTCAAGACCCGGCCCTCGACGTACTCCAGCAGTCGCGCAGGATCGGCATCCTCTTCGTCCAAGATCTCCCGCAGCTCACCGGCGACCTGCCGTGCAATCGAGCCGTTGCGCACCATACCGGTAAGCGTGTTGAGACGGCGCTGGTTGCGGTCGAGCACCACGCTCGAGGCTTGCGGCCCCAACGAGAAATCATCCTCGCTCACCGACTCGAAACCCGATCCCAGGGAAATCTCCACGCGGCTGCGCAGCGAGACCACGCCGGCCGTGGCCTGATAGACCGGCGTCTGGCTCGCGGTGTATACATACGCGCCGGCCCCCACCACAATCGCGCCCAAAGCGATGAGCCACCACCACTTGAGCAGAATGTCGATATAAATCCGCAGATCGATTTCTTCTTCCATAACTGTTTCTATCCTCCTCACAACCTTGCTTC
>JBNGDO010000171.1:0-10331 GCA_049975385.1 Anaerolineae bacterium | reverse complement strand
ACGCCGCTGAACTCTATCATCGGTTACGTCCAATTGCTGTTGATGGATCTCGAGGGCGAAATCCCAGAGGACAGTTATGAGGACATGAAGTCCGTCGAGACCAACAGCCAACATTTGCTCAACTTGATCAACGACGTGCTCGATCTAGCGCGCATCGAGGCCGGGCGTATGGAACTGCACATGGAGACTATCGACGTTCCCAACTTGCTCGACATCGTCAAGAGCAACAACGCGGGTCTGTTCATCGATAGTCCACTGACGTTCAGCTTCGAGGCAGAACCCGATCTCCCGCAGATCTACGCCGATCAAATCCGCATCACGCAGGTGTTGAACAACCTGATTTCCAACGCCTACAAGTTTACCGAAACAGGCGGCATCACTATGCGCGCCTACAGTGTGGACGAGGAGGTTTGCATCGCCATCGAGGATACCGGCATCGGCATCGCCGAGGAAGATATGGATACAGTCTTTGAGCGCTTCCGCCAGGTCGATGGCTCGTTCACCCGTCGCGCGGAAGGGACCGGCCTGGGGCTGTCCATCACGCGGCTGCTGGTGGAGTTGCACGGCGGACAGCTCACGGTGCAAAGCAAGCTTGGTGAGGGTAGTACCTTTACCGTTCATTTGCCGGCTGCTGCGTAACTTTAAAATCTATGGTGTTTTTTCGTTTTCGGGCGTAGCCCGAAAACGAAAAAACACACTCTGTCCCGCGCCTTAAGGCGCAATTGCTAGGTAAATATGAAAACATTATTCACCGCAGTAAAATGCCTGGAGTGCGGGCACACGATGCCGGCGGACCTGTTCGCCAGCACCTGTTCGGCCTGTGGTGGCAACTGGTTGGATGCGAAGTATGACACTCCGGTGATGCCGCAGGATTGGCCGGCGCTTTTGGAGAAACGCCCGTATGATCTGTGGCGTTACCGCGAGTTGCTGCCTTTTCCTGAGCAGTTTGTCTTCAACGCGATGGGGGGGCGAGGGCTGGACGCCCCTTACGCGCGCCTGGGGTCTGGAACGCGAACTAGAGCATCAGCAAAGAGAAATCTGGATCAAAGACGAGCGCCGTCAGCCTACCGGCTCTTTCAAAGACCGCCAGGCGGCTTTCACCACGAGCGTGCTCAAGGCGCAGGGCATCGACGAACTGGTGCTTGCGTCTACCGGCAACGCTGCCGTTGCCTACGCCGCCTACTGCGCCCGCGCGGGCATCAAGTTTTGGGTCTTTCTGCCGAGTAGTGTCCCGGCGGAAAAAATGCGAGAACTGGCGCTGTACGGTGCGGAAGTCATCAAGATCACCGGTACCTACGATCAGGCCAAAGAGATCGCCGCCGATTTTGCCGTCCGTCGTGGTATCTACCGCGACGGTGGCGCGAAGCCCATCTCCGGCAAAGAGAGCATGAAGACCATCGCGCTGGAAATCGCGGAGCAGTTGGGCTGGCGCGCTCCGGATTGGTACGTGCAGGCCGTCTCCGGCGGTATCGGTCCGCTGGGCGTCTTGAAGGGCTTTGTCGAACTGCACGCCGCCGGCCTGATCGACCGGGTGCCTAAACTCGCCATCGTGCAAGCCGAAGGCTGTGCGCCGATGGCGAGGGCATGGCAGCAGGGGCAGGCTAAGGCTGAAGCAGTGCTGCCCGACACGTTGATCACCGTGCTCTCGACGGGCGATCCGGGCATGGCTTATACCAACCTCAAAAGGGCCACCGACACGTATGGCGGCATGATGCTGATGGTCAGCGATGGAGAAGCGTTCCGCGCCATGCGACGCGTTGCGCGCATCGAAGGCTATTCGATGGAACCGGCGGCCAGCGTCGCCTTTGCCGGGCTGGAAAAGCTCATAGCCGAGGGCGTAATTCGCTCCGACGAACGCGTGGTCGTCAATTGTTCCGGGCACACCTTCAGCGCCGAGAAACACGCGCTCGAAGATCGTTACGCTTTCCATCTGCAGATGGCGGTCCCGGTTGAAAACGAGACGCCAGGAGAGCCTGCGCCCGATACAACCAGTAACTACTCTAAAGATGGCCTGATCTCTACCCTGGAGCAACTCGATGAGCAAATCACCACCGTCGTCATCATCGACGATAATCTCCACGACAGCCGCCTCATCCGCCGGTTGCTGCTGCGCTACAAGAACTATCGCATCTTCGAGGCACACAACGGTGCAGATGGCCTGGACCTCGTGCGCCAGCGCCAGCCCGACCTGGTGGTGCTCGATCTAACCATCCCCGGCATGGATGGGTTCGCCATTCTGGAGAAGCTCAAGGCCGACTCGCGCACCAACGAAATCCCGGTGGTGATCGTTTCGGCAAAATCCCTGACAACTGAGGAGTGGACGCGCTTGCGCCGTCACACCCAGTCCATTTGGCAGAAGGGTACCTTCGGCAGTCAAGAACTCGTCCATCACGTTGTGGAACTATTAGGGGACGAGATGGAATTAGAGCAAGCGCCAGAGAAACAAGGCAGCAGCTTTCTGGCGCACGTTGAAACAATTTTGCCGGAGTAAATGCGCGACAGCGTTGCGTTTACTGACAAACACAATCGCAACATAGTTGCCACATAACGCAAACGTAACGGCAAGAAAACTGTGATATCCTATAGATAGTTATAGAGTGGGATAAGGTAATGCTAATACTGGGGTTGGGCGGGACAGGCTATTGGTTTGTCGTGGGGATAAACTAATAGCTTGTCCCGTCTATACGTATAAATGAGCCGAATGAAATCCAATGATGATTGAGCGAAAAATAGTCCTATATATCGAAGATAATCCGCATAATCGCCGTCTGGTACGCCGCACTCTGGAGCGGCGTGGATACGACATCATTGAAGCGGTTGATGGCGAGAGCGGATGGGCCATGGTTCAGGAATTGAAACCGCCTCTGATTCTCCTCGATATTGGCCTGCCCAAGATGGACGGGATGGAAGTTGTCGGGCACATCAAGGCCGACGCCGAACTTCGCGATATTCCCGTTATCGCTATTACTGCCTCCGCGATGCATGGTGATCGCGAGCGCTTCCTGGCGGCTGGTTGCGATGATTATTTGTCCAAGCCCATCCAGGTGTTGGAGTTGATCGACAAAGTGAATCAATATTATCCTTCGGCGACGAATGTGTACCAACAACAGAAGGCCAGAGCAAGGACGGATAAAGCCTCGCTACAATCAGGAGGGCCGGTACTCGCCGTTGCTCGCTCGACATAATGATCAACCGTGGCGACCGGACTTCTACCAGATAAGCATCAGATGGCAGTTCGCCACAGAGTGCAGGCTAGAGATAGCCTGCGCTTTTTTGTGTATACTCGGTGCACTCTAGTCTTGTGAAAAACGCACTTTGTGCGAAGCTAGAACTTCACAGTTTCCGAGTGTATTGAGTACCCTTTCCTATTTCCCCCACCCATCGTGGAGCACGCGCAGGGCATTGATCCCCCAGATCTTTTCGATCTCCGTCCGGCTGTATCCCTCGGCCAGCAGGCGTTGCGTGAGCCGGGGAAGCTCCGAAGCGTCTTTCATGTCGTCCGGAGGATCGGTGAACCCGTCGAAATCTGTGCCGATGCCCACGTGGTCGCTTCCTCCGACGCGAACGAGGTGGTCGATGGTGCGTGTGATGAAGTTCAAGCCACGCTTGGTCTCGTGCGGCATCAGCCAGTAGTTCATAAAGATCACCGCCACGACGCCACCTGAGTCCGCAATCCGCCGGATCTCCCAGTCTTTCAGGTTGTAAGGGCTGGGATTGATCTCGTATGCGCCCACGTGCGAGGCGATGATCGGGCGGCGATTGCCGACGATGTCGTAGATTCGCGCACGCGCGAACGGTGTGCAGTGGCTGATATCGATGATCATCCCCATCTCCACCATCGCCTCGACGACCTGCTCGCCAAAATCGGTCAGTCCACGGGTCAGATCGCGTCCGTATGGAAAACAGCCCCAACCTTGCACGCTTTCCGGGTAAGGAAAGACCGGAGAAACGGCCTCGTTCTCGTAGAAATGGGCCAGCGTTAGATAGGCCACACCGCGGTCGAACAGCCGTTGCAGGTTCTCCAGCTTGCCATCCAGGCTGTGTGCGCCTTCCACGTTGTGGATGACGGCAATCGGTCTGTCGGCTTTTTCCTGGCTGAGGAGCGCCTCCAGTTCTTGCACCGAGAACACCATTTGCGCCTTTGGCTTGCCGTCCTTGCCCGAACGGCGCACCTGTTCCTCCATCAGATCGAGGATGTGCCAGGTGACGTCGAAATAGTCCCGGTTAAAGACGCGCCGGTAGGTGACCGGCAACAGAATTGTGAGCAATTTGAGGTAGATGCAGTCCCTGACGATATCTCGCTCCGGCGCGTAGGCGGTGGATAGGAGCACATCCAGCCCTCCTTCCTTGAGCGTCTTGAAGTCGGTGCGCAGGCTCAGAGGATTGAACGCGCGAGCTGCGCCATAGCGCAGTGTGAGGATCCGCTTGAAAAGATAGGCTTTGAGCGCCGGATGGACGTGCAGGTCCACAATCGGCGTGCCGCTGTGGTGAATTTGCTGCCAAATGGCGTTTTCTTCCTCGGACATTGCGACCTCCTTTTGTAGGTGCATTGACGATGCGGTCCGCCAGTATGGCCTCGATTTCTTTGTCAAACCCCAAAACCGTGCCCGTCAGCTGGTCAGCCAGGTTTCGGGCCAACTCACCAGGCTGGACACTGCCACCATCCACTTGGCAGAATTCGTGAGCCGCCCGGCATCCCTTTTGGATGGACTACTTGCCTAGCATACAAATATGTTGGTGCCTGAGTCAAGCTGCCAGCTAAATCAAGCTAAGGACATTGCTGTTCCAACCACAGGATCTGTTGCCCAATCCTGACGACGTCGCGCTCAGAAAAGGTGTGATCGTTCGGTGCCAGGCGATAGGCTTCCCGCCACGCGCGCAATGCTTCTTTGCACCACTTGTTCCTGTGCTGGGGTTCGGCCTCCATCTTGCCCTCAAACGTCAACGCAAGATCGTGATAGGCTGCTGTGTAGTATGGGATCAACTCGACGGCCCGGCGATATGCGGCAATGGCGCGATCGAGGTTGCCACGAGCGTATTCGACGTTTCCCAGGCCATTGTGTGCGGCGGCATTGTTGGGGTCCAATTGCACGACGTGGCTAAAGAATCGCGCGGCTTCATCATAGTATGTTTGTCGTTCTGAAAGGTTGCCTCGCGCTTCGTAGATCTGTGCCAGCGTCTTGGCAATGTAGCCGCGTAAGGCCAGCGCTTCTGGATCCAGGGGATCGGTGTGCATAGCCGCGGTACGCGCCTCTGCCAACTTGCTCATCGCTGCGTCATAGTTACGCGCCTGGATATCTTGCATCGCCCGGCTCTGTTGCAAACCCACGATGGCCTCGTAGGCATCCGAGTATTGCGGGTCTGCCTGCGTCGCCTGGCGGAAGTAGCTCAATGCCTCCTCGTATTGACGGCGGGAGGCGGCCAGTCTACCAAGATGGCATAATGCCTGTGCTGAAATCGGGATACCTCGAGCGGCCACTTCTTTCTGTGCAGCCGTGATCTGCTCGATCTGATCGTTCACATTTTCCGGGAGCGGTAGTGTTCCCAGGTCTTGCACGGCAACTTTATCTATGTGTTGATGTGCGATGAGTGCCTTCATCAGCGCTTCCAGGAATTCAGGCCCGAATTCCATCGTGTTGTTGACGATGATATGCTGGTTCACGACGCTGCCTTGCTCGAAGTTGGCTTTGTATTCGCCGATTTTCACACCGATGACGCTTGCGGCATCTTTTATGTTCTCCGCGTCTATGTCTACTGAAATTGCCGGTGATGGGCGGGGAACTTTTTGAATCTCCTCTCCACATTCAGGACAAACATGCACATCCTCGGGAATATTATCGTTTCCACAATTTGGGCATTTCATACGTAACTCCCTTCAAAGATCACCAATCTCAACACCGGTTAAGTCCCCAGAGACATTCTCCGCCGTCTCTTGCACAGATGAATCGCCAGCGCCTATCTCATTTGCCGTTATTCCAACGACCTTGGCGCCCTTCGCCACATCGCCGGCTTTTATCTTCACATCGACATCACCGCCCGTGAGCGATCCTGCCTCGAAACCGGTCACGATGCCCCCTTCATCGACATCGAGGGTGGTTATGTCGGCCTTCGCTTCACCCTCGGACATTTTGGCTACCTCTATACCGGTTACGGTTCCCGCGACGGTGCCAACGCTCAAGTTGACCACCAATCGCAGTTTCGCCCGTTCTTCGATCAAGGCTGGATCGTTGGTGAATTCAGGGAAAACCACACCGTCGCAATCCCCCATATACAGCACCGGCGTGCCAAAACCACGGCAATCGCCTAGCTCGAAGATCGCGATGCGACCTTTGGTCACTGCTTGATCTACGGGAAAACCCAGGGTCAGAGCTTCGTAAAATGCCTTGGTAAAGGCGATGGCGCTCTTGTCGAGGATGACATATTGCATGCCCACCACTGCACCGACACCGCCGTTGATCAAATTCGCTGCGGTACTGCTCCACATTTGGACCTGGTCGCGTTTGGCCGTCAAACACGCGCCTAAGACCGCGGCACGAACACCCGCATTGACCAATCGTGGCGCGACCAACGGTGCTTCAAGGGGGCTTTGCCCGCCGAAACCGTCATCCAAGACTAGCGCGCCGGTCCCGAACGTTGCGCCCGGCGTGTTGCGTTCGATGAACGTGCCATGTCCCGCAAAATGAAACAGATGGACCTGGTCCAGACCGCCCAGTAGCGTCGCAGAGGTCGCATTCTCGACGTAAGTGGCTTGAATGTGCTCTGCGGCTTTGAGACTATCCTCTACGATCCTGCGTTCCTCTTCGAGATTAAGCAGGTATGTGGGATCCGCCAAGGCCATCACCATTGGCACCGGATGGGTTGCCGCTTGCGTGCCTGCCAGGTTCGGCACGACGCGATCGAGTTGGCGCACGATGGAGACCTGTGACATCAAGCCCAGCATCTCATTCTGCGTTGCCTCGCCCTGTTCGGTGTGGAACAAGGCGAATTCCCAAGGCACGAGCTGTAGCTCGCGCGCTATGTTCAGAACAATCCGCAACCGCGAATCTGGGGTGTTTTTGTGCACACTCAGGCTGCTGAGGAATGCATCGCGTACTGGCCCTTTTGGGAATAGCGCATCTCCCAATAGTTGCCCGAGCTTGACGACCTGGTTAAGATTGGGGGATATGGAATCCCAGTTTGCTGTGAGTCGGCCCACCGCGCGTCTGTCGTATCCCGTTTCCTGCCCGTCAGTTACCCGTCCGGGCACAGACACGCGAAACATCACCATAGGTGTGTCATCTTTGACAGCCTGGTGCACATCCGTCATCATGATGACAAAATCTTCGTGTTGCATCATAGCCTCCTCGTCGTTCCTGACTCAATCTGGGCAACTCAATTTGAGTCACTCATTCTGAGTAGCGATAGGCCTCCAGCATCGCATGCCAGGAAGCATCCTGCGCGAAATCAACCTTCGCATACGCTTCCGCGATGTGGCGTGTCTGCGCCTTTTTGGGCGGGATCCAGTAAACGCTTAGCCCGCCGATGTGATCAAACCATGGCCCTCGGTGGTCGGAGCGTATGACCATTCCACTGTCCGTAAAAGATTGTAGAATCTTCGTCGCAGCATCTTTGACAGCACCGACATCGCAGTTTTCGGACAGATGGCGCGCCATTGAGATGATGTCCCAAAGATGATAGCCAAACTTGTTGTTGATGCGCAATTCATCATACGTCTCTTCGAAATAGGTGTCGGTCTGGGCCTGTTCGAGACACGCAAGCGCCTGTGGCATAGTTTCGATCAGCACCTGCGAAAGCGTCCGCATCGCCGCCACGAATGTCGCTGTCTTTGACAAATCAAGTGCGATCTTGGTGACGTCGCCGCTGTTGAATGGTGGTTTGTGGTGTGTGTAGTAGGTGATGTACCGTTCTACGATGATGTTCGCCAATACCCGCGCAGTCATATCCGGGACCAGCTTCAGTTGGTTGAAGATGCTATCATAGGGCCAACTCTGTGCGGGCACAAGTTCTTCTGAGGCCACCATATAGGCGGCATACTTGTGCAATTGGTGAGCAACCTCAATCGAACCCATCAGACACGCATCCATACCGATCAGGTCCAGTTTCTGCCCGACGAACTCGGAGAGTTCTTTGGCGACGTTGCCAAGTTGCAAGGTGTCCAGCGCGTGCCCTGTCCCGTCATCGAAAAGGATGGCGCGTTCGGCTGAACTCTCCGGCGCTAACATACCGGCAAGCGATGTGCGAAACAGCACACGGCTGCCGCGGATCAAGGCGCGGTCCTCACCTGTCTCAAGCTCACTCGCACCATGGACCTTTTCAGCGACGCTGCGGATTTCGTTGGGCTGCCATCCTGTCCCGTGGCTCCATAGGATCAGAGCGTAATGGTCGGCTGGATGTTTGTCAAACACCCACTTCGCCGTTTCGATCAGGCGTCCCGGATCGCCGGAGTCGTAGTCTGAAAGGTGCTCTTCATCCGCCCTGTTACCAGACGAACCGGCAACGAAGCGCGTCGCACCGTCCTGAAGGTCCAGCAGCACCCCGTGTCGCACATTTGCGTCGCTGCCTACACTGAGGATCTGCTGTGCACTTCGTGTGCCGTAATCGTCGAGGTTGTTGTGTGCGGCGATGTAGGTCAAGGTCGTCCATTTACCCTTCGTGCCCATATCCTCACCACTCACTTTTCGCCCTCAGGATTACCTGAACTCTCGGGTGTATCTGGCTTATCAGCCTCTTCCTCCGGTTCGTTTTCACCTTCTTCTTCGGCCGGTGGTTCTTTTGGCACGATGCGCTTTCCACGCAAAATCGCGTGCTTGTCAATAAGTTTTTCCACGTTGCCAATAAAATCTCTCTCGGCCACCTTGAGGTCTTTCTGGATCGTCTTGTCGTCGAGCATGTACATCAGCCGCGCCCAATACGTGTTGAACGTTACTCCTAGCCAGGTGATGAACTCGAGGTTTTCCTCTAGGGCGTGTAGCGGTTGCTGGATGAAGAAGGTGACAAAGGTCGCGACGCCCAATCCGCTAAATACAATCGCCACCACCGGTTGATCTCGGGTAAGGCCAATCACCGCGGACGTGATAAACAGCCCGATGCCCACGGCGAAGAGAATGCCATACGACCAGACGGTGAGCTGGTAAGGTTTCATAAACGCTCCAAGCGTTCGCTGGAACATAGTCTCGCTGTTCTTGAAGCCGTTCACCATATGCGTGAGCCATGCCTCTTGCAGGGCTTTCGGCGCGGCTTTGAACGTCGATGGTGTGGTGGGCATAGGCATCTTGGCGCTCTCGTGTTTCTCGGGCTTGGAGCATGGCTTTTCAGGGACAGGTGCCTCAGGTTCGGACACCGGCGGTTCTGGCTCTTCGCCGGCAAGGTCGCCAATCGTGAACGGCGGCTGTTTCTCAAACTTCGGATTCGAAGCGCCGACTTTGTATAGGTTGGGGCTTTGGTAAAACGGCATATTGTCGACGATGGTTTTCCAGAATCGCCGGATATCGCCTTCGAACTTGCCATCGTCCCAGACGTGGAGCAAGGTGCCGGTGAATTTTCCATGATCGTCCCCATCGTAGGAGAGCTGGTTGTCCTGGCATCCAGAGATCAAAATGACGCTGGACTCGACGTAAACACGATCGCCAAGAGGATGTTGTTTCTGGATGTCGTCGTACTCGGTTTTATGGTTGGCATAGGTGCCCTTCTGGACGCCAGGTGGCATAACCCGGAATGGACTTGGCTCGTTGCTCATAATGTCTTTGGCCATTGGGTCTTTCGCCATCGTTCCGCTGTGGCAACTATCGGAGAGCATAAAGATGCGTACCCCTGGAGCGAACTTGCTCCACAAATCATACAATTCGTCGTCCACGAGCTGCCGGTCGAACAGGCACCATGTCTCATCCATATTGTCTGTTTCCTCATCATCGCCTTTCAGGTCCGGGATCTGACCGCCGTGACCTGAGTAACTGATGAAGAAAATGTCGCCGCTCCGCAAAGAATCTGCAGCATTGGTGATAGCGTCTGTAACGCTCTTTGCCGTGGCTGCATTGTCCACGAGTAGTTGTGACGTGAAACCACGCTTTTCAGCCAGGGCTTGCATCGCCTTAGCGTCGTTGATGCACCCCGCGAGTTTCCCATCCCATGGATTGCCATCCGCATCCTGGTAGTGATTGGGATCAACACGATTGAGACCAATGTGAACAGAAATACCCTTCGCCATCGCAATGCCTCCTTAAATTTTGAGATAAGGCTTAGAGTCTATCCTAAAATTGTCGAGGTGTCACACTGTCGCCGGAGCGGGCGGCTAAAGCCGCTATTTTTTTAAGGGTGTTTTTGCGCTTGCGGGC